>JACQWT010000018.1 GCA_016209145.1 Deltaproteobacteria bacterium | reverse complement strand
CGGATGAGCATCCCCGCTTCGGAACAACGAAAGACACCCTCGCGAAACTGCCGCCGGCTTTCAAACCGGACGGGACTGTGACAGCCGGGAACGCCTCGGGGCTCAACGACGCGGCGGCGGCGGTGCTTGTCCTGGGCGTCATCTGTCTGGCGCTGGCGCTGACCGGGTCGCGGGGGGCAGTGTTCGCGGCAGCCGCCGGGCTTCTGGTGGTGGCTGCGCGAGCCACGGCGAGAGTGTGGCCGGTGATCGTGGTGGCGGCCATGCTCGGTTGGGCGCTGGTGTCGCTCACGGAGACGCATAGCGTGAGCGCGGTGGGCCGGTATAAGGAGGCGCTGGCGGCGGAAACGGAGCTGGAGGCGCGAACTTCGGGGCGCCTTTCTCTGGGGGAGCTGGCGGTCGATGTTTTCCGGGAGGCCCCTGTTTTCGGCGTGGGCACGTGCAACTATCGGGTCCGTGCGCTGGAGCGGGGCTATCAATCGGCCAGGGCCAGAGTGCCCATCGGGCTACCGACGCACAACATCCTGCTTAGCATCTTGGCCGAGCAGGGAGTGGTGGGGTTGGTCTTCTATGGGTGGTGGCTGGTCAGCCTGGTAGGGGCGGCATTGCGGAGTTGGTCGGTGTCGCGCTTCCCGTTGGCCGGCCTGGTCTCCTTCATCTTGGGGGGGCTGGCGACGGGGGTGAACCTGACTCCGGAGTTGGGCTTCATGTTGGGAGCCGGGTTGCTGTACGTTGTGGAGGCGCGGCGGGGGGTCACCGCTCGACCGGGGCTGTCGGGGGCGCTGGCGCAACCGAGCGGCGGGTCGGCAGTGATGCCGGGCGCGAGGGGGGCGTAGGATGACGGGCGATTCGCCGGTGCCGGCTCCTTCTGTTCGGGTCTCAACCGCGGCCGTGGCGGTGCTGTCCGGCGGGGCGGCGGGGGGGATCGTGGGATTGACGGCGTACCTGCTGGAGGTCCGTGCGCTGGGCAGGACGGCGGCGTGGCTGGGCGGCCTCGCGCTGGCGGCGTGCGCCGACGGCCTGGTGGGTGCTCTGCTGAGCTCCGTCGGGCACTGGCTTCTCGACCTCGCATTTGGGGCCGGATCGAGCCGGCGCGCGGCCGGAGCGCTGGTGGCGTGGGTGCGCGGATCCGGCGGGGGCGTGGGCGCCCCGGCCGACCGGGAGAGGAGCTCGTGGCTGATCGCGTCGCTGGCCGGCGGGGCTGTGGCGGTCCCTCTTTCGTTTCTCTCGGTCCGCTGGGTCGCGACGAGGTTTCACGCGCCGGAGTACGTGGCGGCGTTGGCCATAGGATTCACTCTCGCGTCTCTGGCCGCCGCCGCGCTCCTGACCGCGGGAGTGCGCCGGGCGCTTCGGGCCCGGCCGCACCGCGGGAGGCTCGCCCGCGCGTTGAGCTTCGCGAACGTGCTGGCGCTCGGCTGCGCCCTGATACTTGCCGCGGCGGTGGGGGCGTGGTGGCGCGCCCGTCCCGCCATCGTCGGGGCGGGCGCCGAGCCGCTGGTCGAGATCACCGTCACGGGCGCGCTCGTCCTGGTGTTCGCCGTGCTCGCCGCGGCATTCGCCCCGGGATGGCCGGTGCGGCGGTGGCCGGGACTCATCGTGCTCGGGCTCTGCGTCGTGGGCCTGGCGGGTCTTGGTTCGCTGGCGGGACCGCGCTCGCTGGTCCTCTCCGAGAGGCTGCTCGGCGCCGCGATGGTGGCCGCGCTGCAGGGGGCGAGCGACGTGGACGGCGACGGCCACGGTTCCTTGTTCGGGGGCCGGGACTGCGCACCCTGGGACGCCACGATCTCTCCGTCGGCCAGGGAGGTGCCGGCCAACGGCCGGGACGACAACTGCTCCGGCGGCGACGCTGCGCGGCGCGCTCCGCCTGACCCTCGCTTTGGCCCGCTGCCCGCCGCGTGGCCGACGCGGCCGGACTTTGTGCTGGTATCCATCGACACCCTGCGCGCCGACCACGTCTCGGCCTACGGCTACTCGCGCCAGACAACGCCTCACATCGATCGGCTTGCCGCGCGCTCCACTACCTTCCTGACCGCCCTGGCTCCCGGCCCGAGAACCGCCGCGTCGGTGCCCTCGGTCCTCACGGGGCGCAGCCTTCACCGGAACGACTTGCGGCGAACCGGGGAAGGAGATCTCGCCCTGCTCCTCCCTGAGAACGTTCTCTTCGCCGAGGCCCTCCAGGAGCACGGCTACCTGACCCAAGCCATCCTGAGCCACCGCCTCTTCGACCCGGCGAGCGGCTGGAGCCAGGGCTTCGCATCGTGGGATTGGAGCCCCGGCGAGGGCGACGCGAACTCCGCCATCACCGGTCCGCTCGTCACTCAGAAAGCCCTTCTGGCGCTGGCCGCGCGGCCCGTGGACCGACCGTACTTGCTGTGGGTCCACTACTACGATCCGCATGCGCGCTATCTCCCCCACCCTGGATTCCCGTCGTTCGGCCCCGATCCTGTTTCCCTGTACGACGGTGAAATCCTCGCCACGGACACGTATGCCGGGAAGGTGATCGAGGAGGCCCTCAGGCCGCCGTTCGACCGGCGCACCGTGCTGATCGTCTTCTTCGACCACGGGGAGGGTCTGGGTGAGCACTGTCCGCCCGGAGTGCATCACGGGCTGTTCCGGGAGATGCTCCACGTCCCGTTGATCGTCCACGCGCCGGGAATCGAGCCGTCGCGCGTCAAAGAGCCCGTCGGCCTCGTCGATCTCTACCCCACCATCCTGAACCTGGCGGGCCTCCCGCCCACCGGCACAACGACGGGGCGCAGCCTCCTGCCCGCCATGATGGCGGGCAGGGGAGATCCGGAGCGCGCCTTGTTCCACGAGCTCGCCTGGTCACAGCCCTTTCGCGCGAGATCGTGGGTAGGGGTGACTTGGCGCGGCCACCGCGAGTTGCGCGATCTCATCACGGGCTCGCGCCTGGTCTTCGACTTGGCGAGCGATCCCGCGGAGAGGAACAACCTCGGGGACAGCGGCGCTGCCTGGGAGGCCGATATTGCTGCCGCCCTGGATGCTTTCATCGACACAACCGTGGCGGTGACCCCGATGATGCAGTCGCTGGTCTGGCCAGGAGGCTCGGCCGTCCGTTGAGGCGGAGCGGGAGGTATGCGTTCACGCATTGCGGCGCTAGCAACGACGGCTCGCCGAGTCGGCCGCGATCGCGGCTTACGTCCTCGGCCCGGGTCCTCGCGTACAGGAGTACGCTGCGGTCCGGGCCTCCGGAGCGCTGCTCCGCTAGCCAGTCCCGCCGCGCGCTCGCGGCCGCCTGACGAGCCGGGTGTTGGAATGCGTGAACGGTTACACCGGGAGACCGCAAAGGAGTCAGGGCTCCGATGACCAAGAGACTCTTCGACATTGCGGTGGCGGGCGTCGCGCTCCTCGCGCTGTTGCCGGTGTTCGCTGTGGTGGCGATCCTGGTCAAGCTGTCCGGTCCTGGGCCGGTCTTCTTCCGGCAACTGCGCCTCGGCCGCGGCGGCGAGAGGTTCCGGATAGTCAAGTTCCGGACCATGGTGGCGGACGCGCCCCGGCTGGGGCCGCCAATCACGGTGGCCGGCGATCCGCGGGTCACTCGCCTCGGCGCGCTTCTCCGGCGCTACAAGATCGACGAGTTCCCGCAGCTCTGGAACGTGCTGGCGGGCCACATGTCGCTCGTGGGCCCGCGGCCCGAGGTGCCCGAGAACCTGGATCTGACGTCCGAAGAGCACCAGCAGATGCTCGCGGCGCGCCCGGGGATCACGGACTACGCCTCGCTCGCCTACCGGGACGAGGGCGCCGTGCTCGCCGGCTCGGCGGATCCGCAGCGTGCCTACCGGGAACGCATACTGCCCGACAAGGTCAGGCTCAGCCTTCTCTACCTTCGCCGCGGCAGCCTCGTGGAAGACCTGCGCATCATCTTCGCGACGGTGTACGTCACGTTCCAGGGACTGATCAGCCGGCTGGGAAGGCCCGGCCAGCTCGCGGTGGACGCCGCGATCGCGGCCGTGTCGTTCGTGCTGGCGTTCCACCTGCGCTTCGAGTTCGAGATCCCCCTGCAACACTGGAAGCAGATGGTTCTCCTGCTGCCGTACACCGTGATTGCCCGGCTCGCCATGAACCTGGTGTTCGGTGTGTACAACGTGGTGTGGGGCTACATCTCGCTATACGACGTGCGGCGGTTCCTCAAGTCGGTGGCAAGCGTTACGCTGGCCTTCCTGGCCATTCGATATCTCTATCGCGGAACCAATCCGTACTACCGGATGCCGGTGAGTGTCATAACGCTTGAGTGTATGACGACCTTCCTCGGCATAGTCGGAGTCAGGGCGCTGCGGCGCTGGCTCAACGAGACGGTTGGCGCCAACGTCGTACCGGTGGACGAGTCGGCGGGCCGAGTGATCGTCGTCGGCGCCGGCGCCCTGGGACGCGCCCTAGCCAATGAGATACGGTTGCATCCGCGGCTCAACATGGTCCAGATCGGATTCGTCGACGATGATCCGGCCAAGCTGGGAACCGAGATCGAAGGCAAGAGAGTGCTGGGCCGTCTCGCGGACCTCGCGCGGCTACATAGCTCGCACGGCTTCTCCCAGGCCATTCTGGCCATCTCCGGTCTGCACCTGGCGGCGAAGCGCCGCGTGCTGGAGACGTGCCGGAAGCTCGACGTGAAGCTGGTCGCGGTGCCGGGCGCCTCCGATCTCATTTCGGGCCGGACGCAGGTTTCGGCTCTACGCGACCTGCGGATCGAGGACCTGCTGGGCAGGCCGGTGACCAATCTGACGCGCGACGACCCGCTGTTGCAGGCGGTCTATGGCGACAAGTCTGTCCTGGTCACGGGCGCGGGGGGTTCCATCGGCTCCGAAATCTGCGTCCAGATCGCTCATCTCGCGCCGGCGGTTCTCGTCCTTTTCGACAAGGACGAGAACGGCCTGTTCGTGCTGGCCGGGGAGCTGGCCAGGCGTTTCCCGAATCTCCCGGTCGTGGTGCGCGTGAGCGACGTGCGGGACCGCGAGAAGGTGGCGGGAGTGCTGCGCGCGCTCCGGCCGCAGGTCGTCATCCATGCCGCGGCGTACAAGCACGTCCCGCTCATGGAGGAGAACCCCGCCGCGGCCGTCGAGAACAACGTTCTGGGCACGCGCAACGTGGTCGATGTAGCGGTGGAGTGCGGCGCCGAGACGTTTGTGATGCTGTCTACCGACAAGGCGGTGAGCCCCACGTCCGTCATGGGCGCCACCAAGCGGGTGGCCGAGCTCATCGTGCGGCAGGCCGCCGAGCGCGGCGGCGGGACGCGCTGCGGCAGTGTGCGCTTCGGCAACGTGCTCGGTTCCCGTGGCTCGGTCGTGCCTTTGTTCCGCAAGCAGATAGAGCGGGGCGGCCCGGTGACGGTGACCCACCCGGAGGTCACGCGCTTCTTCATGACGATCCCCGAGGCTTCGCAGCTCGTGCTCAAGGCCGGCACGCTCGCCCGGAAGGGAGAGGTGTTCGTGCTCGACATGGGCCAGCCGGTCAAGATCGTCGACCTCGCGGCCGACCTGATCCGGCTCTCTGGATTCAGGGAGGACGAAGTCGAGATCCGCTTCGTGGGCTTGCGCCCGGGGGAGAAGCTGTACGAGGAGTTGCTCGTGGACGGCGACAGCGTCATACCGACCCCGGTAGAGCGCGTGTTCGTGTCCAAGCCGGAGCTGAGGGACTTCGCGGCAATCTCGGCACAGGTGGACGAGCTGCTGCGAGGCTCGCGCGGTGCGGATGGCGCCGCGATCCGGGCCATGCTGGGCCGGATGGGCATCGGGCTCAGAGAGCCGGACAGCGGCGGCGAGGAAGCGGCAAGGTCGGGGCGGGGTCGAAGGGACGCCCCGGCATGAGCTGGCGGCCTGCCGCGTGAGGGATCCGCCTTGAGGATCTTGATCGTCTCCCTCTACTATGCTCCCTCGCGCGATGCGAACTCGCCGATCGTCACGGCGCTGGCGGAGGGGTTGGCCGCGAAGGGGCACGACGTGCGCGTCCTGACGGCGATACCTCACTACCGCCAGAGCGAAGTCGAGGCGCCGTACGCCGGGAAGCTGGCGCAAAGCCGGCCGGAGGGGGGAGTGCTGGTGACCCGGACTTGGGTGCCGGCGGGGAAGCTGCCCGCGTGGGCCGACCGCGTGGGCACCTACTTGGCCTTCCACCTGGCCTCGACCGCCTGGGGAATGGCCGGGGCGGCGCGGGACGTGATTCTGACGTTGTCGCCGCCCGTCACGAACGCGGCCGTGTGCTTGGCCCTGGCGCGGGTGAAGGGGGCGCCGTTCGTGTACGTCGCCCAGGACTTCTACCCGGACATTGCGGCCGCAGTCGGGGCCATGAGGGGCGAAGTAGTGCTGCGCGTGGCGCGCGCGGCGGCACGACAGATCTACCGGCAGGCGGCGCGCGTGGTGGTGGTCTCCCCGGCCATGAGGGAGAGGATGGCGGGGATAGGGGTTTCGCCGGCCCGGATCGATCTGATCGAGAACTTCGTCGACACCGCCCGGCTGAGCCCCGGCCCGCGCCACGAGGAGCTGGCGCGGGCGATGGGATGGCGCGGACGGTTCGTGGTCCTGTTGGCCGGGAACATCGGCTGGTCGCAGCCGACGGAGCCGATCCTCGAGGCCGCCGCGATCCTTGGGGCGGACGAGGACATCCACTTCGCGTTCGTGGCGAGCGGGGCTTGGGCACGGCGGGCGCAGGGCGTCGCCCGGGAGCGAGGGCTGGCGAACGTCTCGTTCCACGAGCTGTTGCCCGGGCGCCAGGTCCCGGACCTGTACCGCTGCGCCGATGTCTGCTTGGTCACGCTACGCCGCGGCCTTGATGGGCTGTCGTTCCCTTCCCGGATCTACTCGGCGATGGCCGTCGCGAGACCAATCATCGCGTGCGTGGAGCAAGGGAGCGATGTGGCCGGCTTCGTCTCGCGCACGGGGTGCGGTGAGGTCGCTCCGCCCGACGATCCGCAGGATCTGGCCAGCGCCATTCGGCGCCTGCGGGATGAGCCGGAAGTCGGTCGCGCGATGGGCCGGCGCGGGCGCGAGTACGTGTGCCGCCACCATTCGGTCGACGCCGCGGTGGAGGCGTACGAGCGGTGCCTGGGAGCAGCCGTTGCCGGACATGGTGCCGGCAACAGCCCGCTCGCCAGCGGCGGCAATCTGTGCTGAGGTTGGCCAATGAGACTGTTGCTCACCGGGGGAGCCGGCTTCATCGGCTCCCATCTGGCCGAACAGCTCGCCCTACGGGGCGACGAGGTGGCCGTCCTGGACAACCTCGACCCTGGCTACGACGTGGCCATCAAGCGGCGCAATCTCGACAGGCTGCGCGGACGCTGCCACGTCGTCGAGGGCGACGTCCTCGATCCCGAGTTGCTGGACCGGCTGCTCGGCGGCCGCCCCTTGGCTGCGGTCATCCACCTGGCAGCCCTGGCCGGCGTGCGCCGCAGCGTGCAGGAGCCGTGGCGCTACCAGCGCGTCAACGTCGAGGGGACGGCGCGGCTGGCGCACGCCATGGCCGAGCATGGCGTGCGCCGCCTGGTATTTGCCTCGAGCTCATCGGTGTACGGCGACGGGCTGCCCCCGCCCTACCGCGAAACCGATCCGGCGGTTGTGCCGGCCAGCCCCTACGCGGCCAGCAAGCGCGCGGCCGAGCTCGTGCTGCACGCCATGCACCGCGTGCGCGGCCTGAGCGTGTGCGTGCTGCGCTACTTCACCGTGTTCGGTCCGCGCCAGCGCCCCGGCATGGCGATCCGCGAGTTCTGCCAGGCGGCGCTGCGCGGCGAGCCCATCACCATGTTCGGCGACGGCGAGAGCAGCCGCGACTACACCTACATCGACGACGCGGTGGCGGGTACGATGGCGGCGCTCGATCGCGCCCCCGAGGGGCTGTCCACCTACAACCTGGGAAGCGGCCGGCCCGTTCGGCTGGGGGAGCTCATCGAGCGAATCGGCCGGGCGGTCGGGACCGATTTGCGCGTCGCGCGCGCGCCCATGCCCGCGGCCGACGTGTCGCACACCCTGGCCTGTATCGACGCCGCCGCGCGCGATCTTGGCTACCGGCCGGCCACGTCATTCGACGAAGGGCTCAGGCGCTTCGTGGCCTGGCTACGCCAGGACGGCCAAAGCGACTGTTGCCCTGGGACATCGCGAACCTGAGGCGGGGCTGCCGCCGCTTGGGGCGACGTACACGCTTGATTGGCGCTGGCCGCCCGCCGTCGCCAGCGGGGGCCAGTGGTGTTCGGCAGGTAGCTGGCGCCCGCCGCCCGGTGCCCGGCGGTGCACATCTTCGCAACGCTGGTCGGTTTCGTGGCCCAGGCCGGCGCTTCG
>JACQWT010000185.1 GCA_016209145.1 Deltaproteobacteria bacterium | reverse complement strand
CCCGGGCCGAGGACGTAAGTCCGTCCCTTCGGGACGGGGTTGGGGTCCCGACGCGCCCTTCGGGCGCGTCACCCCTGCCCCGCGATCGCGGCCGACTCGGCGAGCCGTCGTTGCCAGCGCCGCAATGCGTGAACGCATACCATGACCGAGCGCCGGTCACCGGCGCCCCTGCCTCGGGCTACGCGCTGCGCGGGCTCGTTGCCGCCAGGCGGTAGGGGACTGCGACTCCGGGATCGTCCGGCGAGAAGTCCCTCGTGTTTCGTGTCGCAAGCGTGCGGCGATGCACGCGCGCGGTGGCAAGGATCAGCGCGTCGGGGAGCCGCAGGCGACGACTGCGGCGCAGCCGCACGGCCTCCTCAGCCACGTCATGGTCGACGGGCAGGATCCGGAACCCGGACAGGAGCGCGCGCAACGGCGCCTCGGACTCGATGTCGGGCGCGCCCACCATCACCTCGATCCACGTGATCTCGCTGATGGCCGGGGCGGTCGCGCCGCGCAGGAACGCAGTCGCGTGGGGGCAGTCTCGGAGGTGGTCGATGATGATGCAGGAGTCGACGAGGTAACTCACCGGCCGTCCCACTCGGCGCGAAGCCGTTCCTGGTAGGCGAGCCCATCCTCCACGCGGCGAGCCCAGATCCCGCGGGAGGCGTCGAGCGCGGCGAGACGGGCATCCTCATCGCCCAGGAGGCGTGCGACGGCCTGGCGAATGGCCTCGGCGCGACTCACGCCGCGTGCCCGCCGCCACGCATCCAGCGCGGAGATCTGCTCTCGCGGGAGTTCAACGATGGTACGCATGATGTTATCATATGCCGTCATCATTGGAGCGGCAAGGGGTCGGGGATCCCGGGCAGCGCCGTCGGCCGACGGCCCTCTCTCGCCGTGCGACAACGGAGGCAACCGTTCACGCATTTCGGTGCCAGCAACGACGGCTCGCCGAGTCGGCCGCGATCGCGGCTTACGTCCTCGGCCCGGCCCCTCACGTACAGGAGTACGCTCCGGGCCGGGCCTCCGGGCGCGCTCGCGCTCGCGACCGCCTGACGAGCCGGCTGGGAGAATGCGTGAACGGTTACCAACGGAGGTTGGCGTGGGGCCCGGGCTGGACTAGCTTCCGGCCGTGGTCGCCGTCGGCCAGGCGCCGGGCGAGGTGCCCAGCGGCGGGCTCGGACGGCGAGATCCCAGGCGAGGAGCGCAATGAACCGGCTAGGCTCAACCATCATCGCGGCGCTGCTCTCGGTGGCGGCGCTGGGCGCGGCGGCATGCACGACCTACCAGCGGGCGGTGCCCTATGCCTCGCTGCGCAGCGGCTGCCCGGAGGACAAGATCAAGCTCGTGCGCGAGAGCGGGCACGACATCGTGCTCGATGTCTGCGGCGTGTACGAGGACTGGCGCTGGAACGCGATCAATGGCTACGAGTACGTGGGCCGCTCCGCGGTGCAGCCGGTGCGGCCGCCGGCCGACGCCGATCGCGATGGCGTGCCCGACGTGCACGACGCGTGCCCGGCGCTCGCCGGGGCGCCGAGCCCGGAGCCGACCAAGAACGGTTGCCCCGCGCCGCCCCCACCGCCCGACGCCGACCGAGACGGCGTTCCCGACGGCCAGGACGCGTGCCCGCAGGTGGCGGGCGCCGCCAACCCGGTGCCGAAGCGCAACGGCTGCCCGCCCGTGGGCGACAAGGACAAGGACGGGGTGCTCGACGACGAGGACGCGTGCCCGGAGATCGCCGGCATCGCCAGCGCCGAGGCGGCGCAAAGTGGCTGCCCGGGCGACGCCGACGGGGACGGCATACGCGACGACCGGGACGCCTGTCCCGGCGAGAAGGGCATCGAGAGCCCGGAGCCGGCGAAGAGCGGCTGCCCGCGCGCTCAGTTGAAGGACGACCAGATTGCCCTGAACGAGCCCGTCGTGTTCGAGGCGGACAACGCCGTCGTCAAGCCCGAGAGCGAGGCCCTGCTCGACGCGGTGGCCCAGCTTCTGAAGGACCACCCGGAGCTGAAGAAGCTCGAGGTGCAGGGCTACACGGACAACGAGGGCAAGGCCGCCGCCAACAAGCAGGCATCGCAGCGCCGCGCGCGCGCGGTGATGGACGCGCTCGTCAAGCGAGGCGTCGAGGGCAAGCGGCTCGCCGCCAAGGGCTACGGACCCGAGAAGCCCATCGCCGACAACGCCACGCCGGAAGGCCGCGCGAAGAACCTGCGGATCGATGAGCGCGCCCGGAGGCCCGGGCCGCAGCGTACTCCTGTACGCGAGGACCCGGGCCGAGGACGAAAGCCGCGATCGCGGCCGACTCGGCGAGCCGTCGTCGCTGGCACGGAAATGCCGTGAACGGGTACCGGCGCTTGCATCGGTGCGGCCACCAACCGCCGAGCGAAGGCGGCTCCGGGACCGTCCAGGGCGGCCAGGTGTTGCGCTACGCCGACCCTCGAAGTCAGGGTCCGAGTTGTGCAACACGCTGCGCGGCGCGCCCTCTGCGCAGCGTGGTGCCAATGTAGGATGATGCGCCGGGCAAGCCTGCCCGCCCGCCGAGCTCGCTGGCGGGTGGCCTCAGACTCTGCGCACGGGTGCCCCGTACTTCGCCACGGCACCGTCGGTCGTCAGCAGGGTGCTCCCCTCCACCCGTGCCTGGCAGATCAGGATCCGATCGAACGGATCCCGGTAATGGGTCGCGAGGTGATCGAGCTCGATGGCGTGCTCGCCGGTGACGGGCACCTCCCGATACCCGTTGGCGAGCAGGCCGCGGCGCAGCAGCCGTGGATCCACCTGGAAGTCGTCTCGGCCGAGTCCCAGCTTGATAGCGACTTCCCAGATGCTGGCGGCGCTGAACGTCAGCTCGTTGGCGGGGTCCGAGAGCAGCGTGCGCGCCTCCGTGGACAGTCGACCCGGATCGCCCGCCGCCCACAGCAGCAGATGGGTGTCCAGGAGCAGGATCACCGCCCGCCCTCGAAATCCACGCGGATCGCCTCGGCTCCGAGGCTGTCGAAGTCGTCAGGGATCCGCAGGCGGCCTTGCAGGAAGCCCAGCCGGCACTCCATTCCTGGCGCGGGGGTGTCGAGCGGGACGACGCGGACCACCGGCTTCCCTGCCTTGGCGATGATGAACGGCTCGCCCGCGGCGGCCAGATCGACCAGGCGGGACAGGTGCGTCTTCGCTTCGTGGATGTTGATGGTACGCACTGCGCCACTCGTAAACTTAGTTCAATCAAGGAAATCCGGGTCTTCGGCGGAAGTCGGGGTGGCGCGATCGCCGCCGCAAAGGGCTGGGCGGATGCGCCGACGTGGTCGGCACATGGGCGCGCGAGCGCTCAGAGGGTGGGTGGTGGTGGCGACGTGGTCGCTCGGCGCCCGGCACGCCGCTTGCTTCGCGGGATCGACGGCGCGTCCCGCCCGCGAAGCGTCGCGCCGGGCGCCGGCCTTGCCATGATGCCGGCGTCTTGCCATGCGGTATTTCGAAGCGGATGACTCCGGCCTTCGGCCTCCGTCGTTGTTCTCGGGCT
>JACQWT010000129.1 GCA_016209145.1 Deltaproteobacteria bacterium | reverse complement strand
GCGAACGGGGTTGGGGCCCCGTTCGCGGGGTCTGGGGCGAAGCCCCAGCGTGGAATTCTCGCCGCGGACGGCTCGCCTGCGGCTACAGCGCGCAACGGCCGCGAGGCGTTGCTGGTGGCGTCGGCCCGCTCCGTTCGTACGGGCGCATCGGTTTCACCATTGGGTTGCGGGCGAAGCCCGCGCTAGGAGCGGCGGTCAGCGAAGACAGCACTTCTTGAACTTGCGCCCCGAGCCGCACGGGCACGGGTCGTTGCGCCCGACCTTGGGCGCTGCGCGCACGGCGGGGGCGGACGAAGCCGGCTCGTCCTGGTCGAGCAACTGCAAGAGTTGGGGCTCGTCGTCCTCGGGGAGATCCGTCGTGAACCCCAAGGCCGTGAAGAAGCCGGAGCCGATCAGCCCGGCGAGACGGTCCCAGCGGCGTACGTCCCGTAGATCGACGGAGCTCAGGTGGACCACAGCGCGGCCGCCCGCGCGCCCGCCCGTCCAGGTCGCCATCAGCGCGAGCGGCGGCTGGATGCGCGGCGTCGCCGCGCGCAGGATCTCGCAGAGCGCGTCGGCCATCTTCGCGCGCGCATCGGCCGCGAGCTTCGCGCCCGGGATCCGCTCGACGGCCCTGAGCGCGAAGGCGAGGCCCTGCTCCGGGCGCCCGTCGCGGCCAAGCCATCGGGCGAGGCTGTAGGGCGCCTCCACCTCGTGCTCGTGCGCCGCGGCGCGCTGCCAGGCGTCCTCGGCCTCGCGCATCAGGCCGTAGCGCTCGCACAGGTTGCCCAGCCTGCGCCACGGCTCCGTCTCGGCCGGCCGTTTCTCGCACAGAGCCCGTAGGTGCCGGAGCCCTTGCGTGGGGCGGCGCAGCGGCGTGCCGTCCCACATCTGCGTCACGGCCGGGACGATGCGCCACGCCTCCGGGTCGGTCTTGCGCGCCACCTGCGCGGCAAGCCTGCCGAGGAGGCCCAGCTTCGCCGCCGCCGTGAGCTCGTACGCGTCCTCGGCGTGGCAGCTCTTGCACGCAATGATGCGCGACAGGACGAAGCCGTCCCAGTCCTCCGGCAGGGGTCGATCGCGCTTTCCGAGGTCGGGATGCACGTAAGCGCGCTCGACCTCGTACGTGTACGTGCGCCCGCATTCGGTGCAGCGGAGCTCGAGAGCGAGCGCCTCGTCGCACGCGAACGGATCCTCGCCGCTCAGCAGGCGCCGCTCGACCTCCCCGAGGCGGCGCCGATGCTCTTCGGTCTCCTTGCGCAGCGCTGCGGGCACGCTTGCGAGCCGGTCGCCGAGCGTCGCCAGGAACACCGCCGCGTGCGCGACATGAAGCTCGCCAGCGTGCCACTCGCGAACTGCCGCGTCGAGCAGGGCCGGGTCGCCCAGCTCGAGCACGACGTCCCAGACCTCGTCGGCAGCCGGCGTCGCGAGCAGATCGTCGAGTCGCTCGCCAAGCAGCCGGGCGGCCCAGCGCCAGGGACAGCGCTCGAGCGCGTGAAGCAGCGCGAGCGTCTCCTCGGGATTGGCCCTGCCGAGCTGAGCCGTCGCGCGCTCGCGCAACGCGGGCTCTTCGGGCAGCGGAGCCTCGTCGTGCCTGTCCGCGTCCTCCTCGTCGGCCGGGCTGTCCGGAATGCCGAAGCGCGCGCGGATCTGCCGGCGCAGCTCGGGAAGCTCGGCGCCGGCTCGCGCGTCGCCGGCGCCGGCGAGCAGCTCGAGGGCCCGAAGCCGTAGGCCGGGCGGGATGTCGCGCCGCGCGACGTACGCGCGCAAGGCGTCGGCCGGGAGCGAAGCGAGCGTCGCGATGCGCTGGAGCGCCGCGCTCTGGACCTCGCGCGCGGGGTCGCGCAGCGCCCGGACGGCCGGCTCCGCCGCAGCCTCGGAGTGAAGGAGTGTCAGCCGCCGCAGCGCCCACGCTCGCACCTCCGCGTCGGCGTGCTCGACGAAGCGCTCCAAGTCAGCCCTCGTCCATGTGCGATCGCCCGCTTCGTCCTGTTCACGCCATTGCTGCTGGACTTCGAGCATCGCGTCGCCTCGCCCACAGCACTTCCCTCGCACGGGCGCGAGCCGCGAACAAGGCCGCTTTCGGGGCCTGGGGAAGAGGGGACAAGCTGTGGGCGGGCTGTGGCTGGAACGGGTCACGCGCGAAGCGTTGCGGCCTGTGCTAGAGAAGAAGCTTGCTCTGCATGCACTCGGCGATGGCCTCCAACGCCGCCACCTTGCCGTTGTGCACCGCCTCGGCTCGGGTCTTGCCCTGAACGAACGCGGCCGACCCGTCGGGCAGGCCTGAGACGATGGCGCCCCACGCCGCGCCGTCGCGCATGACCTTGATCCTGACCCTCATGCCCTCCATTCTGCGACGCGCGGGCTCGCGGGTCAACCAACGAGGCCCACGCGCGCCGCGCGGCGCTCCGCGGCCTGCGCGATCCGCGCCGGGTGCTGGTCGCGCTCGCCAAGACGGTCGAGCTCGCCCGCCTCTGCGAGCGCCGGGGCATCGAGCTCGCATGAGAGGCGAGACGCCCGCGCGACCTGCCCCCGCCGGATCTGCTAGAATCGGAACGTGAGCGCCGTTTCCGAGCCCGAGGTTGGTGACGAGGCCAGGGCGTTGCTGGAGAAGCTGCCGCTTCTGCTGCGCCAAAGGCCCGGGCTGCGCCAGCAGCTCTACGACCTGCTCTCGGAGCAGTACGTGACGCGCCGGGAGATGGCCGAAGTGCTCGCGGAGCTCAAGGCGCTGCGGCTGGACACGAACGCGCGTTTCGAGGCCATAGACCGCCGCTTTGAGGCCATGGACCGCCGCTTCGAGGCGCTGCAGGCGGCCATGGACCGCCGCTTCGATCAGGCCGAGCAGCGCGACCGCGACACGCGCGACTGGGTCGGCATCGTGGTGGGCGGCTTCCAGCGCCGTGCGGGGCGCAGTCTGGAGGACGCGGTGGCCGGCACGCTGCGCGTGGCGCTGCAGATGAAGGACCTCGATCCCGCGACCATCAAGCTGCGCCAGAAGGTGCAGGACCGCGAAGGCACGATGGGGCCTGCGGGCCGTACCGAGTACGACATCTTCGTCAGCGACGGCCGAGCGTGCATCTTCGAGGTCAAGTCGGTGCCGGACGACGAGGACGTGGAGCGGTTCGCGGACAAGTGCGAGCTGGTGGCGCGCGAGCTCGGCCTGCGCGATCCGCGCCGGGTGCTGGTCACGCTCGCCAAGACGGTCGAGCTCGCCCGCCTCTGCGAGCGGCGGGGCATCGAGCTCGCCTGAGGGGGCCTTCTGGCCTGCGCGTCTCTCGCCGCCCCGAGGAGCCGCGCTACTGATCCGCGCCCCACTCGTTGACCCCGGGCGTCTGGGTTAGGTTCTCCAGGCCCGAGCCGTCGAGGCTCATCCGGTAGGGGTCCGCTTGGACTCCGTCCCGGTAGGAAAACGGCTCTTCGTCGGAAGGCTGCCGACGTGTTTCCGCGAGGTTGCGCCGGCGCGCACGACGACAGAGCCGCAGCCGCCGTGCCGGAACGCGAGGCCGAGCGTGGGGCAGCCAGTGCCCTGGGCGCTAACACCGCTGCGAGCTAGCTGCTATTCTGGCCTCGATGGCGCACGCCCGCACGGCCTGGCACCTGATGTTCTACGCCTTGCTTCAGGAGCGGCGTCCCGCGGCCTTCGAGGTGCTGGCCGAGGTGCCGCTGTCGCACGAGCCCCAACGGGCTGACTTCCTTCTGCTGCGCCGGCGGCTCGAGGCGGCGGCCGACGACGCTCGCGTCGTGCGCGAGCTGTGGCCGCGCATCAGGCTCGACGCTCTGATCGAGCTCAAGACGCGCTCCTCGCCGCTGCGGCCGGGGGATCTGAGCACGCTGCTCGGCTACGGCGCGCAGTATGCGGCGCTGGAGCGCGACCGGCTCGGGCTGGCGTCGAAGCTGCTTCTCGTGCTCGCTGTCCCCTTCTCGACGCCGACGCTGAGCGAGGAAGTGCGCTTCCTCGGCGCCGAGTTGGGTGCGTCCGAACGCGGCTATGCGCCGCTTGCCGGGTTGGTGTTCCCGGCCTGTGTGATGTTTCTGGAGGAGGTGTCGGAGGCGGACCGCGACGAGGTCCTGGGGATCTTCGGGCGGCGGAGGGACATCGCGGCCGGGGCGCGCCGCTGGCTTCATGCTCACCTATGGCGGAGAGACGGGATCATGGAAGAGATCAAGATGGAGGAGTTGGAGGGCTACGACGATCTGATGATCGAGATGCTGGCCGCGCTGCCGCCGGAGCGGCTCCTGGCCGCGCTGCCGCCGGAGCGGCTCCTGGCCGCGCTTACGCCGGAGCGGCTCCTGGCCGCGCTTACGCCGGAGCAGTTCCTAGCCGGGCTGGCGCCGGCGCAGCTCCGCTCGCTGCTCGAGGTGATCCGGCGCAAGCTCGGTGAGTGACGCGCGGGCGTGTTGCCGGCGCGTCGGCCGCTCGTCGCCGGCGGCGCCCGCCGCGGGACGAGCTCGAGCGGCTGCTCGGAGCGCACTGGTGCCTGAGAGCCTGAGCAGGAATCACCTCCCGTCGCCGGCATCGGCGATCCGCGTCGCCGGCCGTCGTGTTCGACTATGTCTGCGGGGCCGCGCCTAGGCCGGCTCGCGCCTCGCCGCGCCGGCTCGGTCCGGCGATTCCTGCTCAGGCTCTGAGCGGCGGCGACTACGAGGCCCTGGGCCTTCGCCCGGCCGGCGTGGGCGCGGTCCCGCGGCTGCGGGCGCTCGTGCTGGACGACGCGGCCTTCTGGCCGGCGCGTCTCTCGCGGCCGCAGGAGGCGCACGCCGAAACGAACAGCGTCGGGAATCGAAACGTCGGTCTCATGATGGCCTCTACTGCTGCAACGACCCGCTCAGGGACCAAATTTGGCGACGAAGATGTCGGCGAGGCCCGCGCTCGCAAGCTGGCCGCCGCCGAAATCCACGGTGCCACGCAGCGTCCCCGTCACGAGCGCGCTGCCCGAGCCTTCGACCGCGATGCCCGTGCCCCACTGGTCGTTCCCACCACCGAAGCGCTTGCTCCACAGGTGCTGGCCGTCCTGGTCGAACTTGGCGACGAAGACGTCCACGTTCACGCCATCCGCGCTCGTGAGCGGCCCGCCGCCGAAGTCCACGGTGCCCTGGAACTCACCCGTCACTATCGCGTTGCCCGAGCCGTCGACGGCGATGCCGGTGCCGTCCTGCTCGTCGCTTGCATCTCCGAAGCGCTTGCTCCAGAGATGCTTGCCGTCCTTGTCGTACTTGGCGACGAAGATGTCGCTGCCACCGGCGCTTGTGAGCGGGCCGCCGCCGAGGTCGATGCTGCCATAGAAGTGGCCCGCCAAACCCACGTTGCCCGAGGCGTCAGTAGCGATCCCTTGGGCAGTCTGCTCGCTCCCGTCCCCGAACCGGTTGCTCCAAAGGTGCGTGCCGTCAGGCCCCAGCCTAGCCACGAAGCCGTCGTAGTGGCCCGCGCTCGTGAGCTTCCCACCGCCGAGGTCGATGCTGCCATAAAAGCGGCCCGCCAGAGCCACGTTGCCCGAGGCGTCGGTCGCGATGCCGTAGGCCTCCTGGTAGGCGCTCGCGTCCCCGAAGCGCTTGCTCCACAGGTGCGCGCCGTCCTTGTCGTACTTGGCGACGAAGATGTCCTCGCCACCCGCGCTCGTGAGCTTCCCGCCGCCGAGGTCGATGCTGCCATGGAAGTAGCCCGCCAAGACCACGTTGCCCGAGGCGTCGGTCGCGGTGGCGTAGGCGCGCTGGTCGCTCGCGTCCCCGAAGCGCTTGCTCCACAGGTGCGTGCCGTCAGGCCCGAGCTTGGCGACGAAGCCGTCGTAGCTGCCCGCGCTCGTGAGCATCCCGCCGCCGAAGTTGACGGTGCCCGTGAACATCCCCGCCACGAGCACATTGCCCAAGGCGTCGACAGCGATGGCGTGGCCCTCCTGGTGGCTCGCGTCCCCGAAGCGCTTGCTCCACAGGTGCTTGCCGTCCTTGTCGAGCTTGGCGACGAAGATGTCCTCGCCGCCCGCGCTCGCGAGCTGGCCGCCGCCGAAGTCGACGGTGCCCGTGAACATCCCCGTCACGAGCGCGTTGCCCGAGCCGTCGACGGCGATGCCGGTGCCGTACTGGTCGCTCCCGTCCCCGAAGAGCTTGCTCCAGAGGTGTAGGCCACTGTGGCACGCGCCCCCGGCGCACGTGCCGGCGCAGGCCTTGCCGCAACCGGCGCAGTTTGCGGCGTCGCTCTGCGTGTCCACGCACTTGCCGCCGCAGTTGGCGAGCCCCTGGCCGCACGCGAGCACGCACTTGCCGGCGGAGCACGCCTCGCCGCCCGCGCACGCCTTGCCGCACCCCCCGCAGTGCGCCGGGTCGTTCTGCGTGCTCACGCACGCGCTGCCGCACTTGGTGGTGCCGCCGGCGCACTCCAGGCCGCAGTTGCCGGCGGAGCAGAGTTCGCCCTGCGCGCAGGCATTGCCACAGGCGCCGCAGTTGGCGGGATCGAGCGCCGTGTCCACGCACTCGTCGCCGCACTTGGTGGCGCCGGCCAGGCACTCGAGGCTGCACTGGCCCGCCGAGCAGACTTCGCCCTGCGCGCACTGCTGCCCGCAGCTCCCGCAGTTGGCAGGGTCGACGCCGGTATTGATGCACTTGCCGCCGCAGTTGGTGCTGCCGCCCAGGCACCCGAGGCTGCACTGGCATAGGCGTTAAGCGAAAAGTTGGCCCAGTGGCGGCGGATGGGCGAAACGCCGGGGCATGAGCAAGGATCCTCGGGTGGACTGGTTGGTGGTGGAAGGACTGTTGCCGGATGGGTGGCGAGAGCGGGCGGTCGAGTTGA
>JACQWT010000184.1 GCA_016209145.1 Deltaproteobacteria bacterium | reverse complement strand
GCGCGAGGACGTAAGCTCATGCCGGACCAGCGCGGATGGATCGGCCGCCGTCGTTGCCGCCGTCCGATTGGCTATCTCGTACGGGGCTATCCCCCTTCGCCGGCCTCACTTCCCTCGAGCGGGTGCAGGTACATGATGCGGGTGGCGGGCGGGATCTCCGGATGGGCGGGATCCTCGCGCACGAACACGACATCCGTCTCCTGGATGCGGTCCACGCGCCAGTTCATGGCCACGTCCTGGCCCTGGGGACCGCCGGTGGAAACCATCTCGGCCTTGCCCACGAAGTCCCCGGTGCGCAGGATCCACCCCAGCCCGTTCGGATCGACGAGCATCGCCAGCCGCGAGCCGCGCGTGACGACGCCGTTGAGCTTCAGCTCCTCCAGCGCGAAGCGGCTGCCGAGCACCTTGCGCTGCACGTCGATCTTGGCCTTGGCCCGCCGCAGCCAGATGTTGGCGAAGCTGCGAAACGGGTCGCGGCTGTCGTCGGACTCGATGAAGTCGGCCTCTTTGAACTCGATCGCCACCGTCGCATCCGGCGCCCCCCCGTCGGCCGCCTCGTCGCCGGCGACCGCCGTGGTCGCCGCCTTGGGCGCGGCCGGCGCAGCCGCCGCGGGGGCGGCGCTCGACTCGGCCGCAGGCGGCGGGGCGGCATTCTCCGCGGCATCTTCGCCAGCGCAGGCGGCCGCGCACAGGGCCAAGGCGGCGCCGCAGCGCCAGCCCCAGCGGGCTCGCCCGCAAGCCCGAGCAGCGCAGAACGCTTTCAATGCCCCGCCTCCTTGCGCTTGGCACGCCGCGAGCCGGACTCCCCGGGCGTGAGCGCCCGGAAGGCCGTAGCCAGGCACTCGACGGCGATGTCGCTCCCCGGCTCCTCCTCCTCCAGCCCACCCGGCCCGGCCCGGTACACCTTCTTCATCTGCAACGCCGCCTGCTGCTGATCGACGCCGATGACGATGTTCTCCATGTTGATGATGCGGTCGACGGCGCCCACGCTGAAGAAGAACTTGGCAATCTGGTGGAAGCGGCCGACCAGCGTGAGGCCCATCGGAACCTTGGCGTAGTACTGCTCCGGCACCTCCTCCATCGGCGTCCAGGAGGTGAGCTTGATACCGGAAACCGTCGCCACGTTCTGGATGGTCGACAGGAAGGCCGGCGATTCGGAGCTGTCCGGCAGGATCTTCTTCTGCTTGGCCAGGAGCTGCTCGCGACGGGCCTTCTCGGCCACGTCGCGGTTGTACTGCTTCTTCGACTCCTGGGCCTTGAGCAGCTCGGCCCGCTTGGCGTCGAGCTGCTGGCGCGCCGCCTCGATGCCGCTCTCCACGTCGCCGTAGAAGAGAACGAAGTAGGTGACGCCGATCAGCACGAGCATGATCGCACCGACGGCGACCTTGCCCGGCAGCGAGAGCCGGTCGAGAGAGAAGCCGGATGCCTTGGGCTTGGGGTCAGCCATCAGTAGTGCACCTTGACCTTGAGCGCGAAGGCGACGACCTGGCTCTTGGTGCTGGCGTCGCTTTCCTGCTTGCCGGCGAGCAGCTCGACATCGCTGAAGAACCGCGACAGCTTGAGGCGCTGCGCGATCTCATACACGTCGCTGCCGTCACGCGCCCGCCCCTCGATCTTCACGTTGCGCTCCTCCTCCTGGTACTTGAGCAGCCAGACGCGCCGCGGGTCCCACGCCGGGTTGAAGCTCACCTGCTCGGTCGCGACCGAGGGATCCATGGTCGGCGTCTTGCCGCGGCTCAGGACGCGCGACAGCTCGAGCAGCACGGCGGTGGGCCCGCGGCGCCCGGCCTGCAGCTTGGCGATCGCGTCCTCGCGTGCCCGCAGCTCCTCCAGTGCCTTCTTGACCTCCTCGTGGTCCTTGACGAGGGCCTTGATTGCCCCGATCTGGCTGTCGAGCTGGTTGACCTGGCCCTGGATCTGCGCGAGCTCCTCCTCCTTGGTCTGGTGGAAGAAGAAGAGGGTGACTATCTCCAGCACCACGAAGGCCGTCACCACGAGCAGCCAGAGATGGCTGCCTTCCGGCGCGGCCCGGCGCCGCTCGCGTTGCGTCGGCAGGAGGTTGACGCGAATCACTGCCGCTTCTCCTTGTTCCGGCGCAGCGCCAGACCGAGCGCCACGCAGAGCTGGGCAGCGCGCGAGTTGAGCAGCCCCGCGTCCACCTCCCTGGCCTCCACCGCAATGCGCTCGGTGGGGTGCAGCACCTCGACGGAGACACGCGCCCGGCGGCCAATCGCGGAGGAGAGCTGGGGGAGGTTGGCGCTGCCGCCGGTCAAGTAGACGCGCGAGATGCGCTCCTCACCGCTCGTGGCGAGGAAGAAGTCGAGCGAGCGTTGGATCTCGCCCGCGATCGAGTCGCTTACCTGCTCGATCACCTGGAAGAGCTTGTTCGGCAGCCCGCCACCCGCCTCCTGTCCCGCGCTGGCGCACTTCATCTGCTCGGCCTGCTCGAAGGAGATGCCGAGCTGCTTGGAGATCTGATCGGTGAGGCTGTTGCCCCCGTTGGTGATGTCCCGGGTAAACGCGCTCGTGCCGCGGGAGACGATGTTGATCGAAGCCAGCGAGGCTCCGACATTGATGATGGCGATCGTGCGATCGGGCGGCAGGCCGCGGTTGTACTCGAACAAGTTCTGGATGGTGAAGGCGTCGATGTCCACGACCGCCGGCTTGAGCTTGGCCTGCCGCGCGATCTGGACGTAGTCGTTGATCTCGTCGCGCTTGGCGGCCACGAGCAAGAGGTCCATCTGGCCGGCCTCGGGGCGGCGCCGCAGGATCTCGTAGTCGACGTGCACGTCCTTGATGTCGAAAGGGATGTGGTTCTCCGCCTCCCACTGGATCTGCTCGTCGAGCTCGGCCGTCGTCATGATCGGCACGGTGATCTTGCGGCTGATCACCGACTGGCCGCTGACGCTCAGGGCCACCTCCTTCTGGCGGATCTTGGCGTTGGCGAAAGTGCGCGCCAGAGCTTCGATCACGGCCGACGAGTTCATGATGTGCCGGTCGACGATCGTCTGGGGCTCGAGCGGCGAGAAGCCGAGCCGCACCAGACCAAGGCCCGCGCGCGTGTCCTTGAGCTGGCAGACCTTGACCGAGGTTGCGCCAATATCGACGCCGACGAGCGGGATCCCTTCAGCCATCTGCGCCGAGCCTCATTGGTGCGCGCCTAGTCGCCACTTGCTCATCTGACTCCGCGAGCCTGCGTACAAGTCTGTCACCTCGGGCAAGCGGCGGGCAAACTTGCGCTCCCTTCTTCTCTGCAATCCCCTGGCCCCTAGGCCCCCGAACGCCGCCAGGCGTCACGGGCGATGCGTCCCCGGAAGGGCATCCCTGGGTCAACTACGACCCTGAATCTGGCTATCAGAACTCCATGTACTCACATGAGTAACTTGTACTTGCCGAGAAGCCTGTCCGTCGATCCTCATTGGCCGGGGTCATTCCTGACCTCGCGCCCGCCACAGCCGGTCAGAGCCGCTCGTCAAAGGGATCGCTGCCACCGCCCTTCTTGCCGCCGCCGGACTTGGGCTGGCTCGGCTTGAGCGCAGGCCGGTCGTCGCCGTAGATGTCCTCGGGCTCGGACTTGGGCCTTGTCCGAACGGCGGGCTGTGTCGGCCGCAGCGTGCTGGCCGAGGCCGCAGGCGAGGCGGCCGGAGCGTCCTCGATGTCCACCTGGTTGCCACGGGCGTGCACCGAGGTCGGATCATCGGAGCGCGTGCTCGGACGTGTCGCCAGGTAGACGATGACTCCGACAAGCGCCACGGCCGCGACCACCAGCCCCGCAATGAACATGGCCCGCGAGCGCTCGCTCACGGCGGCAAGCGGCCCCTGTGGGGCAAGCGCCACCGCCGGCTGCACCACGGGCGCAGCAGTGAGAGCGAAGCTCGCCGACGGAAGCAGTTCCGCGTCGAGCTTGCGCTCCGCCGACCAAGGGCTGGCGGCGGCGCCAGGCTCGTCCTCCTGCGGCGCCGCCGCGGCCGGCTCTGCGACCGGCGGCGCAAGCGGCGTGGCGGCTCCGGCGGGCGTCACCACGCCGACATCGGCTGCCGCCGCCACCGGGGTCTGCGCCTCGCCCGGAGGCAGGAACGGCAACACGTCAGCCCGCGGACCTTCGGCCACCGGCCCCGGGCTGCTGGGCGTCTGCGCGGTGGCCGCCGGCGCCACTACGGCGCCTTTGCCAGGCGCCGTCGGCTCGGCGCCGGGATCGAGCCCGGGCGCCAGGCGCACTTTCTGCGGCTCGATCGCGGGCCGCGCGCGCTGCGGCTTGAGCGTGGTGGGAGGCACGTAGGCGCGCGCATCGTCGGCGCCCTCCGGGCACAGCGGCTTCGCGCCGGCGCGCGCCGCCTCCCCCTGCGCCGAGCCGTGCCTGTCCGGTCGGGGAGGCCCACCAGAACGCTCCTGCGCTCCGCTCATCTCACGCTCCCTAGCGCGGGCTTCGCCCGCAACCCAACGGCGGAACGGATGCGCCCGCGGAAACCGAGCGGGCCGAAACAAGCAGCAACGCCTCGCGGCCGTTGCGCGCCGTAGCCGCAGGCGAGCCGTCCGCGGCGAGAATTCCACGCTGGGGCTTCGCCCCAGACCCCGCGAACGGGGCCCCAACCCCGTTCGCCCTGACCGGCCGGTTTTCCGTGCCGAAGCGCATCGATTCTCTGACCTGGTAGAACAGCCGGCCCCCAGCGGCGTCATCTCTGACAACAACTCCCTTCGGTAGAACGATACGCCGATCGAGATCGACCGGCAAGGGTCAGGCCCGCAGCGGCTCGATGCCCACCTCACGCGCGATCGCCTGGCGCAGCTCCAGCCGGTCGAAGAGGCGCTCGACGTAGTCGAGCTGGTCCATGCGCACGACCAAGGTGGGCGACGCCTCGTAGCGGCCGAACCACTCTTCGTAGAGCTTCTCGAGGGCGCCCAGGTAGCGCCGCGGCACCGCGCGCTCGAAGGAGCGCCCGCGCTTGCGGATGCGCTTGATGAGCGCCGGCAGCGGGCAGCGCAAGTAGATCATGAGATCGGGCGGCCGCAGCTCCTGACGCAGCGTCTGGTAGAAGTCCTGGTAGCAAGCCCAGTCGCGATCGTCGATGTTCCCGTCCCGGTGAAGCTGAGCGGCGAAGACCTCGGCGTCCTCGTAGATGGTGCGGTCCTGCACCAGCGGTCGCGGATCGTGCTCGGCTCGCTCCGCGATGCTGCGGTGGATCTGGAAGCGCCGGACCAGGAACCAGAGCTGGGAGCTCATCGCCCAGCGGCGCATGTCCGCGTAGAAGTCGGCGAGGTACGGGTTCTCGTCGTTGGGCTCGAAGAAGGGCGTCATGTCGAACTGCTGCCGCAGCCACTCGACGAGGCTGCTCTTGCCCGTTCCCATGTTGCCCGCGACCGCGATGATCTTCGGCCTGCCTCGCGCGCTGCACATGATGCCTCCGGCCCCTACGGCCCGGTCAGCCATAGGGTGAACGCGACCGGCCGCCCTCCGCCTTCCCCGGGCGCAGGCAGGCCGATGCGCGCGAGCGCGTCTTGCAGGCACGCCTCGGCGCTGGGCGGCAGATCCGCCGGCCCTCCCAGATCGATCTCGCGCAGGCGGCCCTCGTCGGTCAGCCGGGCTTGCACTTGCAGCAGCACCGGGCCCTCGGTCCGGAGCTTCTCCGGCAGGCAGCCGGCTAGCTCGGACACGTGGCTCGTGAGCACGGCCATGACCCCGGCGGGCGGGGCGGCACTTCCGACGACCGCCGCCGCCTCGGGCTTGGCCGACGGCTCGACGCCCGCCTTCGCCGCCGGCCGTGCGAATCCCGCCTTCTTCTGCCGCGTGCCGAAGTCCTCACCGGTCTGGTCGGGCTCCGCGCCCGTGGTCGGGGCGCCGGGCGGCTCGCGGGCAGGCGGGCGCTCGGCGGCCGCGACGTCGTCGTCGAGCGACCCGTCGGTCTGGATGGCCTCACCGCGCTCGGCCTGCTTCTCGTTGAGCCAACCGTGCGCCGGAGCGCGCTTCCATGCCTCCCCGTCCTTGCCGTCACGCGTCCGGGTGGCGCGCCCCGCCCGCAGCGCGCTCACGTCCTGGGCGGCCTCGCGCAGCAGGCGCTCCAACTCGGCCCGCTCGTCCGCCCCGAGCCGGTCGCCACGAGCTGGGGCGCGGGTCCGCCCGCCGCCGCCGAGCTCGCGCTCCTTGCGCTCGATCCGCGAGAGCGCGACCGTGACCACGAGGCGGCGCTCTTCCATCGTCCTCGCCGCGGACGCGGCCGCGGCCCCGGCTTGCCCGGCCGGCTCGCCCGTGGCGCGCCACAGCTCGCGCTCCAGATCGGCCAGCTCCTGCTCGATCTCGGCGCGGATCCGCTGCCAGCGAGACGGCCCCATAGCAGCCGCCGAGGACGCGGCAGGCGTTGCATTCTCGCCTGATGGGGAGGAAGGCGGCAGGCGCCAGGCGTGCGTACACCCGAGCCCGGCAAGGCCAAGGACGAGCAGCCAACCACAAGCCCGCCGGGAAGCCCCGCGCGCGCTCATTGGTCCTCCCCCAGCCACAGCGAGAAGGAAACGACGCGGCCGCCCCCGCCTTCGGGCGGAGCGCGCAGCGCCCGCAGCGCGTCCTCGATGCAACTCTGCACCGACGGCGCGATCTCCTCGGAGGCCAGCACGCGCGGCTCGTGCAGGGCACCTTCGCCGCCGAGGCGCGCCTGCACGCTGAGCTGCACGCCGCCGGTGCGACGCAACTCGACGGGCAGACAGCGGAGCATCTCGCCGAGCTGCCCCTGCACCGCCGCCATCAACCCGGCGGGCGGGGGCGCGTGCTGGACGACCGCAGCGCGGGGCGCAGGGCCGGGCGGCGGCGACGGGCTCGACGGAGCGAACGCCGGCGGCGGCGCGGGCAGCGGCTCCGGCGGAGCCTGCTCGCTCGGGACGGGCAACAGATCCGCCGTTTGGCCCCCCTGGTTGCCGAGGATGCCAAGAATCCCCGCTCGCCCCACCGCAGCGGCCGCGCTCGCGGCGGGACTTGCCGCCGACCCGGGCCCGGCCTTCGCCCGCCGCGCGCGCTCCTGCCCCTCGCGCGGGGCTTCCCGCTCCTGGGCGAACGTATCGGCGATTGACCGCTCCAGCGCCTCCTTCTGCTCCAGGCTCCGGGCACGCTCCAGCGCATCCCGGGCGGCCTGCCGCTCGGCGCGCAGCATCCGCACGCGCACGCCGGCACGCGCGATCGCCGTGGCATCGTCCTCGCCCTCGCCGATCTCGCCGCGCGAAAGCATGGCTAGCGCCACCGCGATGGCGAGCCGGCGCTCGCCGAGCGCTTCCCACTGCGCCTGCCGGCGCGCGGCTGCCGCGTCGTCCTTGGCGGCCGCGCTGTCGGCCTCGGGCGCGACCGCAAGAAGCTCCGCCTCGACCTCGCGCAGCTCGCGCACGAGAAGCGCGCGCAACCGGCCGGCGCCCGGCTCGCGCGCGGCGCCGCCGCGACTGCCCGCAGACATGGGAGCCGGAGGCGGCGAGGCAGGGACCGGCTCGCCGGACAGGCTCCAGTGGAAGCTGCAGCCGGACAGGCCGAGCAGAGCCAGTGCCGCCGCGGGTACGCGTTCACGCCATCTCCCGCCCGGCTCGTCAGGCGGCCGCGAGCGCGGCGGGACTGGCAAGCGGAGCAGCGCCCACAGGGCCGGCCCGGAGCGTACTCCTGTACGCGAGGAGCCGGCCCGCGGACGTAAGTCCGTCCCTTCGGGACGGGGTTGGGGTCCCGACGCGCCCTCCGGGCGCGTCACCCCTGCCCCGCGATCACGGCCGACTCGGCGAGCCGTCGTTGCTGGCGTGCAAATGCCGTGAACGGATACCGCCGCGGCGCGGCCGACTTGCCGGTGGTGCGTGGGCGCGAGCATCTTGCACTCGAGGGTGCGTCGCCCCGGGGCCGGGGCGCAGCCTGCATCTGACGCTAGCTCCCTGCCGGCCGCGACGCCAGCGCTGAGGGCGCGCCGGGCGCACGCCGCCCCGCCGCGCCAGCCCCGAAACGCAGCCCCGAAGCGCCCCCGTCGGCCTCGCCCGCGGGAGCGAAGGGCGCGCGCTGCACCTCCGTGACGCGCGGGTGCGCTGCGCCTACACTCGACCCATGGCCCCGGTGTTCGTCCACCCGGCTGAGGCGCGCCGGCGTCGGCCACGGAGGCTTGCGCCGCGGCGCGCAGCGGTCGCAGCGCTCCTCGCCTTTGGCCTGGCGGCGTCGTGCAACGCCCTCTGGGGCGTGGACGAGCTACGCTATCGCAGCGCGAAGGGGACCGGGCACGGCGGCGACGCGGGAGCGGCAGGCGCCGGCGGCGCCGGGGGCGAGGGGCTGGCCGCGCCCGAGCCGTGCAGCTTGCCTGACTGCGCCCAATGCGTCCAGGCAAGCTGCGTCCTTGGCTGGTGCCAGGCCAGGATGGCCGCCTGCGGCAACAACACCGCGTGCAACGCCATGAACGACTGCATGTCCGGATGAGGGGCGGGCGATGCCGACTGCCAGGCGGACTGCGCCGATGCGAATCTTGCGAGCGCGGACGCCTACCTGGAGATGTTCGGCTGCGTGGTGTGCGGCCCGGGGACCTGCGGCGACGAGTGCGCCGTCATGTGCAAGAGCTGCAGCACCGGCGCCACCTGCGCCGACTGCATCAACGCAGGCTGCGCGACCGACGCGTGCAAGGCTGCCCTGCAAGCGTGCAGCGACAATCCCGAGTGCGGCGCCTTCCTCGATTGCGTGGACGGATGTGGCGGTACGGCCTCTTGCTGGTCCGAGTGTGCCAAGAGCCACCCGAACGGCGTTACCACCTATCGGCACGCCATCGTGTGCGTGACCTGCACCAAACCCGCCTGCTACGACGACTGCCGCGCCGAAGGGTACACCTGCGCCGCGGCGGGCGGGCTCTAGGCCCGCGTGCCATCGGCGCTCCGAGGCTGCGGTACGCGCGGCCTTCCGGTATGCTCGTGCGCATGTGCTGCCCGTCGGCGCCGCCGCGTCTGGCTGTGCGGCCCCCGGGGAGGAGGTGAACCATGCCAAGTTCTACGGATCGGGCTTCGTGGGCCGTCGCGGCTCTGGCAGTCAGTTTCGCGCTCGGGGCCTGCTCGGGCGGCGAGGGAGAAACAACTCCCTCGGGCGGCGGCTCCTCGAGCGGCGGCGCCAGCGGACCCGGAGGATGTCCGGCCGGCACCACGGACTGCGGCGGGATGTGCACCGCGACCAAGCTCGATCCCGCCAACTGCGGCGCTTGCGGCACCGCCTGCGCCGCGGGCGAGGTTTGCAGCCAGGGCCAGTGCGCGGTCGCGTGCGGCGGGGGCACCACCAAGTGCGGCGGCAAGTGCGTCGATAGGAGCCTTGACCGCAACAACTGTGGCGCGTGCGACCAGGCATGCGGCTCGGGTGAGGTCTGCTCGGCCGGCCAGTGCGGTCTGATCTGCGTCGGCGGCACCACCAAGTGCGGCGGCAGGTGCGTCGACACCGATACCGACACCGGCCACTGCGGAAGCTGCGACGGCGCCTGTGCCGAGGGCGAGGTGTGCTCCGCCGGCGAGTGTGCCCTGGAGTGCGGCAGCGGCACCACCAAGTGTAGCGGCAAGTGCGTCGATACCGAGCTCGATCCGCAGAACTGCGGCGACTGCGACCAGGCTTGCAAGGCGGGCGAGGTCTGCTCCGGGGGCGAGTGCGCGACCAAGTGCGGCGGCGGCACCACCAAGTGCGGCGGCAAGTGCGTCGATACCGAGGTCGATCCGGCAAACTGCGGCGGCTGCGGCAAGCCGTGCGGGCCCGGCGAGGTGTGCTCGGCCGAGAAGTGCGGCTTCGAGTGCGCGGGCGGCACCACCAAGTGCGGCAACGGTTGCGTGGACACGGATCTCGATCCGGCGAACTGCGGGAGCTGCGGCAAGGCATGCCCGGGCGACCAAGTGTGCGCCGCCGGCGACAACATCACGGACCAGCTCGGCCGCCGCATCGCGGTCGATGGCCGCAACGTGATGTTCGTCACCGGCCACTTCCAGGGGCAGCTCAACCTGGGCGGCAAGACCTTGCTCAGCAGTGGCCAGGACGACATCTTCCTGACGGCGCTGGCGCCCTAGCCCGGCGGAGCCGGGCTTGATGCATGTGCAGCTCCGCGACCGGGTCGTGCGCGCCATCACCGACGACGACGCCTTCCGCATCATCGCTGCCTCGACCACGGGCACGCTGCGCCAAGCCTTTGCCGCCCAGGCCGCGAGCGGCGCGACCGCGCGCCACTTCGGCAATCTACTGACGGGCACGATCCTGGTGCGCGAGACGATGTCGCCGCACCACCGCGTGCAGGCCGTCCTTCACGGCGTGAGCGGCACGAGCCGCCTCGTTGCCGACACCCACCCGGACGGAGCCACGCGCGGCCTCGTGCACCTGGCCGAGGGCGCGCGCGACTTCCGGCTCGGGCCCGGCTGCCTGCTGCAAGTCGTGCGCAGCCTGGCATCAGGCAAGCTCTTCCAGGGCACGGTGCAGACGCCCCCGCCCGCCGCCGTGTCGAGCGCCCTCATGGCCTACTTGCAGAAGTCCGAGCGGGTCGTCTGCGTGATCGCCACCGGCCAGTGCTGGCGGGGCGCCGACCTTGTGCTGGCCGGGGGCTACGTCGTCCAGCTTCTGCCGGGCGCGCCGCGCGGGCCGCTCGCGGAAATGACCGAGCGACTGGAGGCGCTGGCGGGCATCGACCAGCTTCTGGAGCAGACGGGCACCCGGCCGGAGCGGCTGATCGCCGTGCTGCTCGGCGCTACCCCGTTCGCCACGACCGACGAGCGCCCGGTGTGCTTCGGCTGCCAGTGCAACGAGGAGGCGGTCGTGGCCGCCGTGGCCTCGCTCCGCCGCGACCAGATTGCCGAGATGCTCCGTGCCGAGGACGCCGTCGAGTTGTGCTGCGGCTACTGCCGCAAGAGCTACCGCGTCGGGCGCGGCCAGCTTGATGGGCTGCTGCGGGAGTGCTGATCTAATACTTCCGAAAATCGTCGCGCGGCGCGAGGATTCTCCTCTGCCCGCTCCCGCTCCCGCTCCCGCTCCCGACTGCCTGGCTCGGGAGCGGGAGCGGGAGCGGGAGCGGGTCGGAGTTGGGTTGCGGGCGAAGCCCGCGCTGAGCGTGCGCCGCGTTGTGGGCCACGCGGCCGCGAAGCGCTAGCTTGGGGCCATGCACCGGGCACTTGCCGCGGCCGCCTTGCTGCTCCTGCAGGCCGCAGGCGGCTGCGCCCCCGCCGGTCCTGCGCCGTTGCCTCCCCCGTCGCCAAGCGCGGCCACCGCGACCCGCCCCAGCGCGGCGCCGCCGCCAGGCTCCGCCTTGGCATCGTCCGAGCAGGCGCCGGCCGCCACGCCCGTCCCCGAGCCCCCTGCCTCCAGCTCCGGCGGCCCGGCCGCAGCCGCAGATCCTCTGCCCCCGCTGCCGGCGGGCACCACGGTGCTGCACATCGGCGACTCGATGGCCGACGCGCTTGGCAAGCCCCTCAGGGAGGAGCTCGCCAAGGCCGGCGTCAAGACCATCCTCAAGGTCAAGGAGGCGACCTACATTCCCCAGTGGGCGAGCTACACGATGGGCTTGCCCATTCTGATCAAGGTCCACCGGCCGGATCTGGTGCTCGTGACGCTCGGGGGCAACGAGGTGGGCATGCCCGACCCGAGCGTGCGGGGCGCCGACGTGCGCCGGCTCGTCGGCTACCTCGGCGATCGGCCCTGCGTGTGGATCGCCACGCCCCTGTGGGGCCAGCACACCGGGATCCTCGACGTCGTGCGCGACAACTGCCACCCTTGTCGCTACTTCGACACGAACGCGAGGATCCCCGATCTCCAACGCCTGGGCGACAAGATCCATCCGACCATCCCGGAGAGGCGCCGCTGGGCGCGCGTCGTGCTGGAGTGGCTGGCGCGTAGTCGCGACCCGAGCGGCCGGCGCCCTTGGGACCTGCTGCCCGAGGCGCCGCTTCCCTGACCTCGCACCGCTACTTCCCGCCCCAGCTCCCGGAGCTGCCGCTACCCGAGTAGCCGCCGTCGCCGTCGCCCACGCCGCCGATGAAAAGGGCGATCACGATGCAGATCACTATGACCACCACGATGGTGCCGATGATGTTGGCGCAGCCGCCGAGGAAGCCGCCCGCGCCGGTCGTCGCGCCCGGGGGCGCGGCGATGCCGAATGCCTGCCCGAGCTCGGCCGCCGGGAGCGGGGAGCAGAACGAGTACGTCACCTCGGTCGGCGCGACCTCCCGGCTCACCTTGCCGCCCGGCCCCTCGAGCTCGGTGGCCTCGACGCGCTCACCGATCTCGACCTTCCAGTAGAACTCGCCCAAGACGTAGTCGACCGTGGCCGTGACCGGCGCTTCCTTGAAGTAGTACTGCCCGCCGCGGAAGATCACCGAGCCACCCGAGTCGAGGATCTCGCCAACCTCGATCGGCACGACGTGCTGCCAGCCGCCGTCCTGCTCGATGAGCCACTGGTAGCCGACGCGCTCGCCTCCGAAGAGCAGGTACTCGCGCCAGTCGTAGCGCTCGCCCTCGACGACGCAGGAGCGGATGAGGAAGCCCACCACGACCACCTGGCAGCCGCGCAGCAGGCCCTGGGAGCCGATGGGCAGGTAGGGCTGGATCGGCGGCCGGGGAGACGGCCCCAGGGCCGACAGCTTGCCCGCGCTCAAGTCGCTTGCCGTGCCGCAGTACTGGCAGACCACGCGCTCGGACTGCTGCGACAGAAGCGGCAGGTTGCCCCCGCAGTTGGGGCAGTCCACGGCCGTGACCTTGGCCTCGGGCGCCTCTAGCGGCAGGCCCGACTCGAGCTTCAACGCCGCCGGATCGAACTGCTGGCCGAGGTAGAGCTCGGGCGGCGCGCGGCCGTCGCCATAGTCGATAGTGCCGAATCTGCCCCCCGCGGCGCTGATGTCGGCATACCGCGTGATAGCCCCAGGCGCCGGCACGCTCGACAGCTCGCCTTCGCCGCTCACGACCCGGCGTTGGCCTACCTCCGCGACCACCCAGTGGCCGTGCGGGCCGAGGTCAACCGTGCCGCCCGGCCGCAGGTACTCGAGGGGAGGCACGCCGCCCGGCGGCAACGCCTGCTCGCTCGTCGCATACCAGCGACCCTGTGCGTACGCGACCCACGCGCTCGTGCCCTTGGCCGGGAACGACAGCAGGATCTCCTGCCACGGCGCCCCGGGCGCGCCGGCCCGGTCCATCTGCACGCGCCCTTCGACGCAGAACGGATCGGCGCCCCAGTAGCCGGTCACGCCCACCCGCAAGGGCGTCGGGATCTCGATGAGATCGGCCATGCGCCCCTGGGCCGCCAGGCCCAGGTCGGTGCGGGCCACGACGAACTTGCAGTGCTGGCACACCTGCGCCCGCGCCCCGGCGAACTTGAAGGTCATGGGCGCGCCGCAGTTGGGGCACGGCGCCTGGCGGTCGAGCGGGCTCGTCACAAGACGGCATCCTAGAGGCTCGCGCGGCCGGCGTCAGCTCCCTTCACTAGTATGCAAGCTGTTGCAGCCAGCCCCTGGCAGCGAGCGGGCACAGGCGGGTATCATCGCTTCTTGCGCGTGCAGCTCCGGCCGGCCGGCGGCGGGCCCCAATCGCTTCGCCAAGCAGGGACGTAGCCAATCATGTTTCGTCGCGGTCTCGGTTTGCTCGGCGTCCTGACGGCCGCCGTCATCTTCACCATGGTCGGCTGCGGCGGCGACGTGACGATCGTAGCAGGCACCGGCCCGAGCAGCAGCGGCACCGGCGGCACAACCACCGGCGGGGGCGGCACAACCACCGGCGGGGGCGGCGCCGGAGGCGCGTACGAGTGCGACGTGCCGGGCAACTGCCCAGGCCAGGATACGGCATGCCTCCAGCGCACCTGCACGCTCGGCAAGTGCGGCAAGCAGCACTCGGCGAAGGGCAAGCCGTGCAGCGAGATGGGCGGCAAGGTCTGCGACGGCGAGGGCGAGTGCGTCGAGTGCACCGAGAAGGAGCACTGCACGGGCGAGGAGCTGTGCGAGGCGGGCAAGTGCCTGCCGCCGCCCTGCAAGAACGGCAAGCTCGATCCCCAGGAGACCGACGTCGACTGTGGCGGCCCGAGCTGCCCGGGCTGCGGGCTCGGCAAGAGCTGCGGCCAGGGCTCGGACTGCACGAGCGGCGAGTGCAAGGCCGGCACGTGCACCGAGTGCGCGCCAGGCTCGAAGGACTGCGTGGGGAACGTCCCTCGGATTTGCGACCCGGGCGGCGCGTGGCAGAGTGGGCCCGTGTGCCAGGGCGCGACGCCGTTCTGCTGTGCGGGGAGCTGCACGGGAGAAGTCGTCGATGTCGCCGCGGGCGGCTACCACACCTGCGCGGTCAAGACGGACGGCACGCTCTGGTGCTGGGGCTGGAACGAGTACGGCCAACTCGGCGACGGCACGACGCAGGACAGGAGCTTGCCCGTGCAGGTGACGGCGCTGGGCGGCTGCCAGTGACCAGCGTCGCCGGCGCATGCCGCGGCTCGGGCTGCTCGGCCGGGGGCCGCCGGCCACCGGCGCCTGACCGGTCGCCGCGCGTCGGGCGGCCCACTGTCAGCCGAAGGGTGCCTTGGCGCCCGGGCCCGGCCGAGCCCGCAGGGTGCAGCCAGGCCGCCGCCGGCGGCATGGCTGCCCCGGAGCGCTCGCCCAGTTTCGCCGTGAGAGCCGCCAGAGCAGGCGCATCGCCCGGTCCAGTGGCTCGCGCACCTGGGCTGCCTGCTCGGCGCTGACGCGCCGCTCGATCCCCAGCACAAGCACGGCCGTGGCGGCCTCGCCGCAGGGGGCCCGCGCACTGGCCCAGAGCGACGGCTGGTGGCCGACATTGCCAAGGCATACGGGCGCGAGGACCCGGAGGCGCTGGTCGAGGTCGTCGACTTCGCGGCCAGCGCGGGATGAGAGCAGGTCGCCGGCGTGCTCCTGGCGGAGACACTGGCCGACGCGCGCTCGGCCGAGATCGGCCGGCGTGGCCCGCTGCGCTTCGCGATCGGGCTGGAGCAGGTTCCCGGGCGGCCGGGCCCGGGACCAAGCTCGACGGCCAAACCGTGTTCGTGGTAGGCGGCGCGGCGGTGCGCTCCGCCGCGACCACGCCGCTATCGCCCACGCCGACCGGCACGCGCCCGCCATCGGCGCTGAGGCAGGATTGTTCATGTCGTGCGTCTCTGTGCACGCAAGGAAATCGACAATCCTTCGGGTATCAGGATCGGGGCGCCGCGTCGAGCGTCCCGAGTGGAGTGGCAGGGGGGCCCGGAGGTCGGCACGCGCCTGGACACTCCCCCTCCCGGACAGTCGGAACAACCCACGCTGCGCACCATCAACCCTCCGCCGGGCCGGCACAACGAGCCCGTCGCCGTCTTCGGGGGCTTCAACGTCCACGCCAAGCAGCTAGTCGGTGGCCGTGACCGAAGGCGCCTGGAGGCGACAGGCCGGAGGTCACGTGTCGCTTCGTTGCCGCGCCGACGCGGCCCGGCGTGCGACTGTGCCGGTGCACGGCGGCAAGCTCGTCCCACCAGGCACTGCGTGGTATGCACCGTGACCACGCACCAAGCCGTGGCGGCCCAGCGCACGTGGCAAGCCCGATCCCCCTGGAAGAAGCGGGCGCAGCGAACTAGGCTGCCACGAGGAGACAACGGATGGGCACGTCGAACGAGGTGCTTCGCACGGCTCGACAGATACTCGGCTTGTCGGCGGACCATGTGGAGCGCGATCTGCGTCTTGCGCCCGGACAGCTCGGGCAGATTGAGCAAGGACGAGAGCCGCTCGCCACCGAGCACCTCGACGCGCTCGCTGCGTTGTACGGCCTCGACGCTGGCGACGTTGCCGCGGGCATGGACACCACGGCGCAGCTACGCAGGGTGCAGATTCTGTTCAAGAACTGGCGCTCCGAGGTGCCCGAGAAGGTTCGGTCGGAGATCGCGCGCGCTGCGGCCGCCCGCCGAGCCGTAAAGCGGCTCGAGCGCGAGCTGGGCAAGCCCGAGCGCTACGACGTACTGCGTGCCCAGTTCCGGCACGAAGGCACCTACGGCCCGCCCGAGAGCGGCTGGAGCGCGGGCCGCGATCTCGCCGAACGCCTGCGCGGTCATCTCGGGATCGGCCTGGATGCTCCGATCCCGAGCATGCGCGACCTCGTGGCCGGCCTGGGCATCGAGCTGGTGCCCGCAGCGCTGAGCGCCGCCCAGGTGGCAGCCTTCTCGCTGGCCGACCAGGATCACGGTCCGGCGATCGTTATCAACCTGCGGGGGGCGAACTCCAACCCCTGGGTTCGCCGCTTCGTCATCGCCCACGAACTGTGCCACGTGCTGCACGACGAGCTGACCCACGAGGACATCCAGCAGGTCCAGTACCATGACGAGCGGGCCGGCGGCTTTGCCGAGGCCGGGCCGGAGCCGCGCGCCAACGCATTCGCGGCACATCTGATCGCTCGGCCCCGGACCTGCAGGGCCAGATCTGGAACCTCATGGTCCACTTCGGGCTCAACTTCCTGACGGCGCGCTATCGGCTCAAGCACCTCGGCTGGGCCTCCGAGAAGGACCTGGCCGCGGTCTCGCGGGTCTCGACGTACCCCCCGGGCGGCATCGACCGCTGGCAAGAGGCCGAGGCCCTACGGGACTTCGAGTACTTCCCGTGCCCCTCGGTACCCGCGGAGCGTCGTGGCTTGCTCGCCTCTCTCGTGGCCGAGGCCTGGGTCAAACAGCATCTCGATCGCCGGCAGGCCCTGGAGTTGCTCGATGCGGCACCGGACGAGCCACTTGAGCTGCTCACGAACGCCGTCGAGGTGTAGCCCATGGTGGCGAGCGTGCCGATCGTCGTGATCGACACGATGACCTTCTCCTACCTCCAGGGCCTGGGGCAGCTCGCCCTGCTTGCCCACCTCGGGGCGAGCACCGGCAGGCTGCGCGTGACCAACGCCGTGCTGGGGCAGCTCCATCGATCGGGAACCCTCGGCCGCTACGCCCAGTCGATGTGCGACCGCGGCGAGATCGGCCGGGTCAAGGTCGTGCTGGCCGATCCGATCTCGGCCGAGGTGCGGCGGGTGCTCGAGGGCAAGCACGGCGCCCTGGTGCGCAGGAACCGCGTCGATGTGGAGTTGGTCGAGGTCGCGCGGCAGCACGCAGGCTACGTGCTGTCCTGCGAGCGGGGCATCGCGCAACTGGCCAAGCGCCGCCACGTCAGCAGCATCGACCTGCTCGTGCTGTTCTGTTGGGCGATCGAGTTGCATCTGCTCTCGGAGAAGCAGGTCGAAGAGGCGACGCGCGCGTGGTCCACCTCGGCCGCACCAGGAACGGGCGCCCCGGCGGACTGGGCGGGGACGTTCGCTGACACGCGCAAGGCGCGGCCGGATCTGGACGAGGTGGTTGGGGCGTTGTTGGCGACGAAGTGAAGTCTGTCTTCTTCGTGTCGATCTCATGCGGCCAGTTGGCGGCGCTTTCGCCGCGGTGGTACTGCCCCAGGCCCGTGCTCTCCCGCCGCTACGTCTCGCCCGTCTTGCTCGGCACCGTGGTGGTCATCGCCACCTCGGGTCTGGTCTACGAGCTCATCGCCGGCGCGCTGGCGAGCTACGTCCTGGGCGACTCGGTGCTCCAGTTCAGCCTGGTGATCGGCCTGTACCTGTTCGCCATGGGCATCGGGTCGTACCTGTCGCGCTACCGCTCTACCTCGTGATGGTGCTGGTGGGCACGCTGGTCGGCCTGGAGATCCCGCTGCTCATCCGGCTGCTCAAGTTCTCGCTCGATCTCAAGGAACTGGTCGCCCGCGTGCTCGCCCTGGACTACATCGGCGCCCTCCTGGCGAGCCTGATCTTCCCGCTGGTGCTGCTCCCGCGGCTGGGGATCCACCGCACGAGCCTGCTCTTCGGCCTGCTCAACGCCCTGGTCGCGCTCTGCGCCACCTGGCTCTTGCCCCTGGAGCGCCAGCTTGTCTGGCGCCTGCGCGCGCAGTGCGCCGTGGTGGCCGCGGCGCTTGTCTTCCTGCTGGTCTTCGTCGAACGAGGCGTGCTGCAGGCCGAGTCGGCGTACTACGGAGCGCCCATCATCCACACCGAGCAGTCGCCCTACCAGCGCATCGTGCTAACCCAGTCCGGGGCGACGACGCGGCTCTTCCTCAACGGCAACCTCCAGTTCTCCTCCGACGACGAGCGCCGCTACCACGAGACCCTGGTCCACCCGGCCGTGGCCGCCCTGGGCCGCGAGCCGCGGCTCGCGCTCATCCTCGGCGGCGGCGACGGGCTGGCGGCGCGCGAGCTGCTGCACTACCGAGGGCTGGAGCGGATCGTGCTCGTTGACCTCGACGAGGCCGTCACGCGTATCTTTCGCTCTGTGCCGACGCTGCTGCGGCTCAACGGCGGCGCGCTTGCCGACGCCCGCGTCCAAATCGTCACCGCCGACGCCTATCGCTACCTGGAAGAGGCGAGGGAGGCCTTCGACCTTGTCATCGCCGACTTCCCGGATCCGTCGAACTACGCGGTGGGCAAGCTCTACACGCTGAGCTTCTACGAGCTGGTGCGCCAGAGGCTCGGGGTGCGCGGCGTCGCCGTGGTCCAGGCCACCTCGCCCTACTACGCCCGCGAGTCGTTCTGGAGCATCGTCGCCACCATCGAGGCGGCCGGCTTCAAGGTCTTGCCCATGCACGTCTACGTGCCGAGCTTCGGCGAGTGGGGCTTCGTGCTCTGCGGCGGCGAGGGGATCGAGCAGCCCGCCCGCCTGCGGCCCGGGCCGAGCGCGCTCGCCTACCTCGATGCCCAGACGCTCGCCGCCCTGTTCCACTTCCCGGCCGACATGAGCCGCGTGCCCGCCCCGGTCAACCGCCTGAGCGACCAGCAGCTCGTTGCCACCTACGTGCGCGAGTGGGGGCGCTGGGCCCGATGATGACACTTCACCCATTGCGGTGCAGGCAACGACGGCTCGCCGAGTCGGCCGCGATCGCGGCTTACGTCCTCGGGCCGGGTCCTCGCGTACAGGAGTACGCTCCGGCCCGGCCCTCCGGGCGCGCTCGCGCTCGCGGCCGCCTGACGAGCCGGGTGCTCGGATCCGGGACCGGTGGGTCGCGATGACGATAGGCCGGCGGGGCCTGCTCGGCGCCGCGGTGGCGGGCTGGCTCGGCGACGTGCTCGCGCCGGCGTCCGGGCCCGTGCGCGGCCGCATCGTCGGAGGGTCGTGCCAGGCCGGCCACGGCCTACGGCGCTCCTTCCCGGCGCCGTCCGGACCGCCCGAGCGCGCCGACGTGGTGATCGTCGGGGCCGGAGTGGCCGGCGCCAGCGCGGCCTGGCGCCTGGCGCCGACCGGCCTCGGCGTGCTGCTGCTCGAGCTCGAGCCGCGCCTGGGCGGAACGAGCGCCTGGGGAGAGGACGGCGTCGTGCCCTACCCCTGGGGAGCCCACTACCTGCCCGCGCCCAATCCCGAATGCCGCGCGGCGCTGCGCCTGCTCGCCGAGATCGGCACCGTGACCGCCTGGGATGCGGCCGGCTGGCCGATCTTCGACGAGCGGCGGCTCTGCCACGCCCCGCAGGAGCGGCTGTTCTACCGCGGCGCCTGGCACCCCGGCCTCGTGCCCGACGATGCGCTCTGCGGCCCGGAGCGCGCGGACATGGCGCGCTTCCAGGCCATCGAGGACGAGCTTACGCAGCGCCGTGGCGCCGACGGCCGCCCGGCGTTCCAGCTTCCGGTCGAGCGCAGCTCGCGCGATCCGGAGCTCTTGGCCCTGGATCGGCTGAGCATCGCCCAGTGGCTCGACCGCGAGGGGCTGCGCACGCCTTTCGTGCGCTGGTACGTGCGTCTGGCGGTGCGCGACGACTTCGGCGGCGAGCTCGACAACACCTCGGCCTGGGCCGCTCTGCACTACTTCGCCGCGCGCAAGCTGCGCACGCCCCAGCTCTCCGGCAGCCGCTACCTGGTCTGGCCCGAGGGCAACGGCCGTCTCGTGCAGGCGATGCTCGCGCGAGCCGGGGCCGAGCGGCGCGCTGGCGCCATGGTCACGGCGGTCGAGCCGCGCGCCAAGGGAGGCGTGGAGGTCCGCTACCTCGACCGAGCGCGCCGCGAGATGCGCCGGATCGAAGCCCGCGCGGCCGTCGTGGCCACGCCGGCCTTTGTCGCGCGCCGGCTCGTGCAAGGCACGGCGGCGCCCCTGCTGCCGCGGCGCTTTGCCGCGCCCTGGCTCGTGGCCAACCTGCACCTACGCGAGCGCCCCGACGCCGAGCCGTGCTGGGACTCGCTGCTCTACGACGGCGAGGGGCTGGGCTACGTCGACGCCGGCCACCAGCGCTTCGTGCCGGGCGGCCCCACGGTCCTTACCTACTTCCGCGCCTACGGCGCGAGCGACGTCGCCGCGAGCCGGGCGGCGCTACTCGGCGCCTCGTGGGCCGAGCTCGCGAGCGAGGCGCTGGGCGATCTGACCCCGGCTCACCCCGATCTCGGCGAGAAGGTCGAGCGGCTGGACGTCATGGTCCATGGCCACGCCATGCCCCAGCCCCGGCCGGGCTTCCTCGGCGCCGAGCCCTTCTCGCCGCAGCCCCCGATCGACCGGCACGTCGCCTGGGCGCACGTCGATCGGACCGGCATGGCGCTGTTCGAGGAGGCCAACCTACACGGGGTGCGCGCGGCGGAGAGCATCGCCGACGCCCTCGGCGCGGCCCGGGGCGAGAGCTGGCTATGAGCGGCAGATCACGGCACGTCGAGCGTGGCGTTGCCCGTCTGGCTGCCGTAGATCTGCACCACCTCGATCTTGTAGGCGCCTGGGGCCGAAACCGTGAACGTGACCGGCGGAGGGCTCTGCGGTCGCCCGGTCGGCAGCTCGCGGATCACGCGCTCGAGAATGATCTTGCCGCTCGGAGCGCGCACCTTGATCGTGAACGGAGGAGATACGTCGTCGAACGCCCGGAACACCAGCTTGGCCGTCCCGCCTGCACACAGCCCTGCCGTGTCGCAGCGCGTCTCGATCTCACCGGTGCTTTCTATCCTCGCGCCCACGGAGCCTCGATCCCTTGGGGTGCGCGCTCGTCCGGGTCACGCTCGGCGCGGCCCGCTGGAGGCTATTGTAGGATACTGCCACAAGCGGTGCGAGTTTTGGGCTGTTCCGGCTAGTGGCGCGTCCCGAAAGTTCCGCCCGCAAATCATCGCTGGGACGCGCCACGCGGGTGGGGGCCCGGGGGAGGCGTCGCCCCGCCTCCCCCCTCCCACCCACCCGAATGCGGTCGCGCGGGGAGGGCCCGCGGCTTGCGCGGCCGCAGGCCGCAAGTGCAAGCCGCGGGGCCTTCCCCGCGAAGTGGGCCGTCCCGCACCTTTCCGCTCGATACTTGCGGGACGGCCCACTAGCCCGCGGGCCGCTGGGCCGTCCAGCGCAGCCGCGGCTTGCGCGCCGCGCCCGCCTCGTCGAGGCGGCTCACGCGGGTGAGCTGGGGGGCGCCCTTGACGCGATCGGGTGAGCGGTGGGCCTCTTCCAGGATGGCCAGCAGCGCGGCCGCGAACTCGTCGAGCGTCTGCTTCGTCTCGGTCTCGGTTGGCTCGATCATCAGCGCGCCCTTGACCACCAGCGGGAAGTAGATGGTGGGCGCGTGGAAGCCGTAGTCGAGCAGGCGCTTGGCGACGTCCAAGGTCTTGACCCCGGTCTCGGCCTCGAGCCGTTCGTCGCTCAGCACGACCTCGTGCATGCACGGCTGCTCGCTCGCCACCGGGAAGTGCTCGCGCAGCCTCGACCACAGATAGCGGGCGTTGAGCACCGCCAGCGTGCTGGCGTCCGCCAGCCCCTGCCCTCCGAGCTCGCGCACGTAGGCATAGGCCCGCAGCACGATGCCGAAGTTGCCCTGGAAAGCCCGCACGCGCCCGATGCTCTGGGGCCGCGCCGCGTCGAGGCGGTAGCCGTGCTCTGTCCTGACCACCACCGGCACGGGCTGAAACGGAGCCAGCTCGTCAGTGAACAGGATCGGTCCCGCGCCCGGCCCGCCGCCACCGTGCGGCGTGGAGAAGGTCTTGTGCAGGTTCAGGTGCAGCAGGTCCACGCCGATCTCGCCGGGACGAACCCGACCCATGATCGCGTTCTGGTTGGCCCCGTCCGCGTACACCAAGCCACCGGCCGCGTGCACGATGCGGGCGATCTCGCAGACGTGCGACTCGAAGAGGCCGAGCGTGTTGGGGTTGGTGAGCATGAGGCCGCACAGATCGTCCCCGGCCTCGCGCGCGGCAGCGGCCACATCGCCCGGGTGGACCAGCCCGTCGTCGGTCTTGGGCAGGCGCACCGCCCCAAGCCCGCACAGGGAGCAGCTCGCCGGGTTCGTACCGTGGGCGCTCTCGGGGATCAGCACCTGGCGCGGCGCCCGCCCGCGAGCGCGTTGCCAAGCGCGCATCATCATCAGCCCGGTCAGCTCGCCCTGGGCGCCGGCCGCGGGCTGGAGGCAGCAGTGCCCGAGCCCCGCAATCTCGCACAGCGCGCGGCCGAGCCGCCACATGACTTCCAGACACCCCTGGACCAGCGCGTCGGGCGCGAGCGGGTGAGCGCGCGCGAAGGGGCCGAGGCGCGCCGCCCACTCGTTGACCTTGGGGTTGTACTTCATGGTGCACGAGCCCAGCGGGTACATCTGGCTGTCGATCGCGAAGTTCGCCTGCGACAGCCGCAGGAAGTGCCGGAACGCCTCGGGCTCGCTCACCTCGGGCAGCGCCGCCGCCGCGCGGCGGGCCAGGCTGCCGAGCCGCGTGCGGGGCTCGACGCGAGGCACGTCGAGCGCCGGAAGCGAAGCCCCGCTGCGACCGGGCGCGCCGCGCTCGAAGATCGGCGGCTCGCAGAACTGCAGGCCGTGCTCAGCGCTCATGACGCAAGGTCGTGCCCGCGGCAGGGCGGGGCGTCAACCCCTCGGGCCGCGCGGCGCCTCTTCCCCTGCCCCTTGCCCCTTCCTGGTCTGGCTTCGCCGGCTTACTGGATCTCGTCGTTGTCTTTGAGGAAGCGGTCCACCTCTTGCAAGTAGGCGTGGTCCCGCGGGGCGAGCGAGAGGTAGCGCCGGGCGTGCTGCACGGCCTTGACCTTGTCGGCACTCTTGTACGCATCGTAGAGCAGGTAGTTGGCGTCGAAGAGCCAGTTGCGCGCGAGCTCGATCGACTCGCCCGCGGCTTGCGCCTGGTCGGTGAGCTCGACCGCGCGGACGAGCTCCGGCGTGGCCGCGGCCCGGTTGCCTTGCTGCCACAGGCTCTTGCCCAAGCGGTAGTGCCACTCGGCCACCTGGTCGTTGCCCTCGATGGCCTTGCGCCACGCGGCTTGGGCCTTGGGATGGTCGATCTCGGCCGTGTAGCAGAAGGCCATGGTGGCGTAGGCTTCGTAGCGCGAGGGGTTCTTCTCCAGGGCCGTCTCGAGATCCCTCAACGCGTCGACGCTCGCGCCCAGCAGGTGGCGCAGCTTGCCGCGCAGCCAGAACGCGTCGCCCAGGTTGCGGTCCAGCCGCAAGGCGCGGTCCAGGGCCTTGGCCGCGACGTCGTACTGGTTGGCGTCGATGGCGGCCCAGCCGTAGTAGAGCCAGTACTCGGCCCGGTTCTCGTCCCGGCCGGTGGCGAACTCGAGCAGGCCCAGGGCGTCGGCCAGGTTGGTGCGCTGCAAGAGCAAGGCGCGGCCCAGGAAGTGGGCGACCTCGGCCGACTGCGGCCTGACCTTCTGCACCTCGCGCAGCAGCGTCTCGGCCCGTTTGGCGAGCCCCGCGTTGTTCTGCTGCACGAGGAGCTGGGCGAGGCGCAGCTTGGCGTCGGGATCGTCCGGCGCCCGGACCAGCGCCTCGTTGATCATGGCCATGGCGCGCTCGGTCTGCCCCGTGTCGGCGTAGAGCGAGCCGAGCTCGATGGCCAGGCCCGGATAGCTCGGATCTCTCTTGCTCAGATCCTCCAACATCTGCTGGGCCTGCTCGTACTCCTGCAGGCGGCGCAGCGTCACGGCCAGCTTGAAGCGCGAGGCCAGATTCTTCGGATCGAGCGCCAGAGCCTGCTCGAACTGCTTGCGTGCCTCATCGAACTGGCCCGCCCGCAGGGCTATGTCGCCCCTGGCGTTGTGCAGCGCCGCGCTCTTGGGCAGCTTCTCGGTCGCGTCGGCGAGCACGCGGGCGGCCTCCTCGGCCCGGCCCAGGCCGGCCAGCAGGTTGGCCAGGGCGACGTAGGCCTGGACCGTGCGCACGTCCGTGCCTCCCACCTCGATGGCACGCCGGTACGCGGCCTCCGCCTCCTTCTTGTTGCCCAGCGTCTCCTCCGCGCGCCCCTGCCAGTAGCCTACCAGCGGATCCTTGGCCTTGGCCGCCGCGGCCTCGGTCTTCTGCATGAGGTTCCGGGCATCCTTGGCGCGCTCGGTCGAGAGGTAGGTCTTGGCGATGCCCACCCGGGCGTCGATGCTGTCCGGGTTGGCCCGCACGGCGGCGTCGAAACGACCCAGGGCCTCGGCGAAGCGGCCCTGCTGGTAGTACAGCTCGCCGTTGCCGCACAGAGCCCGCTCGGCCTGGGGATCGAGCTTCATGGCTTCCTTGAACGCCTCTTCGGCGTCGGAGTAGCGCGAGAAGGAGAGCAGGATCTCGCCGAGTTGGCTGTGGGCGGCTACCAACTCGCTCTTGCTCGCCGCCTCGCGTACCGCGCCCTTGGCCGTGACCTCCTTGAGCAGCTTGATCGCGGCTTCCTCGTCGGCCCGCTTCTCCCACAACACCGCGGCGATCAGCGTGCGAGCGCCAGCGTGGAGCTTGGACTTCTCCAGGGCACGGCGCGCGGTCTTGATCGCCTGGTCCGGGTTGCCTGCCGCGAGCTCGGCGCGCGCCAGGCCGTAGAGAGAGCGCGCGCTGCCGTCGAGCTTCACCGCGGCGCGCCAGAGCTCCAGAGCAGGGGCCGTCTCCTTGGCGCCGAGGGCGACCTCGGCGCTGAGCACCGCCGCGTCCACGTCCTTGGGCAGGCGCCGCGAGAGCGCCGCCGCCGCCTGGCGCGCCCGGGCCAGCTTCCCTTCGACCGCGGCCTGCGCCGCGGTGGCGAGAGTGCACAGCTCGCTCGGCTCCCGCGCGCCCAGCGACTCGAGCACGTCCTTGGCGAAAGCCTCGCGTGCACTGTCCGGGCCGAAGCGCAGGCTCATCATGTAGCCGACAAGGGCGGTGTAGGCAGCCATCGGCGCGAAGCGCGGCATGTCGATCTGCAGCGCCTTGGCCCCCTCGAACGCCCGCTCGGCCGCGGCGCGCGTATCGGTGCCGAGCCCGGCCTGCGCGCTCGTCCGGAACGCATCGAGCTCGCTCTCATAGCGCGAGCGATTGAGCGTGTCCGTGATCCAGTGCCACCCGAATGGGCCTCCCCCCAAGACGAGGGGAATGAAGGCCATCGCGAAGATGAGCACCGGCGCGGAGACGAAGGCCACCAGGATCCGGCGCTTGCGCCGGCGGATGAGCTTCGTCCGGTCCTCTTCCTCCTTGTCCTCCTCAGCCAGCTCCCCGGCCCCCCGCAGCAGCGACGGGGCCAGCGCGACCGGCTCGCCGCCCGTGTCGAGGGCGAACTCACCGCCCACGCCCGCG
>JACQWT010000128.1 GCA_016209145.1 Deltaproteobacteria bacterium | reverse complement strand
GGGTAACGATCCTGCCGGCGTCACGGATCCCGCAGTCTCGCGAGATCACGCCTCCCGACTTCCGGCCAAGAGCGCTTTTCCCCGACACACTCCTAGGAGGCTGTCGGGCCGGCGCCCCGCGCGCCGGGCCGAGTCAGGGCGGCGGCTCGGGCACGGAGCCGCCGCCCGCGCTTGCTCCCGCACGCGGGGCAGTCCCCGCGCGCAGGCAACAGCGGAATCCGGCGCTCGCGTCCTGCGCGGTGCGGGGGCGGCCGTAGCCGTGCCGGCACGACGAGTCGACGATCGTGTGGTTGTACGAGCCGCCGCGCACGCTCGCGTCCTCGCGCTCGGCCTTGACCGGGTAGGTCCATTCGCCGAGGTTGCCGCTCAGGTCGAAGACGCCCGCGGGTGTGACGCAGCGGCTCATCGACCCGGTCGGCAATGGGCCGTCCCGGCCTTCGTGCGAGGTCCTCCAGTCGTTGCACCGTCCCGGCTCGAAGCTGTTGCCGTACGGGTACTCCCAGCCGCCGGCGCCCTGGCACGCGGCAATCCACGCGCGGTCGCCGCACAGCTCCTTGCCGGTGTTGGCGCAAGCCTTGGCGGCCTGGTGCCAGCTCACGGCGCTCAGCGGAGGGCGCCTGGCGGCCGAGACGGCCACCACGGTCGTTCCCTTGCCTTCCGCGTCACCGAGCTCGCCCGTGCCGGCGGATGCCTCGTAGCGGTCGATACAGCCACCGCCGCCGAGCGGCGCCATGTCCGGGGGGCAGGACCCCTCGGGGCTCGACGTGGCCGTGGCCGCCGTGCTGCCGGCCGGCGCCGTCGCCCGGCCGCGTGCGGGCTCGGGCGGCGCGCCCTCGCAGCGACACGACGCGAGCGCCAGCACGAGGCCAAGAACGAGCCGTCCCAGAGCATGCACGTGGGCAACCCTACCACGTGGGAAAGCAGGCCGCGAGCTGGCGCGATGGGTGCCCGTGCGCCACACCAACTCCAGTACGCACTTGACCAGAGCGAGCGGGCGTACTCTCATCCTGGCCTATGGGTGAGCTTTCGGACACGACGGTGCTGGTTGCGGACGACGAGGTGAAGTTCCGGGCGCTGGTGGCCACGTACCTGCGCGCGCTTGGCTGCAGGGTGCTGGAGGCCGGCGACGGCGACGAGGCATGGGAGCTCGCGCAGCGGGAGCGGCCGGATCTGGCCATCATCGACGCGATGATGCCTGGAATGAGCGGGTGGGAGGTGTGCCGGCGGATCAAGGCCGCCGGCGGGCCCGATGCCGGGGCTGCGCCCAAGGTGCTGATGCTCACGGGCATCGGGCAGCACCTGGACGACATGATGTCGCCGCTGTTCGCCGCGGACGACTGGATCGACAAGCCGTTCCAGCTCAAGGATCTCGGGGTGAAGATCGCGTCGCTGGTGGGGGCGCGCGTGCCCGAGCCCGCGCTGGCGCCGCAGGCCGAGCCGTGCCAGTGCCAGCCCGCCGTGGCCGCCGCCGAGGAGAAGCCGGTTCGCGCCGCCGCGCCGGCCGAGGTGTGCTCCTGTTGTGCCGAGCCGGCGGGTGCGGCGGTGCGGCAGAGCCCCACCCCGGCGGTCGTGGCTGCGGCCGAGCCCCCGCCCCCGGCGGCGATCGCCAGGCGTCCCGAGCCCGAAGCGGTCGCCGAGGCGGTGGCGCGTCCCGTGGTCCGACCGGCGCCGAAGAAGAAGGCGGCGGCCAAGGCGAAGAAGGCGGCGCCGAACCGAAGAAGAAGGCGGCAGCCAAGGCGAAGAAGGCAGCGCCGAAGAAGAAGGTCACGCCGCGAAAGCGTGTGGCAAGGAAGCCGGCGGCCAAGAAGCGCGCGGCCCGCCTGGCCCGCAAGACCGGCGCGGCACAGAAGCGGCGGGCTCGGAAGAGCCCTGCCGCCCGGCGCCGTGGCGTGGCCAGACGGCGGGCGAGGTGAGCGGCCTGGCCGTCGGACAAGGCGAGACGTGAGTTGGGGCGGGTGGAACTTCGTGGCCCGTCGGGCGTCCAACTCCCGCGTCTCCAAGATGGCAAATGTTCACGCCCCTTGCCAGACGGCTCGTCAGGCGGCCGTCAGCGCGAGCGCGCCCGCAGCGCCGGGCCGCAGCGTACTCCTGTACGTGAGGACCCGGCGCGAGGACGTAAGCCGCGATCACGGCCGACTCGGCGAGCCGTAGTTGCCTGCCACCCCGATAGCCCCTGAACGGACACCCAAGATGTCGCAACCCCAGCAGCTCAGAGCGATCCGCCGGGCGGCCTGGCGCGCCGCGGCCCGCATCCGCCTGGGCCGGGCGCTTGCCGCGCTCCCGGCCGCCCTGGGCATGGCGCTCGCGGCAGCGGCCGTCGCGCTGGCAGCACGCAAGGTGGTCCCGGAGCACTTCTCCGACGTCGTGGCGCGCGCGGTCCTGCTCGGCGCTGCCCTGCTCGTGCTCGCCGCCCTGGCCCACGCCCTGCTCCGGCGCCTTCCGCCTCACGCGGGCTCGCTCGCCCTGGATGCGCATCACGATCTGCGGGGTCGGCTGACCAACGCGATCGAGCTCAGCCAAGTGGAGCGCACCGCCGCTCCGGGCGGGCCGCAGGCGGCCCTGCGGCGCGCCGCGATCGAGGACGCCGGCCGGGCGGCGCCGCGCCTCTCGCCGCGCCGCGCCGTGCCGCTGCGCGTCCCCGGCGAGCTTGCCCTCTGCGCCCTGCTTGCCGGGGCACTGGCCGGCCTCGGCTGGCTGGAGGTTCCGGTCGAGCGCGCCGTGCCCAGGGCGCCTGTTTTTCCGGGAGGCGCTGGCCGAGCTGCAGGGCTCGCCGCAAAGCGCGCCGGTCGAGGCGGCCGTGGCACGCTTCAACCAGCTCATCGAGCAGATCGCGGCCCGCAACATCAGCCGGGCCGAGGCATTCCGGCAAATGGAGGCGATCGAACGCGATCTGCTCCAAGAGGCCGAGCTCGAGGCCCAGGCGATCGAGGAGGAGGTCGGCGAGACGGCGCGGGAACTGAAGAAGAGCGAGCTCGCCGAGCCGGTGGCCAAGTCGCTCGCGAGCAAGGACCTCGCCGGCGCGAGCAAGGCGCTGCGCGATCTCGGCGCGCGGCTGCGCGGCAAGGGCGGACGGCCGGACGCGGCCGAGCTCGAGCGGCTGCGCCAGGCCCTGGCCCGCGCGGCCGAGCGCAAGCAAGAGGCGCTGCGGGGGCTGGAGGAGCGGCGCGCGGAGCTGCGCCGGCAGCTCCTCAAGAAGAAGCCCGAGCCCCAGGACGCGGGGGCGCCGGAGGAGCGCGAGCAGCGCCTATTGCGGGACAAGGAGCGCGAGCTGCAGCGGCTCGATCGCCAGATCGAGCAGCAACAGCGCGCGGCGCGCTCGCTCAGCAAGCTCGATCGCGATCTCGCCAAGGCGGCGGAGGACCTGTTGCGCGATCTGGGGATGTCGGCCGACGATCTGGAGCAGGCGGCCGAGGACCTGAGCCGGATGGAGCAGCAGGAGCCCTCGGACCAGGACAAGGAGGCCCTGCGCCAGCGCTTGCAGGAGCTGCGCGAGCTCATCCGGCAGCAGGGACAGGGCGGCCGGCAGCGCATGGCGCGGATGCTGCGCTTCGGCCAGCGGGCGCGGGGCGCGCGCGGCGGCGAGGGCGGCGAGGAGCAGGAGCTGCTCCGGCGCTCTGGCCGGCCCGGCGCGCAGGGACAGGGCGAGCTGATGCTCGGCCGGGGCAGCGGCGCCGGGAGCATCCCGATCCCGTCCGGCGGCGGCGAACGCTCGGGCGAGCGCGGCGGCGCGCAGGGGTCGAACGAGCCCGGCGGCAAGGAGGCCGGCACGGGTACGGGCGGGCCGATCGCCGGCCAGGCTACGGATCCGAAGATGGGGACGCTCGACACGCAGGCCGACGGCCTCGACAACAAGGCGGGACCTACGCGCGCCCAGGTGATCTACGGCGCCGGCGACCGCGGCTTCCGCGGCCGGCCCTACCGCGAGGTCTTCAAGCAGTACCGGACGGTGGCCGAGGATCAGGTAGAGCGGGAGAAGATCCCCGACGGCTACCGCTTCTACGTGCGGCGCTACTTCCAGCTCATCCGGCCGCGCGAATAGCGGCCGCGCCGGTCGGGCCGGCCGAGACGAGGAACGATGACGGACAAGGAAGCAGATGAGGCCAGGGAGCGGGTGCAGCAGTTCCAGCGGCAGATCGCCACGCTGCGCGCCGAGGTCGGCAAGGTGATCGTCGGCCTGCACGAGGTGGTCGACGGGGTCATCGTGTGCATGCTGGCGGGCTCGCACGCTCTGCTCGAGGGCGTGCCCGGCCTGGGCAAGACCATGCTGGTGCGCACCCTGGCCGACGCGCTGCGGCTGCAGTTCTCGCGCATCCAGTTCACCCCAGATCTGATGCCCGCCGACATCCTGGGCACGACCATCATCGAGGAGTCGGCGGGCGGCGCGCGCGCGTTCTCGTTCCGCAAGGGGCCCGTCTTCGCCAACATCCTGCTTGCCGACGAGATCAACCGCGCCACGCCCAAGACCCAGAGCGCGCTGCTCGAGGCCATGCAGGAGCACCGCGTGACCATCGGCGACACGTCCTACGTCTTGGAGGAGCCGTTCTTCGTGCTCGCCACGCAGAACCCACTCGAAAGCGAGGGGACCTACCCGCTGCCCGAGGCCCAGATCGATCGCTTCTTCCTCAAGTTGCACGTCTCGTATCCCAGCCGCCAGGAGCTGCACGAGATCCTCGACCGCACGACGGGCGAGAAGAATCCCCGGGCCTCTGCGGCGCTCGACCGCGACACGGTGCTCTCGATGCAGCGGCTCGTACGCGAGGTGCCGGTGGCGCGGCACGTGCAGGACTACGCCGTGCGCCTGGTCGAAGCCACTCACCCCGACCATGAGAGCGCCGACGCCGAGGTGCGGCGCTTCGTGGGCTTCGGCTCCTCGCCGCGCGGCGCGCAGGCGCTGTTGCTCGCCGCCAAGATCCGCGCCCTGTTCGATGGCCGCTTCGCGCCGGCGATCGACGACGTGCGGGCGAGCGCGCTGCCGGCGTTGCGCCACCGCGTGCTCCTTTCCTTCGAGGGCGAGGCCGAGGGGATCAAGACCGACGCGCTCATTGCCAAGATCCTCGATCGGCTCCCGGCAAGCGAGAAAGCCTGACCGATGCTGGATCTGCTCAGTGGCGCCCGCCGCAGATTCAGTGGCGTGTCGGCGGCAGGCGCCACTTCGCGGGAGGGGCCCTCGGCCGTGCAACGGGGCAAGGCCGAGGCCC
>JACQWT010000183.1:1149-4409 GCA_016209145.1 Deltaproteobacteria bacterium | reverse complement strand
GTACGGCGATCCCACCGGGATTTGAACCCGGGGTTACTCTGTACGGCGATCCCACCGGGATTTGAACCCGGGTTACCGGCGTGAGAGGCCGGCGTCCTAACCACTAGACGATGGGACCAGAAACGGCGAAGCCAGCTCGCGCCGGCCTCGCCGTTGGCTGGGGGACAGGGATTCGAACCCCGATAACAAGGTCCAGAGCCTTGCGTCCTGCCGTTGGACGATCCCCCAACGTGCACGCGCAACCGCGCCGCCGGCGGCCGGCGGCGGCCCTTTCCCGCAGCCTGCTCAGCCCGGGAAAAAGCGTACGTAGCCTAGCCCAAGCCCGTGGCCTGTCAAGTCACAGCCCGGGCTTGGGCGCACGTCACAGCTGTGGCGGATCGCAGTTCCCGCAGTTGCGGCGCGGCTGTCTTGCGGATGTAGCATCCGCCAGGCGGCCCGATTCCCGACCACCCGACCCCTCCCGCCGACGTTCGCCATCTCGCAGCGCAACTTGCTGCCCCTCGTCCGATGCGACGCGGCTCAGTCACCGAGCGTCGCGTCAAGTGCAACAAACCGGGCTGTCGGTGCGCCCCGCGGGCGGGTGCATGGCATGGGGCCGGGCCACGTGCTGCCCAGGCCTACGCAGTGACCCCTGGTGGCCGCCGGGGCCGGCCAGAAGTCCGACCCTGCTGACAAGGTCCCGACTTCGTGCCGGCTCGACCTCGCCACAATCCTGACGTGCACCCCCCGGGCTTGGGCGCACGTCGCGTTCCTGCGGCCGCCGCGCCGGCGGCAGTTGCCGGAGCCCCGGCGTCGGGCTACGGCCGCCAGCCGTGCCCCTCGCCTTCGCTTCGCCGAGCCACGGCACGGTCGCCTTCGGCTTCTTCAACGTCGAGACGGACATGCTGCTGCTCGAGCAGATGTTCTTCTTCGCCGATCGGTTCTGCGCGGCGGTCGTAGCGCTGGCCGAGGCCGAGGTCGCCGGCCGCGGCGCCGCGACCATCGTCGACGGCTGGCGCATCGACGCACCGGAGCTGGTCGGCGATCTGCACGGCGCCATCGCCGGCGTGCACCTGTCCGGCTTCATCGGGGCGACCTACCGCGAGCACCCGTTCCCGCCCCGGCGGCAGGACTTCAAGCAGTCGCCCGAGGGCGAGCGCACCCAGGCGGCCATGGCCGCGCTCATCGCGCGCTTCGGGCGGCGGCTGGCGATCGACGTGGTCCTCGCGCCGGACCGGGCCACGGTCGCGGTGGGCGAGGTCGTCTTCTCGACCGCCGGCTTCGGCGAGCTGGTGGGCTACGTGGAGCGGGGCGGCTACCCGCGCTATCGTGACAAGCGACGCCCCGCGTGCGTGCGGACCATGACCGACCGCCTGGCCGAGCTGCGCTCGCCATGGCTGCCGCGGCCGGCCGGTCACTCGCCGAGCCGACGGGGAGGTGGCGTGAACGCTTAGTGGCGCCCGCCGCAAGATCAGTGACGTATCGGCGGTGGGCGCCACTTCGCGGGAGTGGCCCTCGGCCTTGCAAGGGGGGCAAGGCCGAGGTCCCTCCCGCGGGCCCTCCCGAGAGGGGGGCGCTCCGCTCCCCCCTCTCGGACTTTCCCCCCCGCGTGCCGCGCCGGAGTAAGTCACCGCACTTCTGGAGCGCGGCACTTAGCTTCCCCCGTTGCGCCGGCTTCGCGAGCCCGCTATCTCGTAGCGTCACGATGAGCTCGGGAGCTCGGGAAGTTGTCCGCGGGTGGCTGGCGCCACTGGCGCTGCTCGCCGCTGCTACCTTCGTCCCCGCCGGGGCCAGGGCCGCCGAGTGCTCGGGCGACGACGAGATCACGCTCAAGGACGGCGGGATGCTGCGCGGCACCGTGGTGGCGGTCGAGCCCAAGAAACGCGCGGTCATCCTGGTCTGCGGCGAGAAGCGCACGCTGTCCTGGGCCGAGATCGACCGGATCGAGCGCGGCAAGCACGCTGCGCCGGCCGAGCCGGCTACCAAGCCCGAGCCCGCGCCCAAGCCCGAGCCGCGGGCCGAGCCCGCCGAGCCGCCCGAGCCCTTCGGCGTCGGCGGCCTGGGCCTGAGAGGCACCGCCCTGGCGCCGGGCGGACCGGGCCAGGCGCCCCCGCCGCCCGGGCCGGGAGTGGTGCGGCTGCACATCTTCACGGACGACCCCAGCGTGCAGCTCTACCGGGTGGGGGTCGCCACGTTCCAGCAGATGGGCAACACCATCCAGGTGGGAGTGGGCTCCGAGGGGATCTGCCAGGCGCCCTGCGACACGATCATCGACGGCCGCAGCGGGGCCGACTACTATTTCGCCGGCAAGGACATCCCGGCCTCGGACAGCTTCCAGCTTCTCGACCGGGAGGGCGACGTGGCCGTGGCCGTCGATCCCGGCAGCGGGGGCCTGCGCGTGGGCGGCGCGTGGGCGGTGCTCCTGGGCGGCAGCTTCGCCGTGCTCGGAGCCATCTTCCTGCCGATCGGGCTGGCCGTGGACTCGTATTCGTCCGGCGAGACGTTCACGATCTTTGGCGAGGTCAGCCTTGCCGCGGGAGGCGGGGCCCTGGTGGGCGGCATCCTGATGCTGTCGGCCGGCGCCACCGAGGTCGAGCTCGTGACGCCCGCGGCGGGCGAGAAGGCGAGCGCGCCCGCGGCCGCATGGCGCTTCTAGCCTCGGCGGAAGAACACCCAATGCGCAAGCCGCTGCCCACGCGAAGATGCCCGCAGCTCTGGCGGGCGGCGCTCGCCCTGCTCGCGCTCGCTCTCTCGGCGTGCGGCGGCTCGAACCTGGCATCCACCCTGGTCAAGGCGCCGGAGTTCAAGCCGGTGGGGCAAACCAAGTGCGCGGTGCGCGCCAGCCAGAGCCGGCCGCTCATCGTGGAATGGCCCTCGGCCGACCGCGCCGCGCTCGAGGCGCAGAAGAACGCGGGCATCGTGGCCGTGCGCTACCTCGGCTGCGAGATGGAGGTGCTGCGCCGCTGCTCGGCGCCGGGCAAGTACAAGTACGCCCCGGTGACGCTCAAGGAGGACCACATCCGGATCCGCAACGCCGACGAGCTCTATGCCAGCATCCCTGTCTACGCCGCCAAGTTCGAGGGCAAGCTCGAGACCGCGGGCGAGCTCAACGTGGACATGTCGATCGTCGGAAGCTACGAGGCGGACAAGGGCACGGTGAAGCTGGGCGAGCTCGAGGGCTCGTGCGCGGGCGCGACCCACTTCGTCTCGGCCATCACCGCGGGCGCCTTCGAGTTCACGGCGGGTGCCTCGGCCAAGGTCGGCGCGGGGGCGGAGGCCCT
>JACQWT010000183.1:0-1101 GCA_016209145.1 Deltaproteobacteria bacterium | reverse complement strand
GCCGCGGCCGGAGCCGAGAGCGCCGCCGAGCGCGAGATGCTCAACCGCGACGGCGACCGCCAGGCCTGCCGGCGCGCCACGGCGCAGGACCAGTCGCCGCCGGACGGCTGCGGCGCGCTCTTGCGCGTCGAGGTTGCGCCGATCGAGCGCGCCGCAGGCACCTGGGCGGCGGACGATCCCACGGCGCCGCCGCCTGGCTGGGGGCCGAGCCCGTACGCGGCCGGGAGCGGGGTCCCGAGCTCCGTCCTGTCCGGCACCGGCGGCAAGCGCCTGAGCCGGCTGGGCAAGACATCGTTCGTGCTGGGCAGCGTGCTCCTCGCCGTGGGCGTCGGCACCGGAATAGGAGCGATCGTGCTCGACTCCGACCTCGACGGGGCATGCGGCGAGGCGCCCTGCCATCCCGAGAACGGCGGCACGGTGACCGGCTACTATGCGCTCGCGACCACGGCCAGCATCGGCGTCATCGGCGGCGGCGTGCTTGGGGCCGCGGGCGCAGTCATCTGGGCGACGGCGGCTCCGGGCGCACCGGCCGCGGAGCGGGCGTGGATCGCGCCAGTGCTCGGCCCCGGGGCAGTCGGCGTGCGGGGGGACTTCTGATGCGCGCGCTCGGCTGGCTGGTGGTGTTGGCGCTCGCCTGCGCCGGCGCTTCGTGCCAGCTCATCCTGGGCGAGCACGAGATCTACGGCGAGGACCGGGCGTGCGGCGACGACGAGGACTGCCACGCCGGCGAGCGCTGCGCCGAGAACGGCAAGGTCTGCCGACTGCGATGTAAGGTGGACGGGGACTGCCCCGAGAACGACAAGGGCTGGCGCTCCTGCGCCGACGGGAAGACCTGCACCGAGCCGATTGGCACGCCCTGCGACCCCGGGAACTACAACTGCGGCGGCTATGAAGTGGAGTGCCTCGGCGAGGACAGCAACGACGACCCGGTGCTCGGCTACTGCACCGTGAGCTGCGGCGAGCGCCCTTCGTCCAGCAGCGGCTGCTCCTACTCGACGTGCGACTGCCCCAAGGGCTACGTCTGCTACAAGAGCGCCTGCCGCTGCGTCGCCGGCAAGTGCCCGTACTAGGAGTGTGTCGGAGAAAGCGTGCTCGAAATGG
>JACQWT010000182.1 GCA_016209145.1 Deltaproteobacteria bacterium | reverse complement strand
CGGGGTTGCGCTGGGACGGACTGGAACTGGGTTGCGGCGTCACGATGCCCTCCTTCGCGGCGACAAGGAGGGCATCGTGACGCCACCCCAGGGTCTGCCCGAGAGCACTTGCCCCGAGCCCCCGAAGTCAGGCGACGCGAAGCGGCGTGACAGCTCTGCTGGCGCGCCGCTCGCCCGCCGGGCCGCTCACCACGGTCCCCCGGCCACCTGCACCATGACCCCCGACCATGACCCCCGACCATGACCCCCGACCATGACCCCCGACCATGACCATCACCGCCGCCCGGCACGATGACTTGCCCGCTGGACCACCTTGTTGCCGCGCGCCGGCCGAGCGCATAAGCTGAAGTGGGCTTCTTGCTCTGCGGCAGCCGGGATGTCGGGAATACCTCCACGTACGGCCACTGAAACCCGCTCCGCAGCTCCGGCGGAGCCAGGGGAGCCGCCCGCCGGGAGCGGGTCGATTCCCGCACGGCGCGACGACGCCGAGCCGGTCGTGTCCCGGAGCCAGGTCACGCGGCCGGCCGTGGCGGGGGGACGGCGGCGGCGGCCGGTCGCGCCGGATGCGGGCAGCGAAGCGGGGGACGCGGCCTCCGGGGTGGCGCTCGGCCTCGATCGCCAACGGATCGAGGACGACCTGATGGTCGTCCGCCGGGGCCTGGCCGGTCGAGGGGAGAAGGTCAAGCTGGGCGCGGTCTCGCTGTTGGCCGCAGTTACCGGCACGGGGCGGGGCCGCGCCGCCCCGGCGGGGCGACGGTGGCCGATCGATCCAGCCGCCGTCGAGATCATCAGGCTGGCGCTGGCCGACGCACTGCCCGCGGTCCGGCAGCGGGCCGTCGATCTCACGATCGAGCTCGAAGCGGCCGGCGGCGAGGCGGACGCGCTGCGGCTTCTGCTGGGGAGCCGGTTCTCCGACGTGCGCCGCAGGGCGCTCGGGCGGATCCTGGAGCGGGCACGGCAGCCCTGGGCGCAGGCCCTGGTGCTGGACATGCTCGACGATCCGGACGCCGCCCTGCGTCACGAGGCCTTGGCCAGCGCCGCCGGGCGCGCCGACGGCAGGGCCGTACAACACCACGCCTGGGCGCTGACGGGACCGCACCCAAGCCTCAAGCTGCTGGCCATCAAGGAGCTGGGCAGCCGGCCGGGCAAGGCCGTGCGCGAGCTGCTGGCGCGCGCCCTGCTCGACCCCGACCCGCGGGTCCGCCGCGCGAGCGCGCAGGCCCTGGCGCTCGCCGATGCCTACGAGATCCTGCGCGGCGCCCTGCGCGCGCCCTATGCGGACGTGCGCGCCCAGGCTGCGCTCGCGCTGGCCCGGATCGGAGATCGCGCTGCGGCCGCGCCGCTGCTGGCGCTGGTGACGGCGCGCGGGGTGCCGGCGGACGTAGGGCCCGGCCAGTGGCGCGAGACCATGGTCGTGGCGCTGGAGGCCCTGGCACAGCTCGGAGATCCGGCCGCGCACGCCGCCGTCTGCAAGCTGCTCGATCACCCGGAGCGCTCTGTCCGGTCCGCCGAGAGGCAGCTCTGGGGCTTGCCATCCTGGGCGACGAGTCCGCCGTCGTCGCCGTCGGCGCGTGGCAGCGGGCGCCGCGGCCCGTGGCCATGCGCGGGTGCTGGGCGGCCGTAGCGCTGGGGGATGTGGCGCCGGAGCTGCTGCTGGGCTTCGCGGCGCACGCCCAGGCGAGCGTGCGCGCGCTGGCCCTTCGCCTCGCCATGCTGCTCGATCTGGGCAAGCTGGGGCAACGGCCCGAGCGATGCCTGGGGCTGCTGTCCTGTGAGGAGTCGGGCACGCGGATCCAGGCGGTGCGGGCCTTGCGGCACTACGCCAGCGCGCCGGTCTTCGAGGACTTCGTCCGCGAGCTGTTGCACGGGGGCTGGCCGTACCGGGCCGGCACCGCTCTGACTCGGGACGAGACACGGGCGTTGGCCGCACTGCTCAGCCACGCGGCGCCGCCGCTGCGAGCCCGCGCGGCGCGCCTGCTGGCTGTCCGCGACGAGCCGGACGCGGCGCGTTTCGCCCACGACAGCCGCCTGCTGCTTGCCCGCTTCGCGCCGGAGGCCGGCGAGGCGCGGCGCGAGACCGACCGACGCGCGGCCCAGGAGCGGCAGCGCGCTCTGGTGCAGCTCGCCGCCGCGGTGGCGCACGACTCCCGTTGCCTGCCCTTGCCCCTGCCGGACCCAGGCGAGCCCGACACATTGACGAGCCCCGCCGGCGGCGCGTGCGCCGTGCTCGCGCTGCATGACTGCGCCGCGCCGCTGCTGCGGCTCGCTTGTGCCGATCCGGTGGCCGAGGTGCGGCGCGAGGCCCGGCGGGGGCTGGCGGCGCTGGGAGTCGATCCGGGACGGCTGGGCAGCGACGCGGGCAGCGGCCGGCGGCGGCTCCAGGGCCTGCTGGCGACGTCGCATCGCGCCGCCACGCGGCTGGCCTGCCGCCCGCGCCGCGGCGAGCCCCCGGCGGTGCCGGGCGCGGCGTGCGCCCCGCCGTCCGTTGCGACCACAGACGTGCCCGCGGAGCCGGCGCCTCGCGCCGAGGCTGCCGAGCCGCCGCTGTGGGACCCGGCCGTGGAGCTGCTCTCTGAGCCGCCGCCACAGGCCCTCACCAGCGAGCCGCCGGCGCCCGCCGCCGGCTCGGAGCCGCCGCTGTGGGACCCGGCCGTGGAGCTGCTCTCCGAGCCGCCGCCGCCGGCGACCTCCGAGCCGCAGGTATCCGCGGCGAGCTCTGCGCCGTCGTTGCGGGCCGGCGCGGCTGTCCTGGACGCCACGGCGCTCGCGCTCTCGGCCGAGTTGGAGCCCGCCGAGCAAAGGCCGCCCTGGGCGCCCGCAGCCCAGGGATCGCACCGCGAGCGCTCCACCACTCTTCCTTCCGAGCGGATGCCGTACCTGCCCTCGACTGAGCTCTCGACGCCGCGCTTCGGCTGCCCCGACGCAGGCGGCAGGACGGTACGCCTCGCCGGCGCGATCTCGACGCCTTTTGCGGTGAGCGAGATCTTCACGTTTCTCGCCCAGGCTGGCTGGCGCGGCGAGTTGCTGCTGGTGAGCGGGGGCGAGACGCGGCGGCTCTTCTTCTGCCTGGGGAACATCGTAGGCGCGTACAGCACGGCGCCGGACGAACGGATCGGGATGGTCATGTACAAGCTCGGCGCCCTGAGCGACGAGCAGCACCAGCTTCTCGAGCAGGCGGACCGCGCGGGCGTGCGCTTCGGGTGGGCGGCGGTCGAGAGTGGCTTCATCGAGGACGGGCAGCTCTACTCGCTGCTGGCCGAGCAGATCCGCCGCATCGTCTTTGCCGCCATCGTCCTGCCGCAGGGGACGTTCTTCTTCCTGGACGGCTTCGACGAGGAGAGAATCGCCACGCGCCACAGCTTCAACGCCAACCAACTGCTGCTCGAGGGTCTCACGCGGCACGACGAGATGGTGCTGCTGCGCGAGCGGATTCCATCGGGCCGGCACGTGCCGCTGAGGGTGGAGCCGGCAGGCGCACCGCCGCCGGAGCTGGCCGAGCTGTACGCGGTGATTGACGGCCGGCGCAGCGTCGAGCAAATCGCGCGCCGCCTGCGTCGCGGCGAGTACGAGTGCACGCGCGACATCCACGCGCTGCTCGAGTCGGGCCACGTTGCGATCACGCCCGGTGGCGACGGCGCCGGCGAGATCGAGGAGCCGGCGCGCTGACCGCGTTGCGCGCGGCAGACGCCGGGACGGACAAGCGTTCACGCCTCCTCCCACCCGGCTCGGTATGCGTTCACGCCTTCTCCCACCCGGCTCGTCAGGCGGCCGCGAGCGCGAGCGCGCCCGGAGGCCCGGGCCGCAGCGTACTCCTGTACGCGAGGACCCGGGCCGAGGACGAAAGCCGCGATCGCGGCCGACTCGGCGAGCCGTCGTCGCTGGCACCGAAATGCCGTGAACGGGTACTCGCCCCATACCCCGCGAACGGGGCCCCAACCCCGTTCGCCCTGACCGGCGAACACCTTGCGCGACTGGCCCAAGTTCGGCGGAGGAATACTACATGTCGTCGTAAAACATGGGCTCCCGCTTGTGCGCGTACCGGTACACGAGCTGGCGGCCCTCGGCGCTGATGCGCGTGATCCGCGCGCCGAAACCGGGCTCGGCGTCGCCCGAGCGCGTCTCCCGGATCCAGTGCACCACGACGTCGGCATCGAACTCGAGCTCGCCCGGCAAATGGATGTGCAGCGCCACGGGCTTGCCGACCTTGGGCACCTTGTACGTCGCCACGAAGATGCCCCCGTGCTCGATGACGTCGTGGCCGCTCAGCCCCTTGTAGAAGTTGGACGAGCTGTGCACGCCGAGCTCCACGCTCAGCCGGGGCGCGTCGGGCGGCGGCAGGGGAGCTCCGGCCGCGGC
>JACQWT010000181.1 GCA_016209145.1 Deltaproteobacteria bacterium | reverse complement strand
GGCCAGCCTCGCGGCCGAGCCGGGCAAGCCGCCCGGCTTCGGCGTGAAGCTCGCCGCCCCGAGCTCGGCCGCGCGCCAACAGATCGCCGCCTATGTCGCCGAGCGGGCGCCGGGGCAGGGGTAGGGGAGGGGTACGGCTGGTACGCGCCGCGCACGGGCGCAGCGGCCTGCAATGCGCGCCCTGCAGAGCCGCCAGCATCGGCCGCCCTGGCGCGACGGCACGACCGCGCTGGCAGCGCTGAGCCCCCGAGGCGCCCCGACGCGGGCTCGCCTGGGCCGACCGCCGGCCCGCGCCGAGCTCGCCGTCGCACCCGTCCGCGCGCCGCGGTACACCGACTGCCCGCCCGACGCAGCTCAGGCACTATCCGTCGGTCACGGCGGCTCCGCCGCGCCGTCACCGCTGCCCCAGCGTGGGTCGGCACGCGCCGCTCACCGCCGCCAACGCGCGAAATCCAGGCTCACATGTCCTTGCCGCCCGCCTTCATGGGCACGGCAGCGGCACCGGCACAGGCGGCCATGCGGGATCGCCCGTCATGCCGTCGCCAAGCTGGCCGTAGTAGTCATCGCCCCAGCACCAGAGCGAGCTCTCGCTCTTGATCACGCACGTGTGCGCCATGCCCATCGACACAGCGGCAACCTCGTTGCCCATGGCGGCAACCGGCGCTAGCGTGGCCACGCCCCCGCCATCCTTCGCGACCTCGGGCCCGACTGCGCCCCAGCACCACAAAGAACCGTCCTTGCTGACCGCACAGGTGCGATGTGCCCCCGCGGCGACCGCAGCTACCGAGTTCCCGAGCGTTGCCACCTCAACCGGAGTGGGCTTCGAGTAATGGTCGTAGCCGCTCGTGCCGTCGCCGACGTTTCCGTAGTAGTTGTTGCCCCAACACCACAGCGAGCCGTCCTGCTTGCGTGCGCAGGAGTGAAAGCTCCCTGCCGCAAGCTCGGCCACCTCGGTGCCGAGCACGACGACCGCAACCGGAGTCGGCTTGCAGGGCTGTCCGTCGGGGCCGCACGGCTGGCCGGTCGTCGTGCCGTCGCCGAGCTGGCCGTGCTGGTTGAAGCCCCAACACCAGAGCGAGCCGTCGTTCTTGCGCGCGCAGGTGCGCATGAACCCCACTGCCACCTGGGCCACCTGCGTACCGAGCGCCGTCACCATGACGGGCGACGGTTTGCACCACTGCCCGGGCAGACTGCCCTCCTGGGCAGGCCCGTAGCCGCAGTGGTCCCCGTCGAGCGTGCCGTCGCCGACCTGCCCCCACGAGTTCTCCCCCCAGCACCAGAGCGAGCCGTCGACCCGCCGCGCGCAGGTATTGATGGCACCGGCCGTAACCTCGACGGCGCATCCGCTGCTCGCCGAGCCGCCTGTCCCCTTGTTGCCACCCCCGCCCAGCGCCTGGCCGCCGTCCGAGCCGCCGGCGGCGGAACTCGCGGTGCCAGCGGCGCCGGCCGTCCCCGCAGAACCGTCGACGTCGCCAGCGTCGCCACTGGCACTCCCCGACTGCACGTCCACGCGGGCGCACGCGGCGGCCAGACCGAGGGTCGCGACGAGCAGACCGAGCGGGTGGAAGACGCACGGGCTGGGACGCATGTGTCAGCAGCATACACCGAGAAGGCCGGGAAGGGGCGCGCCCCGGGAGCCCGAACAGAGCTCGCGCCGCGCGTCATCCGCGCTACTTCCGCGTCGACCAATCGCCCATGGCCGTCCGACGCGGGCTCGCCTGGGCCGACCGCGGGCCCGCGCCGAGCTCGCCGTCGCACCCGTCCGCGCGCCGCGGTACACCGACTGCCCGCCCGACGCAGCTCACGCGCCATCCGTCGGTCACGGCGCGCTCCGCCGCGACGTCACCGCCGACGCCACCGCTGCCCCAGCGTCGGTCGGCACGCGCCGCTCACCGCCGCTAACGCGCGAAATCCAGGCTCATATGTCCTTGCCGCCAAGATCGCGTCGGCCTTGTCGCGAATCTTCATGCCGCCGCCCGAGCGCCCACCTGCGCCCCGTCGCGCCCGGCCGGGCGAACGGGCGCCCCGACCGCCGGCGATGCGTCCTGGCCAGCCTGGCCCGTCGCAGCGAAGGCCTCGTCCGGGCTGCCGTACCGGCCCACCTCGCGCCGCTCGGTGCACCAGACCCCGGCGGCGGAATGCCAGATGCGATGCGGCTGCGGCGCGGTCACGGCGACCCCCTGGCCCAGGCTGGCGCCGCGGGGCTCGGCTCGGGCGGGGCCAGGGTTGCCGGAGTCCCGCTGCTCGAGGCCGTCCTGGTCGTCCTGGCGGGCGCGGCGCGGGCATGGCCACCGCGGACCAGCATCGCCGCGGTACAATAGGAGCCGTCGGCACAACTCCGAAACAAGGGAGCCCCCCCGTGCGCCTGTCCACCGTTCGACTGCTGTCCGCCCTCGTCGTCGTCGCCCTCTCGGCAATCGTCTATCGACAAGTCATTGTTCCAGGGCCCCTGCTGCTTTGGAACAGCATCACGGAGGTAATCTACGGTCTCGCGCTTTCGTATGTCCCGGGCTTCCTCGTCTACGTCCTGACGATGGTGCTCCCCGAGGTGAGGCAGAAGCAACGGCTCCGACCATACCTGCACCGCACCGTAGCGACTGTCTATGGCGATGCGGAGCACACCCTTGGGGAGCTGGCGAAGGCGACCAAGTTGGAGGCTACTCGCGAGAGAGTCGCCGATATCCTCGCTGCCGTAAGCCCACGGGGCGCCTCCACCGACCTGCAGGGAATCGGAACTCCTGCCATGGCAACATGGATAGACTTCCTTCGCCGCAGAGCCGAGAAGACCCGGCACACAATTGGTGAGGTGTTTCGATTCCTCCCCTACTTGGACGCCGAGCTCGTGCGGCTTCTCGTGGACATTGACCATTGCTTCTACGTGTCGCACGTCACGCGGCCCCCGATCATGCCCGGCAACCAGAACCTCTCCTATCTCGCAAAAGGCTACGCTTCGTACTTGGAGGCAGCGGAACGCCTCAAGGCCTACGTCCACAAGAACTTCGGCGAGACCATGACCGACCATCGCCCGTGACGGTTGCAGCGCGGACTGCATCCATCGCCCTGTCACGCGACCCCCTCGAGCACCCGGCCGCGGATCTGGGTCACGTGCGCGTTGCCGCACCTGCACGGCAGCTTGAGCTTGGCGGCCGCCGGCGGCTTGCAGCCCTTAGGCGGCGCCGTGGCGTCCGGACGGCAGGCTGAGGTTCACGATGAAGAAGCCCTGGCGCGACGGCACGACCGCGCTGGTGTTCGAGCGGCTCGACCTCATCGGCCGGCCTTGTGCCATGGTGCCGCCACCGTGGTTTCACCTGACCAGGTTCCATGGCGTGCTGGCCTCGGCCGCCGCGCTGCGCGCCCAGGTCGTGCAATCGCCGCCGCCCGGCTCCGAGCTCGGGCCGGGCCCTCAAGACGAGCAGCTCGAGCTGTTCGGAGGGGGCGGGGCGCGGGCGCCGACCCGCAAGCCGTGGGCCTGGCTGCTCAGACACGTGTTCGCCGAAGACGTGACCGTGTGCCCCAAGTGCGGCGAGCGACTGCGCTGGCTCGAAGTGCACGGGTGACGCGCGCAGCGCGTCGGGACCCGAAACCGGTCCGCAGGACCGATGGCGACCACGGCCGAGGCCATCGCCTCCCTGCTCGCTCGCCAGGGGCTGGGTGCGGTGCAGGCCAAGCCGGCGCCGAGCTCGCGTGCCTCGCCGCGGCGGCGCCGCGCCCCGCCTGGCCAGCTCGAGCTCGGCCTGCGCTGGCAACGCTGAGCCCCCGAGGCGCCCCGACGCGGGCTCGCCCGGGCCGACCAACGGCTTTCAGGCCGAGGCGCGTCGATGGAAGACAGTGGCCTGGGGGGTGGCATCGCTGCTTGGTGCGCCGTCAACCAACGGCCGCGGGCCAGGCGCGCCGTGTTCCGCGCCGAAGCAACTCGAGGACTGAGCCCCGCCCGGCGCGCGCGTCCGCCCTTTGCCGCCAGCAGCTCTCCCGGCCGGCGACCACGAGCAGGCTAGCGGCCAGCTCGGACCCGCGGCCGCCTGCACGCCGAGCTCGGGGAACGGCGCCGCCGCGCTGGCTGCCCGCCCCTTTGCTCGCTGCCGCGTCGGGTGTACCAACGTGAGCAGGAGGGACCGCCGATGCAAACCCAGGCCGTTGTCGAGAATCCGAGGGCTGTGGCCATCAGGGAGCTGAAACTGAAGGAGCGCTGGATCGGCGGCCACGCCGAGATGAAGGTCGCCGAGATGGCGGCCAGGGATGCTCACGACGCCCTTGGCGGGATCGACGCCGACACCGACCCGCTGACATTCGTCGACCGCCACGTTGAGGCGAGGCACGCCATCGAAGCCGCGGAGAAGGCGCGCGAGGAAGTGCGACAGAGCCTCACCAAGGAGTGGGAGAGCTTCTTCCCCGCCAAGGAGCCAGCGAAGCCCGCGGCGCAGGGGGGCGGGCACGGCGGGCTGGGCCCGGTCCGCAGCTTCTAGCGCGGCCGCCACATCTCGACCTCGGCGGCCGCCGGCGTGCTGCCCGCGACGCTTCCCCGGGCACGCGCGGGGGACGCGGTCGGTCCCCTCCCGCTCAGCGTCCGGAGCCGGGCGACTCCGGCGACCCAGGCGGCGGCTGCAGCGCCTGCTCCGTCTTTGGCCGCCATGTCGCCTGCACCCGAGCCGCCTTTGCCCTGAGCTTGTCGAAGTCGGCCCAGGTGAAGCGCTGGTTGAGGTAGTACCTGGCGCTCTGGCTCTCCTGCTTGAGCATGTTGTAGTCGCGCGCCGTGTTGTTGAGCTCGGGGTGCTGGGCCTGCAGCCCCGGCATGTCGGTGTGCGCGCCCACTCGGACGCCGTGGCGGGCCAGGAGGTACGCCCGGACGGCATGGACGGCCGCGTAGAAGGCCGCGGTGATGGCCCAGCCGACGGTGGTCGGATCGTCCCTGCCGGTGCTCTTCAACCAGTCCGCGAAGCCGAGGTTGCTCGCGGCGCCCTCCAGGTAGCGCTGCACGTCCCCCCGGACACCCGCCTCAGACTCTGCGGGCACCATCGGGGATCATGCCCGCCGACTCGGCCGGGACGAGGTCGTAGTCGATCTCGAGCATTTGGCTCAGGATGTTGACGACTCGTTGGTCGCGCTCGAGATCGTGCGTGGCCAGCACGACGAACGCCTTGGGGACGTCCCGCCCCGCTCTGCGATCGCGGGGCAGGAGGCGCACCTCCGCGACCCCGTCGAGCCGTCGGGCTTCGAGTAGAGCATCCCGCAGCGCGGCATCGAGCCCCGACCGCGCGCTCGTCGCGCCCGCCAGTGCCTGCCCGCTGCCGCAGTGGACGTTCAGCGGGGCGGTGCTGAGGCACATGAGCTTCTCGATCACTGCGTGTCCCCCTTGGGTTCTCGGTCGAGCACCACGTTCGTGGCCAGCTCGACGACGTAGAGCCGCTGTCCATCCGGGGTCTTCTCGTCGGTGCGGACCACGTTGAGGACGATGGGGCGCACGCGAAGCCTAGCGCCGTCCTCCGCCTCGATGGTGACCGAGCCGTCGGCCACGATCCCGAACCCAACATCGACCCCTTCGAGGTCGCGGCCCTGGAAGCTCACCTTGCGTTTGCCCATGGGCGGTCTCTGACCTGCTGACGGCAGCGTAGCCCGGGGCAGCATCCGGGGCAACCAGGGAGAGATGGGCGCACGCGCGGGCCCACCCTGCGCCTCCGGGGCGCGGAGCACGGCGCGGGCCAGCGGGCCGGCCGGCTCTTGCCGCAGCCGCCCGCCCCGCTGCCGGTCCGTGCTACGCTCCCGCTGGGCGCCGGGGCCGTCCAGACCTTCCCCCCCAGGTGGGCGGTTATGCGCGACCCGGCGCCTGCTTCTCCCCGCTCGCCCCGGCGGCGGGCGACGGCGAGCGCTGGCAGCAGCTCGGGAAGCAACTCGGCCAGCCAGCAGAAGCGCCGACAGCCGCCAGCCGGTAGCCAGGAGCGCGGCGGCTTGTCGCGGGCCCCGCGCCGCGGTCCCTGCCCCCGTTCAGCGCCCGTGTGCCCCGCTGGTGCGTCGACGCGCACGGCCGGGCCTCAGGTGCCCCGCGGCAGCAGGGGCGTCCTGCCGCCGGTGGACGGCGCCGGCCACGGCAGCGAGGGCAGTCACGGCGATCCGTACACCTCGCCGGCGTCGACGACGGCGGTCTGGGGCGGTCCATGTACGCAGCACGGCGCCTCCGCTCGGGGCGCGCCTCGAGCCGGGCGGCGCGACCGCTTAATCCCGGCGCCCCGCTGTTGCCCGCGCCCCCTCCGCCAGAAGCTCCCCCGCTCGGCGCGGATGGTTCGTTGGGCGGGTCCCACCGCGGGGCCAACCTCAGCAACGCAGCGGTCATCGCGATCACCAGCTCGGCGTCCTCGCGCGAAAGGTCCTCGTCGGCGCCGCCCTCGTGGACTGCGGGGCAGAGAAAGAGATGGAGCCCGACCTTCAGAGCTCCGTACCGCTCGGCTTGCGTGAACTTCGTGCAACCTTCCTTGAGGAAGTCGAATACGTCCTTGGGCGTCCTGCGGCCAAAGCCGGCATTCTTCAGCTCATCGAGCGCAGTGCGGCAGCTGCGCATTGTGTCCACGTAGCGGCCGTCATTCCGCGCCGCGACCGCGGTCATGAGGCACTGGCGGCCCTTGCTCGTGCTTCCTGGCCCCGTCGTCGGAAGACGGAGTTCGGTCACAAGCGTGTCGCAGAAACCGGCGTTGCGGAGGGAGGCGACCCACTGGTCCCGATCCACGCGACACTGGTACAGCTCCCGGCGTGGCCACACGTTGGCCAGGTCCATCACGGGACGAGCCACGAGAGTCATCTCGAAAACGAGGCGGTCGCCGCCGCGTGCAGCCTCGACAGCGGAGAGTGCGGCGTTGCTCAGCGACAGCGTGTACCGGACCTTCGCAGCCGTGGCGTGGTCTTGGACGGCGATGGTGTGGCGTAGCCGAGGCGGAGATCACCGCCTTTCGTGCGCGCCAGCACATCTGCGGGCTGAGGCAAGAGGGGAAGCCGCCCCCTCCTGTCCGGAGTCCACGCGGCAACGCGGAACGCGACCTCGATGTCGAAGTGAGCGCCGTCCGGAGCGCGGGCCGCGGTCACTTGCGCGCCCGTCGGTTCGGCAACGATGCTGCCGTCAACATCCCAGCTCATTGTGGAGGGTTCCCGGTGAACGCGCGACGCGGACAGGCCGTCCTGGCGGATCTCGATTCCCGAGCATCATCCTGCGCCGCAACCCCGCCCCTGGCCGGGACCACCCGGCACCTGCCGCCAGAGGACAACCGCACGGATGTTACGCGGTCTTGGCCCGGCCGAGCAACCGAATTCTCGATGGCGCGGGCGGCCGGCGGAGTTGGCGCGACCCGCGCCTACCGCATGCGCCACTGCGTCTTGACGCCCCAAAGCACCACGTCCTCCTGCTTGTTGAGCCCGTAGATCAACAACAGGTCGGTGCCTTCCACCTTCCGGAGCCAGCCGTGGTGAACGGGTGGAATCTCGAAGTCCAGATCGCCCGGGGCTGGCAGGATGCTGGCCGTGCGTAGCGCCCCGATCGTCTTCTTCAGACAGAGCGCGGCCGGGCTGCCCGGGACGACGTTCTCTCGCTCGAGAGAGAGCGCGAAGTAGGGCTTGCGCTGGCGCAGTCCTCGAAGCTTCAGGACGGCGCCCACGGGTCGCCGGCTCCCGTTTCGAGCCACTCCTCGAGGCCTTCGGCGTCCCGTGTGGTCTCGTCCAAGAACGCAGGCAGATCGTACAGCGGCGTGCTGGCAAGCAGCTTGAGCCCGCGCGCGTAGGCCTTGGTGAAGACACCCTTCTTGAGGCCTGCGCTGCCGTAGTAGGCGCGCATCGATGCGTGGTCGATCTCCGCATCGCCGGGGACGTCGGGCGGCAAGCTCCCACGCGCCTTGCGCCAAGGCTCTTCGCGGTGGCTGAGGTCAACCAACCATCCCGCGTGGCGCTTGCCGTAGAAGCCAAGCACGGCTCGCACCGTCGCCGCCGCGGTCTCATCCAGTGCCTCGGGCTGGCCGCCCGGGATCGCCGACACCTGCGGTCGCTCGCGATGCAGGTCCCAAAGGGCGCGCACCACCGGCCCATGGATCCATGCCTCGACCGGCTCGCGGAACAGGGGACGCCCATCCCACACAAGCGACCACGCCTGCGCGTAGTAGACGAGCTTCTGCAAGGCGAGCGTGTCCGTCCACCCGGCGCGCTCCCGCAGGATGAAGGCCGCTACATCCAGCACGCGGTACACGCCGTCACCTCCTCCGATCAGGAGGATAGCACGCGGTTCCAGCCGGCCGCCATCCCCCTGCGAAGTGGCGGCCTGTTCGAGCTCGGGCCTGCTCTGTGCCTCCGGGCCGCGGAGCGGCGCGCGGCAGCCGCTCGCCCGCCCCTCGCTGCCGGTCCGTGCTACGCTCCCGCTGGGCACCGGGGTCGTGGCCGTCCAGACCTTCCCCCCCAGGTGGGCGGTCATGCGCGACCCGGCGTCCTCTTCCTTCTGCTCGACCTGGTCGTACCGGGCGACCGGACACAGCGCCCGGGCGACGTCAACCCTCGGGAGCGCTCGTGGTCGACGGCTGGTGCTCGATGAGACGCCAGGCGATGAGGCCGAGCCGGGTGAGGGCGTACTTCTTTCCTACCTGTCCATCGCCACAACTCCATCCGGCCGGTGCTCGGCTGCGGGTACGCGCCCCGTCGCCGTGATCGTGGCGCTGTCGCTGCCCGCCCGGACCGGATGCGGGGCGGCAGGGCACGGGAACAGCGGGTTCGGGCGCAGGGCGGCTCCCTCGCGTGGGACGCGGCCCCTTCAGGAGCAAGTCCCGGCGCGAGCGCAAGGCAGAAACGAGGGCCCGGATGAGCACTCAGACGACGCGAAGCATGGGCGAGGAGAGCTGCTAGGAACCAACCGAAAGGTCAATGATCACCGCGAGGACGGAGTTGTGGCGAGCTACAGGATCTGCGTCGCCGCCCGAGAGCGGATCAGCCCACCTCCGCTGCCCGCGCGCCCGTTGTGCCCCGCGCCCACCTGGTCTACGCCAAGCGGCGAGGCGAGCGTGCCCGCCGCCGCCCGGGAAGGAACCGACATGAGCCAGGAGCCAGACGCCAAGGCCGAGCCGGAGCGACCGAATCCGCTGAAGGAGATCACCCAGCCCTTCGTCGATCTGGTCCGCGCCCCGCGCGAGCTCTGGGGCGTCAACCTGCCCTACTTCCTCGAGGGGTTGGTCTACTTCGGGATCCTCGGCTACCTCGCCATCTACTTCTCCGACACGGTGTTCAAGGGCGTGGCGCACGCCGATGTCTGGTCGCACCGCATGGTGATGGTCCAGACCGCGGGCATCACCATCGCCATGTTCTTCTTGGGGTTCGTCGCCGACAAGTACGGCGTGCGCCGTTCCCTGCTCGCGGCCTTCTCGGTCATGATCGCGGGCCGGCTGGTGATCGCCGCGGCGCCGGCGCTGGGGCTTTCGCCGGGGCTCTGGGGCGGCCTGCAGATTGCGACCCTGTGCGGCATCCTGTTCGTGGTCGTGGGCTACGGGATGTACCAGCCCGCGGCCTACGCGGGTGTGCGGCAGTTTACGAACAAGAAGACCGCCTCGATGGCCTTCGCCATGCTCTACGCCCTGATGAACCTGGGCGGATACCTCCCGACGTTCGCGTTCCTCGTGCGTGACAAGGAGTACCTGGGCCTCGGGATCAAGGGCGCCTTCTGGGTCTACGCCGGCATCACGGTGCTCTCGCTCCTGGCCACGTATTTCATCCTCTCGCCCAAGACCGTGGCGCGGGCGATGGCGCGGGCCAAGGCCGAGCGCGAGGCGGCCGGGGACGAGTCCAAGCCGGACGCGTCCAAGGCGGCACCCGACCCGGAGGCGCCGGCCGAGCGCGCGTCCTTCGGCCGGCGGCTCGCGCAGTGGCTCCGCCGCCATCCCCTCGCCGACCGCAAGTTCGCCTTCTTCATCTTCGCCCTGATCCCCGTCCAGACCCTGTTCACCTACAACTGGCTCGTGCTGCCCCAGTACGTCTCCCGCTCCTACGCGGGGTGGATCGGGCAGAAGTTCGAGATAGCTTCGAACTTCAACCCGATTCTCATCTTCATCTTCGTGCCGGTCATCACCGCGCTTTCCTACAAGCGCAAGGTGTACAACATGATGGTCCTCGGCACCTTCGTGATGGCCGCGCCCGCGTTTCTACTCGCGCTCGGGACCAACTTCTGGACGCTGTTCGGCTACCTCGTAGTCATGACCATCGGCGAGGCCATGTGGCAGCCGCGCTTCTTGCAGTACGCCGCGGAGATCGCCCCCGAGGGACGCACCGGCGAGTACATGGGGGTGGCGCAGCTTCCTTGGTTCCTCACCAAGGTGCTGGTGCCCGCCACGTACTCGGGCTGGATGCTGGAGAAGTACTGCCCGGCCACGGGCGCCACCAATCCGCGGCCGATGTGGCTCGTCTTCGGCTGCATCGCCATCACCTCCTCGCTCTTGCTGCTCCTGGCGCGCGGCTGGGTGGGCAAGGACTTCAAGACCAAGGCCGCGTGAGCTGCAGCGGCGCGGAAGCATCGGCCGTGCTCGTCCGGCCGCTGGCGCGAGCGCTGCGCCGCGGTCACCCCTGGATCTGGCGCGACGCCCTGCGCGGGCTCGAGGCCGAGCCCGGCACCGTGGTGAGCGTCGTCGACCGACAAGGGCGCTTCGTGGCCCGCGGCCTCGCCGAGGTCGGCCCCATCGGCGTGCGCGTGCTCACCATGGACCGGCGCGAGTCCGTTGACGCTGCCCTGTTTGCGCGCCGCCTGTCCGCCGCGTCGAGCCTGCGCGAGCGCGTCGTGCCGCCGCAGACGAGCGCTTACCGGCTGCTGCACGGCGAGGGCGACCGTGTGCCGGGCGCGCAGTGCGACATCTACGGGCCGTACGCCGTGCTGCGTCTGGACGGCTCGGCCGCGCTAGCCTGGCGCGACATCATCGCCGGGGCCCTCGCGCCCGTGCTGGCGCCCCGCGGCGTGCAGGCGCTGCTCGCCCGCTCCGGCCGGCAGGAGGACAAGAAGATCGAGGCCCTCTGGGGCCAGCCGCCGCCCGAGGCCGTAGTCGTGGAGGAGCACGGCATGCTCCTACTCGCCGACCTATGTCACGGGCAGAAGACCGGCCTGTTTCTCGATCAGCGCGAGTCGCGGCGGCGGGTGCGTGAGCTGGCGCGCGGCCGGCGCGTGCTCGATCTCTTCGGCTACACGGGCGGCTTCTCGGTGGCCGCGGGCCTGGGCGGAGCCGCCCTGGTCGACACCGTGGACGTGGCCGCGGCGGCGCTCGAGCTCGGGGCGCGCAGTTGGGCCCGAGGCGGCCTGCCGCCCGAACGGCTCCACCGGCACGCGCGCGACGCGTTCGCGTTTCTCGAGCAAGCCGGCGCACAAGGCGCGCGCTGGGACCTCGTAGTCGCCGATCCGCCGAGCTTCGCCCCGAGCGAGGCGAGCGTGCCCGCGGCGCTGCGCAGCTACACGCGGCTGCACGAGCTGTGCTGGCGCGTGCTCGCGCCCGAGGGCCTCTACCTCGCGGCCTCCTGCTCCAGCCACGTGCGGCGCGACGCCTTCGTCGAGACGCTGCTTGCCGCCGCGGCGGCAACCCGGCGCCAGGTGCAGCTTCTCGACGCCTGGGGCGCTCCCGCCGACCATCCCCGGCTGCTCGGCTTTCCGGAGGGGGACTACTTGAAGGTGCTGCTGCTGCGGGCGCTGGGGTGAGGCGAGCCCTCGGGCGGCCTGCTACGCTAGGCCATGACCCTGCAGTCCCGAGACGGCGCCAGGCACCCGCACCCGGCGCGGCTGCCTGCTACTGCCGCCCTGCTCGTCTTGCTGGCCCTGCTGCCCCTCCGCTCGGCGCCGGGCCAGCCGCAGGCGCCGAGCGCGTTCGAGCGGGCGCGCTCTGCCCTGGCGAGAAGCGACTACCCGCAAGCCGAGCAGCTCCTCGGCGAGGCGGCGGCGGGCCCCCAACGCGGCGCAGCGCTGCTCCTGCGCGCGCGGCTGGAGCTGTGGACGGGCCGCTACGCCCAGGCCGAGCAGTCGGCCCGGGAGGCGGCACGGGCGACCAAGCCGCTCGCCGTCGAGGCGGCGCCTTGGCTCGGCGAGGCCCTGGCGCGGCAGGGGAAGCGGGACGAGGCCATCGCCGCCCTGGAGCAGGTGGCTCCCGCGCCCGAGGCCCGTCGCGCACGGCTGGTGTTGGGCGAGCTGCTCATCGCCGCGGGCCGCCGGGCCGACGCGGAGCAGCAGCTCATGACCATCATCCAGGAATACAACAGCGACGTCATCGGCTCGACCGACGCCGAGGGCCTGTCGCTCGTGGGCCGGGCCGCCCACCTCTTGCGTGCGTACCAGGATGCCAACGACGCCTTCAATCAGGCCGAGCGGGCCGGGGCGCGGCGCCGCGTGGAGACGCTCTTGTGGCGAGCGGAGCTGTTCCTGGAGAAGTACGATCCGGGCCACGCCGCGGCGGTCGTGCGCGAGGCGCTGGCGCTCGCGCCGCACGATCCGCGGGCGCATGTGGCCATGGCTGAGGTGGGGCTTGCCCAGGCGATGGACTTCGCCGCCGCCGAGAAGGAGATCGACGTGGCCTTGAAGGTCGATCCCAACCTGGCCTCGGCGTACTTCGTGCGCGCGGGACTGGCCCTGCGCACCATGGATCTCGCGGCCGCCGAGGCCGCGGCCAATGCCGGGCTCAAGATCGATCCGGGCTCCCTGGAGCTGCTCAGCATCAAGGCTGCCGCGCGCTTCCTGGGCGACGACCAGAGCGCCTTTGCCTCCCTGCAGAAGCAGGTCTTGCAGGCCAACCCGCAGTACTCGCGCTTCTTCCGGATTGTGGGCGAGTTTGCCGAGTGGGAGCACCGCTACGACGAGATCGTGGCCCTGATGCGCGAGGCGGTGGGCATCGATCCGGCCGATGCCCTGGCCTACGCGGCGCTCGGCCTGAACCTCATCCGCGCCGGCGACGAGCCGGCGGGCATCGAGGAGCTGCGCAAGGCTTGGCGCCGCGACCCCTTTGGCGTGCGCGTCTTCAACACCCTGAACTTGTACGAGAAGACCATCGCCACGGACTACGTCACGCGGCAGGGCACGACGTTCCGCATCCGCTACCCCAAGAAGGACCAGCCCATTTTGCAGCGCTACGTGCCGGCCCTGCTCGAACAAGCCTGGGCCTCGCTCGTCAAGCGCTACGGCTTCACGCCTTCCCTGCCCGTGGGAATCGAGCTGTATGCCGACGAGCAGAGCTTCAGCGTGCGCACCAGCGGGCTGCCCAACGTCGGCATCCAGGGCGTGTGCTTTGGCCGGACCCTGGCGGCGCTGAGCCCGTCGGCCGCGCCCTTCAACTGGGGCATGATCCTGTGGCACGAGCTGGCGCACGTCTTCGCCATCCAGCTCTCGCGCTCCCGCGTGCCGCGCTGGCTCACCGAGGGTCTGAGCGAGTACGAGACGCTCATCCGCCGGCCGGAGTGGAAGCGCGAGGACGAGCTCGCGCTGTTCCTCGGGCTGCGCGAGAACCGCATCCCCACGGTCGCGGGCTTCAACCGCGCCTTTACCCACGCCGGGAGCGTCGAGGACGTGACCATGGCCTACTACGCGGCGAGCCAGATTGCGGTCTTCGTCGCCGAGAAATACGGCCCGGACAAGATGGTGGCCATGCTGCCCAAGTGGGCGGCGGGGCTGCGCACGGCCGAGGTGATCGAGCAGACGCTGGGGATCTCGGCGGACGAGCTCGACCGGCAGTTCCGTGCCTTCATCGAGCCCCGGCTGGCCCGCTACCGCAAGCAGTTCGTGCCGCTCGCGGCAGCCGCGTCGGTGGATGAGGCGCGGGCGCGGCTCGCCCAGGAGCCGAAGAGCGCCAAGCGCCACGTCGAGCTGGCGCTCGCGCTGCTTGGCGAGGGCAAGGAGGGCGAGGCCGTGAGCCTGCTCCAGCTTGCGCTCGGGCTCGATCCGCAGGAGCCGGACGCGCTGTTCTTGAAGCTGCGGCTGGCCATGAAGGCCCGCAGGGCCGGCGAGGCCCGGCAGCTCGTGGGGCAGCTCGTCGCGGGCGGTCACGACGGCTACGCCGTACGCATGCGCGCGGCCGATCTGGCCGAAACCGAGAGGAGGGACGAGCAACAGCGCGAGCACCTTCTCGCCGCGCACCGCCTCGATCCCTCCCAGACCGAGCCGCTGCAGGCCCTCTACGATCTCGCCCACAAGAGCAACGACGCGGGGGCCGAGCTCGCGGCGCTGCGGCCGCTGGCGCAGCTCGACCAGCACGACCGGCGCGTCTGGCGGCGCCTGCTCGGCCGGCTCGTGGAGCACGGTCTCTGGGAGGAGGCGCGCCGGGTGGGCGAGGGAGCGATCTACGTCGACGCCACCAGTCCCGAGATCCACTACCTCTACGGCCGGGCCCTGGCCCACACGGGCCGCTTCGTCTCGGCCATCTTCGAGCTCAACAGCGCCATCATCGCCGGGGCGAAGCCTCCGCGAGCGGCGCGGATCTACCGCTCGCTCGCCGCCGGCTATCGCAAGCTCGGCCGGCAGGACTACGCCGACAAGGCCGAGGGCTACGCCCGGCAGATGGAAGAGCGCGTCCGGTCGGCGCCCGCGGGCGGCGAGGCCGCGAGCCCCTGATCGAGCACTCCCGAGAATCGTCGCGTTTGGCGTTCTCGGCGCCTTGGCGGTTCATCTTCTTGCTTGGGTCGCGGGCGAAGCCCGCGCTACGTGATTCACCGGTCGAACGGTAGCCCGGACAGACCTCGCCCCACGCGACGATTCCCCGGAGCAGCAGATCAGTCCTCATCGCCGTTCGCAGCTCCATCCGCCCGAGCTCCTTGCCGTCGAGGCATGGGCCAAGAAACGCCGGTATGCGTGGCCATGGCCTGGCGCCCGCCGCGGCGAATGTGGAATGTGGAACGGGGAACAGCAGCGATCGGCAAGGGCAGGCGGAGGGGCGCAAGGGCGATGACCTCGCCCGGCGCCTGGAGGGGTTCGCCGCCGCACTGCTCCGGAGCCTGCCCGGTCTCGATCGTCTCTGCGAGTCCAGGGATGACATTCCACATTTCCTGTTCTCTGTTTCACATTGCACGTTTCCGTGGCCCACGTCCTCCCGCACCTCGGGCTGCCGAGCTGCCAACGGCGATGGGATCAGTCCTCCTCCGTCCCGCCCCGCAGCCCCAATGCCCGACACTTCTTGTACAGGTGGCTGCGCTCGAGTCCGAGCGCCCGCGCGGTGGCGGTCATCTGACCCCCATGCGCGCGTAGCGCCTCCTCGATGATCCCGCGCTCACACTCTTCGACGAGCACCCGCCAGGGCACGCCCGCGCGATAGATGTTGCCCCGGGCGGGCGCAGGAGCGCTCCCCAAGCATGCCTCGACCTGCGGCCGGTCGATGCTCTCGCCCGGGGTCAGGATGACCAGCCGCTCGATGACGTTGCGCAGCTCGCGCACGTTTCCCGGGAAACCGTGCGCACCCAGGGCGTCGAGCGCCGCCGCCGTGATCTCCATGCCCGGCCGGTCGTTGGCCGGAGCCGCCAGCGACAGGAAGTGGCGCGCGAGCAGGGGGATGTCCTCGCGGTGCGCGCGCAGCGGCGGGATGCACAGCGGCAGCACGTTGAGCCGGTCGAAGAGATCGGGACGGAACCCACCTGCCTCGCAGGCGCGCTCCAGGTCGCGGTTCGTCGCCGCCACGACCCGTACGTCGACCTTGATGACCTCGCTGCCGCCGACGCGCTCGATCTCCCTCTCCTGCAGCACGCGCAGCAGCTTCGCCTGCATGGCGAGCGGCATGTCCCCCACCTCGTCGAGGAACAGCGTGCCCCCGCCCGCGCGCTCGAACTTGCCGCGCCGCTGCTTGGTGGCGCCCGTGAAGGCGCCCGCCTCGTGGCCGAAGAGCTCGCTCTCGATCAGCTCGCCCGGCACGGCCGCGCAGTTGACCTTCTCCAGCGGCCCGGCCGAGCGGCGGCTTCCGGCGTGAATGGCCCGCGCCACGAGCTCCTTACCGGTGCCCCGCTCGCCCCGGATGAGCACCGTGGCCTGCGCCTGCGCCGCCCGCGCGACGAGCGTGCGCAAGGCTACCAGCGCCGGGCCCGCACCGACGAGCTCGCCCCCGAGCCCGCTCTGCGAGCGAAGCTGCCGCGCCTCGCTCTCGGCCCGGACCAGGCGCAGGGTGTTGTCGATGAGGAGCAAGAGCCGGTCGGTGGACAGGGGCTTCTCCAGGAAGTCGACGGCGCCGAGCCTGGTTGCCCGCACGGCCACGTCGATCGTGGCCTGACCGCTCATCATCACGACCGGCAGCTCGGCGCCGGCAGCGCGCGCTTTCTCCAGCAGGGCGACGCCGTTGCCGTCAGGCAGCGCGACGTCGATGAGGGCAAGGTCGTAGCTGTGTCCCTCGAGCCTCTGGCACGCCAGGCCAAAGCCTCCGGCCACGTCCACGTCGTAGCCCTCGAGCGTCAGCGCCTTGCGCAGCGTGCGCAGGACGGCGACGTCATCGTCCACGACGAGCAGGTAGCCTCGCGACATGCGGCGAGGGTAGCACCGCCGGGCCGCGGGTGCCTCCGGCGCCGACGCGCTCGGGAGCGTTCGTGGTCGTGCCGCCACCGCGGCCGCAGGGCAGCTCCTCCCGACGCGCGTGCCCCGGCCTGGCTCACGCCCACTCGCGCCGCACGGCGTAGGCGTCGAACACCGGGTCGCGGCTGAGCAGGACGAGCGCCTCGCACCGGGCCTGGGCGACGAGCAACCGGTCGAAGGGATCGCGGTGATGCCGCGGCAGCTCGGCGACGACCTGCAGGTGCTCGAATGCCAGCGGCAGCACCACGAAACCGTTGCCCGCGAGCAGCGACGGCAGGTCGCGGCCGATCGAGTAGGGAACCTCGAGCTTGCCCAGGCCGACCTTGATCGCCATCTCCCACACCGAGGCCATGCTGACGTGGTTGGCGGCGCTTGCCGCCTCGATCCGCCGGGCCACGCCTGCCGGCAGCTCGCGCGCGCCCTGGAGGAACCAGAGCAGGCAGTGCGTGTCGAGCAGGTAGCGCATCACACCGAGTCCGCGAAGTCCTCGATGGGCGCGTCGAAGTCGTCCGCCATGAAGAAGCGCGCGGATCTGGCGCAGCCGCGGCGGGCACGTGGCCCAGCATCCTCGATCGGGCGTAGCTCCGCCACCGGCCGCCCGTGACGGGTGATCACGAAGCGCTTGCCCCGGAGCACGTCCTCGACGAGGGACGAGAGGCGGGTCTTGGCCTGGAAGATGCCGATGGGCTCGCCTGCCACGACAATCAGTCTAGTCCAACTAGTTTGACACGGCAAGCTCGGCCCGCTGGCGTGCCAGGGCGACTTTGCCGGGATCCTGGCTGGCGTGCGGCCTCGGGAGCAGACACGGCGCCACGCCCGCCGCGGCGTACCCTTGCGGCAAGGGTCGGCGTATTGCCCCACCCGGGACCACCAGGCAGGGGCGTTGCGCGTACCCTTGCGGCAAGGGTCGGCGTATTGCCCCACCTGCGGCCGCCCCAGTGTATTTGCAGGGCGCGCAGTTTGTTTCTGGTTGGCGCCTACGCCCCGGCGCCCGGCGTGGTAGGCTCACCCGGCTATGCGTCCCGACCGGCCGCCCACCCGGGAAGGCGTGCTCAAGCAGGAGCCCTTGGCGCACCTGCTCGTGCACGCTCTCGCCCAGCGGCTTGCGAGCTCACTGTTCTTCGAGGAGGAGGGCGGCACGCAGCACGTCGTGCAGCTCCGCGCTGGTCTCGCTACGCGCGTGCACACCCCGGACGGCTACGCCTTGCTCGGCGCGGTCCTAGTCGATGCGGGCGCGGTCGGGCAAGAGGACGTGGCCAGCGCGCTCGGCCAGGATCGGCTCCTCGGCGAGGCGCTGGTCGCGGCGGGGCTCGTCGACGAGAAGATCGTGCAGCAGGCGCTCGTGGCACAGCTTCTCGCGCGCATGACGCGCCTCTTCGCGTTGCCCCCGACGACCAAGTATGCCTTCTTCGACGGGCACGACGCCTTCGCCGACGTGCGGGGCGAGCCGCCTCGCGTGGATCCGCTGCGTGTGCTGTGGGCGGGCCTGAAGGAGCACGCAGAGCGCTCCGCACGCATGCCAGCCGTGCTGCGCCGGATCGGCGACCGGCCTTTCTCGATCCGCCCGGGCGCGAACCTCAGCCGCTTCGGCTTTGCCGGCGAGGCATTGGCCGTGGTCGAGAGCCTGCTCGCCAAGGGCGCGAGCCGGCCCGTGCTCGTCGGCCGCGGGCTGGCCCCGCCCGCGCTGTGCGAACGGGTGGTCTACGCGCTCGCCATCACCCGCCACCTCGAGCTGGGCGCCGGGGCCGAGGCCGCGAACGGAGCGGCGGCCGACGCGGAAGCTGAGCCCGCAGCCGGCTTGGCGGAACCGGCCGCAGCGGGCGCCGCGGCGGCCGAGAACGGGCTAGACGATTCGCTGCCGGCGCCGTCCGCGCCGTCCGCGGCTGCCGAACAGCCGGAGCGGTCCACGCCTGTGCCTGCCGGCACCGACCAACAGCAGGAGGGATCTGGCGCAGCGGTCGATGTGGAGCCGGAGAGCACGAAGGCCCTGGCGCGCATCGCGCTCCGGCGGGTCACGGTGCGGCGGGGGTCGGGCGTGCCCAAGCCCCAGGGAGTCACGAACCTGTTCGCTGGCGCCACGCCGGGCGAGGAGGTGGCGGCCGGCGGGGAGCGGGCGGCGCGGGCCGGCGTGGCCGAGCCGGAGGCAGAAGCGTCGCGCTGGGATCCCCTTCGCGAGCGGATCCGCTCGCTCTCCGAGCAGTCGCCGCTCGAGGTGCTCGGCCTGGGCGCCGAGGCCTGGGCCGAGCGCGACGACGCCGGCCGGGCGGAGGCGCTATGGCAGGCATACGCCAAGGCGGCGGCCGAGTGGCGGCCGGACGCGCTCGCGCCCGAGCTTGCCGATCTGCGCGCCGGCGTCGTCCGGCTACAGGCCGCCTGCGCGCGGGCGTTCGAGGCCCTGAGCGCGCCAGAGGGCGCCGACGTCGTCGTGCCGCAGGCGCCGCAAGCCGCGGCGGAGGCGGCCGCGGCGCCGGCCGGCGGCGAAGCGGGCTTCGACGAGCCGGGGCCCACGGCCGCCGATCATCACGATCTCGCCTGGATGCACTTCAATGCGCAGCGCCTGACCGAAGCGGTGCGCTTCTGCGAGAAGGCGCGTACTGCCGCTCCGGGCAGCAAGGACTACGCGGCCAGTGCCATTTGGATGTGGTCGATGATGCCCGATGTGGACGTCAAGGCGCTCCTGCGCGAGCTCGACGACATGCTGCGCAGCGGCGAGCACGTCCCGGCGCGCTTCTACCGCGGCATGCTGCACCAGCGACTGGGCCACGACGCGGAGGCCAGGGGGGACTTCGAGGTCGTTCTGGCCCACGATCCGGAGCACGCCCAGGCCAAGCAGCGGCTGGCCTTGCTGGCGGACGCCGGGCCGGCTCCGGGCTCGGGCGAGCGGCCGGTGCCGGCCGAGCCGGCCGCGCCCAAGCAGGTCGCCAGCGTGGAATTCTCGCCGCGGACGGCTCGCCTAGGGCTACAGCGCGGAACGGCCGCGGGGCGGTGCCGGTCGCGTCTGCCCGCTCCGTTCGCGCAGGCGTATTGGTTTCACCCTTGAGCCGCAGACGCAGCCCGCGCATCGTAGAGCTGGCGGCGCGTTCGTGCGCCTTGACCCCGCCCCGCCCGCCGCCTACACGGGGCCGATGCCCGCGAAGCCATCGAGATCCGGCCGGGCCGCAGCGCTGTGCGCCGTCGCTCTGCTGGGCGCAGCCGGCCTCGCCCTGGCGGCGAGGCCCGAGGAGCGTGTCGTGGCGCGCGTGGGCGGCGAGGCGCTGACCACGGCGGAGCTGGAGCGCATGCTCGCCCGCGTGCCCCCCTACCAGCTCCGCAGCTTCGGCAAGAACGACGACGAGATCCGGCACGAGTTCCTGGACCGGGCCGTCGTGCGCGACCGGCTCTTCGCCCAGGCTGCGACCGAGGCCAAGCTGGGCGAGCGGGCGGACGTACGCGAGCGCATCCTGGGCGTGCTTCGCTCGGCCTTGATCGCCCAGGAGCGCACGCAGTACGAACGCAGCGCGACGATGGGCGAGGCCGAGATTGCCGCCTTCTACGAGAGCCACCGCTCGGACTACGTCAGGACGCAGCGGCTCAAGCTCGCGCGCATCGTGCTCGGCACGGCCAAGGACGCGCAGGAGCTGATCGCGTCGCTCGGCAAAGACTCCTCCGAGAAGCACTGGGGCGAGCTGTGCCGGGCGCGCTCGCTCGACAAGGCCACGGCCATCAAGGGCGGAAACCTCGGCTTCGTGGCCGAGGACGGTTCTACCGCCCAGAAGGGGGTGAGGGTCAATCCGGCGCTGTACCGCGCCGCGCTGGGCGTCGAGGACGGGCAGGTCGTGCCGGAGCCCGTGCCCGACGGCGGCGACTTCGCCGTGGTGCGTCGCCGCGGAACCATGAAGGCCGTCACGCGCCGGCTGGAGGACGAGCGCGAGGGCATCCGCCGGATCCTGCAGCAGCAGAAGTTCGACCAACGCCTGCGCGAGCTGGTCGACAATCTTCGCCGTGAGCGGGGCGTGCAGAGCACGCCGCAGCTCGTAGATACGCTGGCCGTTGACGCACAGGGCGACATTGCCCCGATGCGTCGTCCCGGCGCGCTCGAGCGCCGCCATCCGAGCGCCGGCCCCGCCCGCCCGGCCGGCGAGCCGGGGCAGATGCGCTGAGGCCCGGCCGAGCGGATTCAGTGCAACGTCTCGTCCCCCCGGCGCCGCTGCCGCGTAGGCATGTCGATGAGCGAGCCTCCGAAGCGGGGCGCCGCCAGCAGGGCCGCCGCCGCGAGCAGGCCGGCGGCGTACAAGCCCCAGCCCCACTCGATCCTCACGGGGCGCAGCACCGTCGACTCGGGGACGAGGAGCGCCCGCAGCACCGCGGTTGCCAACACTACGGCGGCGAGCAGCCCCACCGCAACGCGCGCGCCCCGCATGTGGTAGACCGTGCGCCTTGAGGCGACGAGGGCGAGCATGACGGCCCAGCCGACGCCGGCTGCCCAGAGCCAGTAGAGCCTGCGGGCGAAGGCGAAGCCGCTCAGGGTGCGCAGCTCGGGAGCCGTTTCGTGCAGCCACGGTGCGAAGAACACGGCGATACCGGCGGCGGCGATGAGCAGCAGCAGCCCGCGGCCGCGGCCCACGAAGGTCCAGGGCAGCAGCTCCAGCTCGGGCGGGACGTCCAGCGCCGGGTCCTGCGCCTGCGCTTCGGCCGAAGGCGGCAGGCGCGACATCGGCTCGAGGTCCACGCCGCAGTCCGGGCACTGCGTGGCCTCGCCCCGAGGGAAGAGCTGCCGGCAGAAAGGACACGCGAGCAGGGGTTCTCCGGGCATGGGACGGCGGCAATGTAGCACGGCGAGGGCGGCGGTGCTTGTCGCCCCGGCGCTGCGCCTGCTAGAGGATTTGGGCCCATGACGGACCGGGAGCAGAGGCGGGCCGAGCTCGTGCGGGGGCTGTGCGAGCGGCTCGGGCTGCCGCGCGAGCCCGCCCGGATGCGCGAGGCGCTCACGCATCCCAGCTTCGCGAACGAGCGGCCCGCCGGCGAGCGCGAGGACAACCAGAGGCTGGAGTTCCTCGGCGACGCGGTGCTGGGGCTGTGCACGAGCGAGTTGCTCATGGCGCGCTTCCCCGGCGCCACGGAGGGAGAGCTGACGGTCATGCGCGCCTCGCTCGTCAACGCGACCGCACTGGCTGCCTTCGCCCGGCGGATCGAGCTCGGATCGGCGCTGCGGCTCGGCCGCGGAGCGCGGGCCGCGGGCGAACATCGCCGGCCGAGCGTGCTGGCCGACGCGCTCGAGGCGGTCCTGGGCGCCGCGTACCTCGAACTCGGCATGGCCGAGGCGCGGCGACTGGCGGCACAGCTCCTGGAGCCGCACCTTGCCGAGCTCGGAGATGCAGGGGGCGCAGCGCGCGACGCCAAGAGCCAGCTCCAAGAGCGGGTGCAGGGCGACGGCCTGCCGGCGCCCGTCTACCGGCTCGTGGGCGTCGCCGGGCCGAGCCACGCGCGCCGGTTCAGCGCGGTCGTGGAGGTGGACGGCAGCCCGCTCGGCAGCGGCGAGGGGCCGAGCAAGAAGCTGGCCGAGCAGGCGGCCGCGCGCGCGGCTCTGGCCCGCCTCGGCGCGGGCGACTGACCCCGCCGGCCCTGACCGGCCCCGGGTCTGCCCTGGCCCCGGGCCGGCCGTCGTACTACGCGTGGACCATGACCCGTCGCGCCGTCCTGGCCCTGCTCGCCGTGTTGCTGCTCTGTGCCGTCGCCACCCCGGCTTGGGCTGGCAGCTACCTCGATCGCGCCAGCGTGCTCCTCGACGGGGCCCGGATCGAGCGGGACATGGTGCGGCCGCGCTCCTCCGACCAGGCATTGGTGGATCTGGTCTACCGGCTCGCCCAGGTCCGCGCACGCACCGCCCGGCAGATGTCGGTGCCGCAGTCGGTGGCGCCGGCCCACCCGCACCTGCTGCTCGTGCTGGAGAACTGCGAGAGCGCCTACGCCGCCTCGCTGCGCGGCGATCGCGACAAGTTCGTGGAGCACGTCCAGCGCGCGCGGGCCGAGGACGCCACCTTCCGCGCCCTCATCGCTCAGCTCGGCTACCGGCTGCCGGTCACGGCGTCCGACAAGTAGCGGGGACGGCAAGCCGGGACGTCAGAAGACGGCGCCCAGCTCCACCGCGACCGTCCACTGCCGCTTGACTTCGTCGTTGCCCTCGGTGCGCGGGTCGTCGGCCAGCTTGTTGAGCTGGATGGTCTTCACACCGGTCGGGTCAGACGGATCGTACTCGCTCTCGGTCTTGGCGTTGGCGTCCTTGGGCGCGATCACGTCGGTGACGGCGTGCACGCCGACGTGCAGGGCCTGGAAGCGCAACTCGGCTCCGAAGTTGATGCGGTGGCGGTGGATGCGCGCCGCCTCGAAGACCACGGTGTTGTTGAAGTCGCCGCTCGATCCGGCGCACAGCGGCTGCCCGTCGAATCCACCCTTGCTCTTGTCGGGCTCGCTCTGCACCGGAGTGTTGTCGCCCTTGTAGCCGCAATGGGACAGCGCGTCCGTGTTGGGCGTCAGATCCACCAGGCCGGAGTCGCCGAAGATGTGGATCCATTGGTAGCCCACGTGGGGCGTGAGCACGAGCGTGCCGCCCAGCGGAATCGGCTTGGAGAGCTGCGAGTCGGCCGAGGCGATGGTCAGCTTGAGCTCCGGCGAGCCGGTGATGGTGCGCACGCCGCCGCCTACCGCCCAGTCGGGGAAGTAGCCGGGGATGCTCGCCCGGAAGCCCTCGAACAGCGCCAGGCGCAGGTCGGCTCCTCCGGCCACGATGCCCGTGTTGACGAGGTACCCGAAGGCGCCGCCCAACTCCAGGCCGAAGGGGAAGCCCTTGGCCAGCTTGAGCGCGTAGACCTGCAGCGTGCCGTCGGGGTTCTTGTTGCTCACCGAGGCAAGCTTCGTCGACTCGTCGATCGGTCCTTCCGTGCCGTAGCGCCAGTAGTGCGCGTTTGCGTCGATGGTCGTGAAGGCGCCTTCGATGGCGACCTTGAAGCCGCCGTAGCCCGGGGTGTGTGCCGGGTGCATGGCCGTGGGGGCGAGCGCGAAGCCATACTGGGCCACCAGCTTGGCGAACGCGGCGTGGTTGACGATGCAGCGCCGGTACTCGGAGAGCGGGTCGTAGTAGTACCCGGTGCCCGTCGGCCCTCCCGCGGTGCGACAGCTCTCGTCCAGGACGAGCCGGCCGAGCGCCGGGTCCATCGCGTCCGCCGCCGCCCGCCGGGCCGGCACCACCGCTGCCGTGGCCGCCACGGCCACAGCAATCGTGCGAAGGGCACGCATCATCCGACTCCCGATGGCCGAGGCTAGGGTCTGAACGGCAGCAGGTCAAGCGCCGCGCGCGTGTGCCCGCCGGCGTACGCCTGCCGGCCCCCTGCCCGTGCTCGCCCCCGCTTTACGGCGCCACGGCGCGGAGGGACATGCCGCGCGCGGTGTAGTATGCGGTACCGGCGAAGACTTGCCGATCGGGGCGAACGGGGTTGGGGCCCCGTTCGCGGGGTCTGGGGCGAAGCCCCAGCGTGGCATTCTCGCCGCGGACGGCACGCCTGTACCCGCAGTGCGCGACGGCCGCGGGGCGTTGCTGGTCGAGTCTGCCGGCTCCGTTCGCGCGGGCGTATCGGTTTCACGCTCGGGCCGCAGGCGCAGCCCGCGCGTGGTATGGCATCCGGCGTGGACAAGGACGGCCTTCCGCGCTTGCGCGCCGCGCCCCTGCCGCTGCCGCTGCACATCGTGTTGGTCGAGCCGGAGATCCCGCAGAACACCGGGAGCATCGCCCGGCTTGCGGCCGCCACGGGCTGCGTCCTGCATCTGGTCGGCAAGCTCGGCTTCCGCATCGACGCCAAGGCGGTGCGGCGCGCCGGCCTGGACTACTGGCCACTCGTCACCGTGCAGCCGCACGAGAGCTGGGCCGAGTTCCGTGGCGCCCTGCCGCACGCCCGGCTGCGACTGCTGAGCGCAGTGGCCAGCCGCTCCTACCTCGAGGCCGCTTTCCAGGGCGGCGACGCGCTCGTGTTCGGCCGGGAGAGCACCGGCCTACCCGGGGAACTGCTCGCTCGGCACGCCGCGGACACGTTCGCCGTGCCGACCATCGGCCGCGTGCGCTCGCTCAACCTCTCCACCGTCGTGGGCATCGTGCTCTACGAGGCCCTGCGCCAGCTCGGCGCCTTCGAGAAGCTGCGCCTGGAGTAACAGCGGGGGCGAGCCACTCACGGCGCCGCGCCGCCTACCGGCCCGCCAGTCCCGGCAGCGTCGCCTGCGCGTCGTCATCCGCGTCGGGCGGCGGTGGACCGGGCTGTGCCACCGGGCGCCGGCCGGGAAGGTCAAGCCGCTCACCCCGGAGCAACTCGCGCATAGTCAGAAGTTGCACGCGGGCATGGCGGTCTGCCCCGCAGCGCACGCGCCCCGCCGCCGCCGCTGCCTCCCGCAGTTCGCCCGTCGGCTCGCCGAGCAGCACGAAGGCGCCCACGGCGATCCCCTCCTCCTTCATCAGCGCGCGCAGTACGGCGACCTCGGCCGGGTCGGGGACATGCTCGCGTATGGCTACCGCGACGCGCCGCCCCTTGCGGCCGGCGCCGGCCTCGAGCCCGAGCCAACCGTCCACTCCCGGCACGGCCCGCCGTCCGGGCTCGGCCGGACGTGCGCCGAGCACGCCCAGCACCCACCAACGGAGCTCCAGCGGCCCACGCCGGACAAGCTCTTTGGCCTGGCCCAGCGAGGCCGGCTCGCCCACGACGCGGTAGCGGACGTCGTCGCCGAACGCGGTGGCCAGGCGATGCTTGGTGAGGGCCACGGCGAGCTGGGAGCTGTCCATGCCGATCCACCGCCGCCCGAGCCGCTGGGCGACCGCCAGCGTGGTGCCGCTGCCGCAGACCGGATCGAGCACGACGTCGCCCTCGTTGCTGCTCGCTCGCACGATGCGCTCGAGCAGCGCCTCCGGCTTCTGCGTGGGGTAGCCGAGGCGCTCGCGCGAGATCGGCGCCAGCACCCCGATCTCCCACACGTCCGACAGGGGCGGGCCCGGGGACGGCTCCGGCAGCGTCGCCGGCCGGCGGCGGCCGCACGAGAAGTCGGCCCGTTGCCTGCTCGTACCGAAGCTTCGGAGGGTCGAGTCGGCGAGGCACTCGTAGCCGTACAGGGCGTGGAAAGTATGCTCGCCGCCGGCCGACTTGCTGTAGAAAAGCAGCACGTCGTGCATTCTCTGGAACTGCCGCGCCCGGGCGGGCCAGCGCCGATAGCGCCAGACGATCTCGTTGCGGAAGCACGCCGCGCCGAAGGCGGCGTCCATCAGGATCTTGAGGTAGTGGCTCGCCGTGGCGTCGCAGTGCAGATAGATGCTGCCCGTGGGCTTGAGCACGCGCCGCAGCTCGATCAGGCGCCCGGCCATCATCGTCAGGTAGGCCATCATGTCGCTCTCGCCGAGCAGGCCACGCAGCGCCCGGAGGGCGGGCGTGACGTGGTCCCCGGCGCGGTCGAGTTGCGCGTAGGCCTGCTCGGCCTCCGGGCCCCACGGCCAACTGTCCTCGAAGGCGTGGACCTGCACCGGCGCTCCCGCGGCCGCGACGCGCTGGAACAGGGCGGCGTAGCTCTTGTGCGTCGAGAATGGCGGATCGAGGTAGACGAGGTCCACGGACTCGTCCGCCACATGCTGGCGCAGCAGCGCGAGGTTGTCGCCGTAGTAGAGGGTGCTCACCTCGGGCGAGCGAACTTACACGAGCGCCCGTGCCCGTCAATGGCGGCCTGGTGCAGGGGCAGGGCCCGGGGGTGCAGCCCGGCGCAGGCTGGGCTAGGCTTGCGAGGCACATTGGCAGCGGGACATCATGCCGGCAAAGTCCCATAGCAGGGCGAGGCGCGAGCACCGCCCGGTCAGCCGGGGCTTCATGCCTTGGCGACGTGCCGCGCGTGCCCTTGTGGTCGGGGTCTGCCTGCTTGGCGCGGGATGCCGCCGGGCGCCGGCCAACGCGACGCCGGAGGGGGCCGTGCGGGAGTTGCTGGGGCGGATGGAGCGCTTCCAGGGCGATCCGGCTGACGCCCAGCAGATCTTCGATGCCTTGTCGGGGCGCGCGAGGGCCAACCTGCGCGCTCGCGCCGAGCGCTACGGCGCGGCCAGCGGCAAGAAGATCGAGCCTGCTGCCATGCTCGTGCCCGCGCGCCTCGCCTTGCGGTTCGCGCCGCACCGCTTCGGCGCCGAGGTCGACGGCAACCACGCGCTCGTGACCGTCGCAGGGGCTCGGCCCGCGCAGCGCGCCACGGTGGCCGGCCTTTTCGAGGACGGCGCCTGGCGTGTCGATCTGGTGTTTCCCGAGTTGGCGCCCCTGCAGATGCGTCCGGGCAGCGAGCCCTAGGTCACAAAACGCACAAGCGGCAGCGTCCGCCATGGCGCACGCTGCCGCTTGCGCGGTGTTGGGCCGCGCTGCGTCGCGCTAGTTGGTGAAGAAGATGGCCTCGATCTCCGACTTGACGGCCTCCTCGGTCTGGGCGCGGGCAATGGCGATCTCTTTGACGATGAGGCTGCGCGCGGTGTCGAGCATGCGCCGCTCGCCGAAAGAGAGCTGCTTGTCGGTCTTGAGGCGGTACAGATCGCGCAGCACCTCGGCCACGTCGTAGATCGAGCCCGTCTTGATCTTGTCCATGAAGCCGCGGTAGCGCCGGTTCCACGTCTGGTTGTCGAAGGCGATGGTGCGCTCGCGAAGGATGTCGAAGATCTCCTGGATTTCCTGCTCGGAGATCACCTGCCGCAAGCCCACGGCATTCGCGTTCTTCACGGGCACCATGATCTTCCGATCCGTGTCGAGGATCCGCAGCACGTAGAAACGTTGCCGGCTGCCCGCGATGTCCTTCTCCGCGATGTCGACGACCTCGGCCACTCCCTGCGCCGGGTAGACGGCCTTGTCGCCAACCTTGAACCGAATTCCCGTAGCCTGCTGCATCACTGTCGTTCTCCTTGCTTCTCGCTGCTGTATCTCTAGAAAGCCCGCTCGGGGCGGATGGAAGTATGCTGGGAGGCCGCTCGTGGCCCGGTCCGACGAGAACCCGTCAACGGCGCGTTTGCTTCCGCGCTCGGAATGAACACAACTGCAATTGCCGAGAAATCCGCGTGCTACGGCCTCGTCGAACCAAAAGCCCGGCGCGCAACGCCCGGGATGAACAGCCGATATTGCTGGGGGGGTGCTTAAACTGCGCAGTCCGCGCCAGGCGGCGCGTACCGTAGTGGACTTCGCAGAATCCGTCAAGCAAATAACAAAGGGGTCCGTCGGCGCCTGGCGACGCGTTCGTGCAGAGCGCCGCGTCGCCAACGCGCCGCCTGCGGGCCCCCCGCCGTTCGCGGCGCGCCCCGGCTCTCGCCCTACTGCATCACCGACTTGAGATCGAGCATCTCCTCGACGTTGGGCAGGACGACCAGCTCGCAGCGACGGTTGGTCTGGCGCCCCTGCTCGGTTTCGTTCTCCCCGACCGGATCCGTCTCGCCGTAGCCGGCCGCGCTCCAGTGGTTGGGGTCGAGCCCCCCGCCCTTGGGTGGCTCGGTGATCAGGAACGAGAGCACTTCGCGGGCGCGCATCACGCTCAGCCCCCAGTTGTCCTTGAACGCGCCGGCGAACTTCTTGTTGTCGGTGTGACCGGCAACCTGGAAGTGGCGGGCCGCCAGGTCGGCGTCGTTGCGGATGACCGCGCCCACCTGGATCAGGATGTCGGTGCCTTCCTTGCGCAGCGTCTCGCGCCCCGAGTCGAACAGCACGTCGCCCGGAAGCTGGATGACCATGCGGTTTTTGCGCACGGTCACCTTCAGGCCCAGCTTGGTGAGCGCCTGCAGCTTGTCGC
>JACQWT010000180.1 GCA_016209145.1 Deltaproteobacteria bacterium | reverse complement strand
GGGGCTCTCCGGCTCGGCACCGGCGCGGGCCGGCGCGCCGGCGAGCGGAGCCAGCCTACTTGCCCATGCGCGTGGTGACTCCCGCCCCCCACCACGGCTGCCCCTTGTTGGCGATGAGCGAGCTCGTGCCGTTGACGATGTCGATCTTGAGCACGGCGCCCGTGGCGTCGAAGCCGTAGATCTCCCCGCTCCAGCCCGCGAGCCCGTAGACCGAGCTGTAGCCGCTGACCGGGCCTACCTCCGCCAGCACCTTCCCGCTCATGGGATCGACCGAGACGATGACGTCGCTCGGCGCCCCGGGCTTGTCGACCGAGGCAAACGTGCCGACACCCATTATGGAAAACGCGTCGCCGCTCGATGTCATGCCCTGGCCATACTGCCCGAGGGGCGCGAGCGTCGCCTTGCCGTTGGCCACCGTGACCTTGTACCAGGTGCCGCTGTTGGCAATGGCGATGAGCGTGTCGAGGAAGGGATGGTGCGTGCCGGGCGGCACCATGGTGAGCCCGTTGAACGACTGCGGCAGCGACGCCAGGTGCCAGCACTCGGCCGAGGTTGGATCGCAGGTGTAGAGGTCCGTGAACGTCACTCCGTAGAGCACGCCGAACTGATCCACCGCCACGTCGGTCATGCTGCCTCCGTAGCCGGGGCCGTGGAACGAGCCCACGAGCGCGATGGCATAGCTCAGCACGTTCATGGTGAAGAGCTGCGCGGCGGTGTGCGGGTACACCATGTTCATCGCCGCAGCCTTGGGCTTGGCCGCGTCGTTCGGGAACGGGTCGGCCAGATCCGGGATGCCGTCGCCGTCCCCGTCGATCAGGCTGCACTCCACGCTCACGCCCGTGACGTCCTCGCAGCCCACCAGGCCGGCGCCGTTGGGGACCACGCACTTCTGCTCGGGGGAGCTGGGGTGCACGAGCACGGTCACGGCGTAGCCTTGGCCGCCCGGCACCGACGTTGGGAACGCGAAGGGACCGTCCTTGCCGACGGGCAGATCGTCCCCGCCGTTGTTCTGGAGCACCAGGCCCGAGCCGAGCAGGCCCTTGACAGTGCCACCTACGGCGAAGCTACCGGCACAGCCTCCGCCCCCGGCGCCAGCGCCGCCCGCGGCGCCAGCGCCGCCCTGGGCGCCGGCTCCGGTCGTGGTGCCGGCGCCGCCCGCGCCCAGCCCGCCCGTGCCCACACCGGCCCCGGTGCCGCCCGCGCCGCCCGGGCCTACGACGCCCGAGCCACCGGTGCCGCCCTGCGTGAGCTCGGACTCGCCCGAGCAGCCGAGCACGAGGCACCCGAAGATCGCAGCCGAGAGAGCCGGAACCACCCGCCACGCTGAAAGCAGCATAGACGCCAGTGTACCAGCGCCGCACCCGCGGCACCACCGCTCGGAAGCTGCGGCCGTCGGCCTAGGGCTTGACGCAGTTGCCGCCTTCGGCCGCCTTGCACAGCCCCTCGGTCTTGCACCTCTCGCTCTGCTTGCAGTTCGCGTCCTTGCCGTTGACGCTGCAGTACGTGCTGACGAGATCGCAGCGGCCGTAGGTGCGGCAGTTGTCCGAGCTCTTGCAGTCCTCGGCCGTCTTGGCCACGCAGTCCTCGGCCTCGAGGTTACAGAAGCCGGCCTCCTTGCACTTGCCGGCCTTCTTGCAGTCCTCGGCCGAGCCGGCGATGCAGCCGTCGCCCTTGGCCTTGCAACGGCCCAGATCCGAGCACGAGCCGGACGCGCGGCACTGCTCGTCGGTCATGCCGCTCGGAGCGGCCGTGGCCGTGGCCGTGGCCGCAGCCGTGGCGGTGGCTGCTGGCTGGGGGGCCTGCTCCCCGGTCTTGCAGGCGGCCGGGAGGCAGGCGAGCGGGGCGAGCACGAGTAGATGTCTTGTATGCATGGCGCGAGCATACGCCAGGTGGGAGCGCTCGGGGAGGAGCCAACCTGGCGCGGGTGCCGAACCGAATTGGGGGTGCGGGCGGAAAAGCGAACCGCCAAGGCGCCAAGCACGCCAAGAAACCGATTGTTCTCCTTGGCGACCTTGGCGTCTTGGCGGTTCATCCGGCGGCGCTCCCCGGTTCTGGTAAGCGCCCACCTGGCGCAACGGCAACCCGCTCTGGCGGCGGCGGGGCGGCTCTGACACGATGCGCGGCAGAAGCGAGCCATGGCCATCTTCACCATCCTCGGAGCGGGCATGATGGGCAGCGCGCTGTGCGTGCCCCTGGCCGACGCCGGCCACGAGGTGCGCCTGGTCGGCACCCACCTCGACGACGAGATCATCGCGAGCCTCAAGGGCGGCGGCGTGCACCCGACCCTGGGCCTGGCGCTGCCGCCCGAGGTCCGGCCCTTCTTCGCCGGCGAGCTCGGCGAGGCCGTGTGCGGCGCGGAGGCGATCGGCATCGGCGTGAGCTCGGCGGGCGTGCGCTGGGCGGCCGAGCAGATCGGGCCCCACGCACGGCCGGAGCGGCCCATCGTCATGGTGAGCAAGGGCCTGCACTGGAGCGGCGGCGAGCTGCGCTTGCTGCCGGACGTGCTGCGCGACGCCCTGCCAACCGCGGCGCGCTGTGCCGGTCCCGTGGCAGTGGCCGGCCCGTGCATCGCCGGCGAGCTTGCGCGGCGCGTGGAAAGCTGCGTGGTGCTGGCAAGCCGCGAACCGCGCGCGGCCGAGCGCGTGGCCGCCCTCATGTGCTCGTCCTACTACCACGTGCGCACGAGCCCCGACCTCGCCGGCACGCAGGTGTGCGCCGCGTTGAAGAACGCCTACGCCATGGGCGTCGGCCTGGGCGCGGGGATCAACGAGAAGAGCGGCGGCAAGCCGGGCAGCGTGGCCATGCACAACTTCGAGGCCGCCCTGTTCGCCCAGTCCGTGATCGAGATGCAGCGGCTCGTGGCCGTGCTGGGAGGCGATCCGCAAAGCGCCGCCGGGCTGCCCGGCGCGGGCGATCTGAACGTGACCTGCAACGGCGGCCGCACTGCCCGCTTCGGCCGCTCGCTGGGCCTGGGCCTGAGCCTGGCCGAAGCCGTTGCCAAGATGCAGGGCGCGACCCTGGAGTGCCTGGAGATCCTCGAGGTTATGCGCCAGGCCCTGCCGGAGATGGAGCGGCGCGGCGCGATCGGCCCGGACGAGCTGCCGCTGCTGCGGCACTTGGGCCAGGTGGCCCTGGACGGCGCCCCGGTGCGCATGCCCTTCGCGCGCTTCTTCCGGAGCGCGACATGACCGAGCCTGGCGACCTGGTGGTCGGCATCGACTGCAGCACGACCGCATGCAAAGCCGTGGTCTGGGACGCGGCAGGCCGCCCGCGGGCCGAGGGGCGGGCGCCCATCGCCTTGTCCAGCCCGACGCCCGATGCCTACGAGCAGGACGCCGAGGGCTGGTGGCGTGCCACGGCCGCAGCGATCGGCGCCGCGGCCGAGGCGCTTGGGGCGGACGACGCCCGGCGCGTTCGCGCCCTGTGCGTGGCACACCAGCGCGAGAGCTTCGTCCTGACCGATGAAGATGGCCGCCCGCTTCGTCCCGCCCTGGTCTGGATGGACGCCCGCTGTCGCGCCGAGGTGGCGCGCGCCGTCGCAACCCTGGGAGCCGGGCGACTGCACACCCTGAGCGGCAAGCCACCCTGCACCACCCCCTCGCTCTACAAGCTGATGTTCCTGCTGGCACGGGAGGCGCCCGAGCTCGGCGCCCGGCGGCCGATGGTGCTCGACGTGCACGCCTTCCTCGTCCGCAAGCTCACCGGCCGCTACGCCACCTCGCTGGCGAGCGCCGATCCCATGGGCCTGGTGGACATGGCGGCGCGCGACTGGTCCGAGCCGCTGCTGGGGCTCGCCGGCATCGAGCGCGCGCAGCTTCCGGCCCTGCTGGCGCCGGGGAAGCTATGCGGGACGCTCCTGCCGGAGGCAGCCGAGGCGTGCTCGCTCCGGCCCGGCCTGGCCGTCATCGCGGGCGCGGGCGACGGCCAGGCCGCCGCCCTGGGAGCGGGCATCGCCGGGCCAGGGCGGGCCTACCTGAACCTCGGCACGGCCATCGTCTCCGGCGTGCCGAGCCAGTCGTACTGCACCTCGCCGAGCTTCCGCACCATGTACGGCGCCGCCGTGGGCACGTTCCTGCTGGAGACGGATCTCAAAGGCGGCACCTTCACCGTAGACTGGCTGGTCGAGCGCCTCCTCGGCCACGCGCACGGGCCAGGCGAAAGCGAGCGCGCCATCGCCAGGCTCGAGGCCGAGGCGTGGCGCATCGCGGCCGGCTCCGAGCGCCTGGTCGTCGTCCCCTACTGGCACGGCGTCATGAGCCCGTACTGGGACGACGACGCGAGCGGCATCTTGCTGGGCCTGCGCGGCCACCACGGGCCCGCCCATCTGTACCGCGCCATTCTCGAAGGGATCGCGCTGGAGCAGCGCCTGTGCACGAGCGGCGTGGAGCAGGCCACCGGTCAGCTTGTGGCAGAGCTGGCGGTGATGGGCGGCGGCTCGAAGAGCGCCCTGTGGTGCCAGATCCTGGCCGACGCGACCGGCAAGCGCGTCGTCCGGGCGGCGAGCGCCGAGGCCACGGCCCTTGGCGCCGGCATCCTCGCGGCCGCGGCTGCCGGCCTGCACCCCGACCTGCCGGCCGCCGTCCGGGCCATGACCGCGCGGGGCGACACCTTCGTCCCGGGCCCGGCGCAGAGCGTCTACGACCGGCTCTACGCCGAGGTGTACGCCGGGCTCTACCCGGCGCTGCGCGAGCGGGCGGCCCGGCTGGCGAAACTGTGAAGCGTCGCGCCCGCCGGGGGAAACCCCTTCTGCCGTGCGCCCAGATGTGGCACAAGACGGCCCGGGGGGCAGCCGGGCGCTGCCGACTCCACTCCGGAGAGAGGTTCGATTCATGAACAGACCACGCAGGCCCTTCCTGTGGCGAGAGGCCGAGAGCGAGCCCACCAGGGATTCGATCAAGCAGACCTTCATCCGCCACATCCAGTCCTCGCTCGCGAAGGACGAGTTCTCGGCGACCAACCTCGACCGCTACCAGGCCATGTGCTTCTCGGTGCGCGACTGCCTGGTGGAGCGCTGGGTCAACACGCAGCAGACCTACTACCAGTCGAACGCCAGGCGCGTGTACTACCTGTCGCTCGAGTACCTGATGGGCCGCGCCCTGTCGAACGCCATGATAAGCCTCGGGTACTACGACGAGTACCAGCAGGCCCTGGAGGAGCTGGGCCTGGACCTGGAGGAACTGGCCGAGCTCGGTGTCGACGCGGGCCTGGGCAACGGCGGCCTCGGCAGGCTGGCCGCGTGCTTCCTCGACTCGATGGCCACCCTCGAGCTGCCGGCCTACGGCTATGGCCTGCGCTACGACTTCGGTATTTTTCGCCAGGCCGTCCGCGACGGCTATCAGGTCGAGGAGCCGGACGCCTGGCTCCGGCTGCCGTACCCCTGGGAGTTCCCGCGCGAGGAGTACCTCATCCCGATTCGGTTCGGCGGCTGGGTCGACGAGCACCGGGACGAGCAGGGCCGGCTGCGCCACAAGTGGCGCGACGCGCACGTCGTGATGGCGATGCCCTACGACACGCCGGTGCCGGGCTACGGCAACAACACCGTCAACACGCTGCGCCTGTGGCGCGCCCGCGCCACCGAGGACTTCGACCTGGACGACTTCAACGCCGGCGACTACATCGGCGCGCTCGAGCACCGCGTCCTGTCGGAGAACATCACGCGCGTGCTCTACCCCAACGACAGCTTCTACCTCGGCAAGGAGCTGCGCCTGAAGCAGGAGTACTTCCTGGTTTCGGCCACGCTGCAGGACGCCATCCGGCGCCACCTGGTCAACCACGCGAGCTTGGACGACCTGCACGAGAAGGCCGTCTTCCAGCTCAACGACACGCATCCCGCGCTGGCGGTCGCCGAGCTCATGCGGTTGCTCTTGGACGAGCACGGCTACGGCTGGGACCAGGCATGGCAGATCACGTCCGGCTCGATGGCGTACACCAACCACACGCTCTTGCCCGAAGCGCTCGAGAAGTGGCCGGCCGACCTGCTGGGCCGCCTCTTGCCCCGCCACATGCAGATCATCAACGAGGCAAACGCGCGTTTCCTCGACGAGGTGCGGCGGCGCTTCCCCGGCGACGAGGCTCTGGTGCGGCGGCTGTCGATCTACGAGGAGGGGGACACCAAGCGGGTGCGCATGGCGCACCTGGCCATCGTGGGGTCCTTCTCGGTCAACGGCGTGGCGGCGCTGCACACCGAGCTGCTCAAGAGCAACGTCGTGCCGGACTTCCACCGGCTCTGGCCGCACAAGTTCAACAACAAGACCAACGGAGTGACGCAGCGCCGCTGGCTGCTCGCCTGCAACCGGCCACTCGCCCGGCTCATCAGCGATCGCATCGGCGAGGGCTGGATCACCAACCTGGACGAGCTGGAGAAGCTGGGACCGCTGTGCGACGACGCCGGCGTGCACGAGGAGCTCAGCAAGGTCAAGATGCAGGCCAAACACCGGCTCGCCCGGATGCTGCGCCGCAAGCACGGCATCGCCGTCGACCCGAGCACCCTGTTCGACGTGCAGATCAAGCGCATCCACGAGTACAAGCGCCAGCTCCTCAACGCCCTGCACGTCATTCACCTCTACTGCCAGATCCGCAAGAACCCGCGCGCGCTGGCGACGCCGCACACCTTCCTCATCGGGGGCAAGGCCGCCCCGGGCTACAAGCGCGCCAAGCTCATCATCAAGCTCATCGGCGACGTGGCGGCGCGCGTGAACGGCGACCGGGACGTCTCGCCGCACCTGCGGGTGCACTTCGTGCCGGACTACAACGTCTCCATCGCCGAGTTGCTGTTCCCGGCGGCCGACGTGAGCGAGCAGATCTCCACCGCGGGCTTCGAAGCATCGGGCACCGGCAACATGAAGTTCGCCCTCAACGGCGCGCTCACCATCGGCACGCTCGACGGCGCCAACGTCGAGATCGCCGATCGCGTCGGCGCGGAGAACATCTTCATCTTCGGCCACAACGTCGAGCAGGTGGCGCAGCTTCGCGAGCAGGGCTACCGGCCGCGCCAGCTCTACGAGGCCGACGCGGGCATCCGCGAGGTTCTGGATCTGCTCGCCTCGAGCTTCTTCAACCCCAACGCGCCGGGCCTCTACCAGCCCATCGTCGACTCGCTGCTCGCCGACGACTACTTCCTGCTCCTGGCCGACTTCGACTCCTACCGGCAGGCCCACCAGCGCATCGACCAGGCCTATCGCGATCGCCCCCGCTGGTGCCGCATGGCCGTCAAGAACATCGCCGGCGTAGGCTTCTTCTCCTCCGACCGGACCATCCGCGAGTACGCCCGCGACATCTGGAAGGTCAGTTCCCACCCGATCTTCGTGGAGTAGCAGCCCCCGATGCCTTCTGCGTTCGCTCTGTTCCGGCCGGGCGAGGTCGTGGCGGGTCGCTACGAGATCCTCGCGCCGATCGGCGACGGAGCGATGGCGGTCGTCTTCCGCGCCAAGCACCGCAGCACGGGGCGGCCCTGCGCCTTGAAGTTCATCCACCCGCACCTGGTTTCCCGGCAGGAGCTGGTCGATCAGTTCCTGGCCGAGGCGCTCGTGGCGGGCCGCATCGGCTCGCACCCGAACATCGTCGATGTGTTCGACGCCGGCGTCGAGGAGCGCCGCCGCATCCCGTTCATCGCCATGGAGCTGCTCCAGGGCCAGCCGCTCGCGGCGTTCATCAAGGAGCGCGCCCCGGTTGCCTGGGACGTGGTGCGCGACGTGATGGCGCAGCTTGGCGACGCCCTCGACGAGGCCCACTCGGCCGGCGTCGTCCACCGGGATCTCAAGCCGAGCAACATCTTCGTGGCCGAGGATCGCCGCGGCCGGCTGCGGCTCAAGGTGCTCGACTTCGGCATCGCCAAGCTCCTCGATCTGGCCGGCCAGAGCACCGCGACGCAGACCGGAACGCCGTCGCACTGCGCCCCCGAGCAGCTCGGCTCCGCCATCCGCAAGCTGGCGGCCCAGCGCGGCTTTACCATCAGCAAGACGGTGTCGCCCGCCACGGACGTGTTTCCGACGGCGCTCATCGCCTACCGCCTGCTCACGGGGCTCGACGCCACGCAGTACTGGGAGGCACGCTCGCTGCCCGAGCTGATGACCCGCGTGGCGCTGGAGGAACACCGGCCGGCGACCGAGCGGGCCGGCGCGCGGGCGCAGCACCTGCCACCGAGCTTCGACTCGTGGTTCTTGCGCTGCCTGCGGCACAACTCCGAGGAGCGCTGGCAGGGCGTCGGGCAGGCCGTCGCCGCCCTCGCGCGCCTGCTCCAGCTTGGCCCCGAGGCCGAGCCCATCCCGCTGGTGCAGGGAGCCGAGATCGACGACGAGGCTTCGGTCGACTCGCTGGAGCCGACGCGGCTGCGGCCGCCCAAGGGATAGCCATATGAGACGAGCCATGCTGCTTGCCTTGAGCGTGCTGGCCGCGGCTGCGGGCTGCGGCGACGGCACCGCCAGCTCCTCGCCGCCGCCGGGCGGCACCACGACCGCCGCTCCCGGCGGCGCGGGCGGCACCGCCGCAGGCGGCGGGGGGAACAGCTCCGCCGGCGGCGGCGGCAGCGAGCAGGGCGGCGGGGGGGCCGAGCCCGAGCCCGAGTTGGCCCAGCTCGTCATCAACGAGATCATGTACAACCCGGCGGCCGTCCCGGACGAGCAGGGCGAGTGGGTCGAGCAGCGTGGCGTACGGGGTGGAGGCGCCGTGGCCGCCCGACACGCCCGGCGCGAGCATCGAGCTCTTGAGCCCGGCCGACGACAACGCCGCCGGGGCAAGCTGGGCGCCGGCCATCGCCACCTACGGCGACGGCGACCGCGGCACGCCGGGCGGGCCCAACGGGGCGCCGCCCGGCTCCTACACCATCGATGGCTCGGTCGTCGGCTGGCACCAGCCGGCCCTGAAGGCTTCGCTGCGCTTCGCGCCGCATCACGAGCTCGAGAGCCACGTGCTCACGGAGCTCGCCGCGGCCAAGAAGACCGCCCGCCTGGCCTTCTTCAACATCCGGCTGCCGGCGGTCAAGACCAAGCTCATCAGTCTGGTCAAAAGTGGCGTGGACGTGCACGTCCTGCTCGACAAGAAGCAGCAGGATCTAGCCTACAACACCATGGCGGAGGAGCTGCAGAAGGCCGGCGTGCCGGTGACCTTGATCGAGAACACGCTCGCCGCGGACGCCACCCTGCACGACAAGTTCACGGTCATCGACGGCCATCGCGTGTTGACGGGCTCCGCCAACTACTCCCAGACGGCGCTCAACGTGAGCGACGAGGACCTCTTGACCTTCGACGACCCTTCGCTCGCCGGGCGCTACCTCGCCGAGTGGGACGAGCTCGTGGCCAAGGGGGCCCAACCCAGCCCTGCCTACCCACCGTCGGCCAAGATCCGCGCCTTCATGGGCCCGGAGGATGATCTCGTGGACATCATCACGGCCGAGCTGGACCAGGCCAAGACGCACGTGCTGTGCGCCATGTTCGACCTCGGCACTGAGCCCATCGTGGACGCCCTCGTCGCCGCCAAGGACCGCGGCGTGAAGGTCGTCGCCGTGCTCGATGAGGTCCAGGCCACGGAGCCCGACGCCACGACCGACGAGACGCTCAAGGGTGCCGGCATCCCGGTCGTGCTGGCGCACAACACGGGCAGCAAGAGCGCCGAGATGCACTCGAAGTTCGCGGTCATCGATCACCAGCGGCTCGTCATGGGCTCGGCGAACTGGACCAACCTGGGGATGTTCTTCAACGACGAGAACCTGCTCGTCATCGCCGACGCCCACCTCGCCGCCCGCGCCGAGGGCAAGCTCGCAGAGCTGCTCCAGACCTACAACGCCCCGTCGGCCAAGTCGCTCGGGCTGACGACGGGAGCGCAGCAGGTCAAGCTCGAGGTGACCAACGTCTCGCTCAATCCCGGCGTGACGCTGGCCATCCAGAGCTACGGCGGTGGGCCCTTCGCGGTTCCGGCGGCGCTGCAGGGCACGGCGCTCGCGGCCTCGATCGAGGCCGGGACGAACATCGAGTACTGCT
>JACQWT010000179.1 GCA_016209145.1 Deltaproteobacteria bacterium | reverse complement strand
GAGCCGGACCGCCGCCGCAAACTCTCAGGCCCGATCGTGATACCATCCGGTCGGAAGGCAAGATCCGGTCTTGCCGGCCGGGACGGAGGTGGTGTCGTGAGAGCAATCGGGCTGCGGAAGTTGGCGTTGGCGGCGTTGGCGGCGGCGAGCGTCGGCCCGGTGGCCGGCAGGAGCGCGTGGGCGGTGCCGGCCACCATCGTGCAGCAGGGCCGGCTGTACGACGCGAAGACGGGCAAGCCCGTGGAGGGCGAGTTGCTCGTCGAGCTCGCCGTGTACGAGAGCCAGCTCGCGCCGGCGCCGCTGTGGATCGAGAAGCACCCCGTCACGTTCGAGGATGGCTACTTCAGCGTGCAGCTCGGCAGCATGGTGCCCTTGCAGGAGAGCACCTTCGACGGCTCGACGCGGTACCTGGGCATCAGCGTGGGCGACGACCCGGAGATGACGCCGCGCGCGATCGTCGGCAGCGTGCCCTACGCGCTTGTGGCGACGAACGCCGTCGGCGACATCACGCCCAAGTCGGTGGCCATCGCGGACTACGGCGAGGTCATCGACAGCAAGGGCAAGTGGGTCGGCGATCCGACCGGGCTGGTCGGACCGCAGGGCCCGCAGGGGCCCAAGGGCGATCCGGGCCCGCAGGGGCCGAACGGGCTGCAAGGGCCCAAGGGCGATCCCGGGCCGGTCGGGGCCCAGGGGGCAACCGGCCCCAAGGGCGATCCGGGCCCGCAGGGCCCGCAGGGGCTGACTGGACCGCAGGGGGCGACGGGGCCCAAGGGCGAGCAAGGGCCAGCCGGGCCGCAGGGCGCGCAAGGGCCAGCCGGGGCCCAGGGACCGAAGGGCGACAAAGGCGATCCCGGCGCCTCGCCGTTCGCGCTCAACGGCAACGATGCGTACTACAACAGCGGCAAGGTGGGCGTCGGCACCGTCACGCCGAGCACGGCGCTCCAGGTCGTCGGCGTCGTCACCGCCGACAACTACCGGGTCGGCGCGTGCAGCGACCGCGTCAAGCAGGCATCCGCCCGGAGCTACTCCACGCTGAACAGCCAGCTCGACGGCGACTACACCGGCGCAGGCGTATGTGGCAACGGCTGGCACGTGTGCAACTACCAGGAGGCCACGGTCTACGGTGTGCTGTTCGGCTGTGACGCGGGCGCCGCCGCCTGGATCGTGGGCGGCTTCAGCAACACGGAGTTCCACCGCCGCAGCATCTGGAACGGGCAGGACTCGGTGCAGTGTGGCGGCGGCAACTACCCGGAGTGGGAACCGAAATGGGGCCCGTACTACGGCCGGATCCACTGCTCGGGCGGAGGCAGCAACCTGGTGGTGGCCTGCTGCAAGAACATGTAGCGGCATAGCGCGGGCTTCGCCCGCAACCCAAGGGCGGAACGGATGCGCCCGCGGGAGCCGAGCAGGCCGAAGCAAGCAGCAACGCCTCGCGGCCGTTGCGCGCCGTAGCCGCAGGCGAGCCGTCCGCGGCGAGAATTCCACGCTGGGGCTTCGCCCCAGACCCCGCGAACGGGGCCCCAACCCCGTTCGCCCTGGCCGGCCAGCTTTCTGTGCCCAAGCGCATCGATTCTCTGACCTAGTAGACTAACGCGCCGCCCGCCGGGCGGCCTCGCACAGCGACCGGTAGGGGGCCTCGGCCGGCAGCTCCGGGGCGGGCCGTTCCCAGCAGGCCACGGGCGGGGAAAGCGGGCTCAGGGCCGCCGCGCGCCAGCGGGCCAGGGGATCGGCCTGCTCCCCGCCGAGCAGCGCGTGCAGGCTCCACCAGCGGCCGCTCGGGCCGAGCACGCCCTCTGCCTTCTCGACCAGCGGAGCCGCGTTCGCCTCGTCGCCCGCCGCGACGAGCGCTGCGGCGAGCTGGGCGCGTACCCGCGCCTCCTGCGGGGCGAGCTCGTGGCCGAGCGCCAGCTCGACGGCGGCGGCGCCGTGGTGCCCCCGCTCGGCGAGAAGCTCGCCCAGGCGCACGCGGCGGTGCAGCTCGGCCGCCCGCGGGAGCTGGCCTCCAGGGGCGAGCGAGGGAGGCAGGCTGCGGGGGCGCGCGGCGAGGTACTGGCGCCAGCGCACGTCCCACTCCTTGAGCGACGCGCCCGAGATGGTCGCAATGGCGTCGCCCGCTTCTGCCCCGGGTGGGCCGTCGCGAATGCGGCGCAGGAGCTCGGGCAGGGCCGTCGCCCCGACCTCGGCGAGCCAGTACTCGAGGAAGCTCACGACCTCGGCGAAGGCCACCTGCGCCTGCTCGGGACTGGGCAGCATGGCGATGGAGGGGCCAAGATCGTCCAGCGGCCGTCCCAGACCCCGCTCCAGGCCGATGGCGGCCACCGCATCCGCCGACGGCACGGCGTCGAAGGGATCGGCGGAGCGCCACCGCGTCTCCTCGTGCTTCGCGATGCCTTCTTGCAGCCACAGCGGCGCCCGGTCGGCGGTGCCGCGCGCGACGGCGAGATGGGCCAGCTCATGGGCGAGCGTGTCGAGCCACGGGTAGCCGCCGGGCGAGACGCGCGGCGAGAGCATCACCACGCGTCCCCACTTGGCTACGGCTACCGCGCCCGTGGTCTGCGCGGCCTGCTCGGGCAGGCCGGTGGCGGCGCAGAGCGTGAGCTGGTCGCGCACGAGGTCGATGAAGATCGGGCTCGGCAGGTGCACGTCGAGATCGGCGGCCAGCGCCGCGCGCACCTGCGCGGCCGCCTCCGTGAGCAGCGGCACCAAGGCCCGGTCCTCGTCGTCCTGCAGCCGCACGACGACGCCGCGCTGCCCGTCGGTCGCGATCACCGTGGCCGCCGTGCCGCGCGCGCATCCGAGCGCCACCCCGAGCAGCTCGGTGCCCAAGTCGCTGTCGAGCAAGTCGGGTCGCCGCAGCCCCGCGGCAGCCCCGTCGCAGTCGCCGCGTGCCAGCCCGAGCCGCGCGCGCTCGACCGCCAGATCGGCGTCGTCGCCGCCGGCCCCGAGGATCTCCTCGGCGCGATCGAGCTCCATGAGAAGGATCGCCTTGCGCGCCCGGGCGGCCTGCAGGGTCAGCGTCTCCGCGACCGCGGGAACGGCCACCGCGAGCACCACGCCCGCGAGCACGAGGGCCGCGCGAGAACGCCCGGCGGTGGCGCTCATCGCAGTTCCTCACGGCGCTGGCGCGCCACCCGCATCGGATGAAACGCAGTAGTCTGCGCAGCGCAGCCCGCCCCCGAACGCTTGCTTCCGGGCAGCGACGCCCTGGCCGCGGTTGCGGGCCGACCAGAAGTTTCACGCTGTCCGTCCCTGCGGGACGGGGTTCGGGTCCCGACGCGCGCTGCGCGCGCGTCACCGGTGCCCCGGCTGCCCCGGCGTCGGGGCCCCAACCCCGACGCCCGTCTCGGGCGCTTCGCGCAGGAGCATCTCATCGCAGTAGCCCCTCCGCGTAGCGCCGGACAGCCTCGCGCAGCGCCGGCGTGGCTCGGCCCTTCAGGCCCTCCAGCACGCGCTGGCGGAAGCGGTCGGCCCGCTCGTCCCGGCTCCCGCCGGGCACCTGCGTGTCCTGCGCGCTCTCGCCCCGGTCGCCTTCCTCCCCCTTGTCCGGCGCGGCGCCGTCCTGGTCGCCCGCGGCCATGTCCAGCAGACGTTGGGCCTCACGTTGCCGTTCGAGCCCCTGCTCCCCGTTGCCGCCGCCGAGCAGGCGGCCCGCCTGGTCCATGGCGCTTCCGGCCTGCCCGATGCGTTCGACCATCGCCTCGGGCATGGGCGCGGCCTCGCCGGCTCCCTGCTCGGCGAGCTTGCGCGCCCGCTGGGCGAGATCCTTCTCGCGGCGCGCGGCGCGCTCCAGCTCGGCTCGGGCGCGCTCCGAGGCTCGTCGCTGCCAGTCCCGGCGGGCTTGCTCCGCCCACTCCAGCTCGCGCTCCAGGGCCTCGCGGGCCTGGGCCGCGCGCTGTCCGAGCGCGGGGTCGGCCGCTGTGCCCGCCGCGCCGCGGGCGAGCCGCTCCGCCTCGCGCAGCGCTTCGGCGGCCTGCTTCCCGCTCCCCACGGCCTGGTTGAGATTGGCATCGTCGAGCGCCCCGGCCATCGCCTCTCCCTGAGACCGGCCGGCGGCCGCCGCGCTGCCGGGCGGCGAAGGCGCCGCACCAGGCTCGGGCAGATCGGCGACGGCCCGGCGCACGGCCTCGGCGTGTCGGCGCAGCTCGCCCTGCATGGCCTCGCGATCCGCGTCGTCCAGGCTCTCGCGCAGCAGTCGCTCGACCCCGGCCATCTCGGCGGCGTGCTCGTCGCGCAGCTCCTGGAGGGCGCGCAAGAGCTTCGCGGCCTCGCGCGCCGCGGCCGACGCCTCGCCCTCGCCGGCGCCCGCGCCCGTTCCCGGGCCCGCCTCGACGCCGCCGCCGCCAGCCCCGCCGCCGAGCCCCCCGCCGCCCGCAGAGCGCAGCGACGGGTCCGGCGCATGCAGCCGCGCCGCCAGATCCTCGGCCGCGAGCTGGGCGTGATAGGCATCGCCCGCCTGCCATGCCCGGCGGATGCGGCGCAGGTCGTTCTGCACGATCTCGCCCAGATCGAGGCCGAGCCGTCCCAGGGCGCGCAGGTTGCGGCCACCGCCGTCGAGCACGGCGAGCGCGGCGCCGAGCCTTCGGTCCACGACCTCGGGCGCCGCGCCCCGGCGCAGGGCGGCGATGGCGTTGGCCGCCTCGGTGGCCACGTCGGCGAGCTTGCGCGCCGCGGCGCGGCTCCCATAGTGCCCCAACGCGGCCAGGCCGGCGTCGATGGCGAGAAGAGCGCTTTCCGTGGTGGCGACCAGGCGCCGGTGGCCCGGGGCAGCAGGGGCGCGGCGTTCGGCTCGCACTGCCTGGGTCAGTCGCTCGAGTTGGCCCTCCACGAGCGCGGCCAGAGCTCCGCGGCTGCCGATGTCAGCGCCCTGCGGGGCCAGGGCCCCGAGCACGGCGGCGCGCGTGCTCCCGTCGAGCTCGCGCTCGCGCTCGAGGTGGGCCTCGCGCCGGGCTGCCGTGGGAGGAGCGCCTTGCAGTCGCTCGGCCAGCGCGTCGGTGAGCAGGTCACGACCCCGGCGCAGCGCGGCGTAGTCGCGCGCCTCGCGCTCGCCCACCTCGGGAGGCACGATCACGATCGCGGCGCTGTGGCCCCACTTGGGCCCGGCGATTGGATCGCCGTCGCGCGCTTGCACCGTCACGCGCACGGGCAGGAAGCTGCGGCGCAGCAGGTCGTCGCCCGAGCGCAACTCGATGCCGCCGCGGTCGATCCGGGTGCGGCCTTGGGGCCGGGACAGCGGCCGGCGCTGCTCCTGCTCGCCCACTTGCAGCACGAGCTCGATCTCCTCCAAGCCGTGGTCGTCGCTGGCCTCCCAGTGGATGGGGATGCGGGCCTCGTCCAGCAGCCGGATCGTGCGCGGCGCGCCGGCGAGCCGCACGTAGGGCGGTTGGTCGGCGAGCGCGTGCAGCTCGATCCCGTCCGGCTCGTAGACCAACACCTGACCGAAGCGCGCGGCCACGTAGAGCGCCGCGTCGTCCTCCAGCCTCCAGCGCGCCACCAGCACTCCGCTGCCGTCGGGCACGAAGGCCGCCTCGCGCGCGCCGTCGGTCAGGACGAGCGACCGGCCGGCGTGCAGGGGCACGGCCTGCACCACGAGGACGCTGCCCCGGGGCAAGGCGGCCGGGAAGTAGGGCCGCAGCAGCTCCCGCTGGCGGCGCAGGTACGAGGGGGGCTCGGCGGCGATGCTCGCATCGGCGAGCCAGTCGAGGCAGACGGGGGCTACCTTCGCGCGTGCGACGAGCACGTCGAGCCCTTCGACGACGCGAAACGGATCGGCAAGCATGAGCGCGAGACACGCCCCCGCTGCGCCCAGGGCCACGGCCGACAGCGTCCAGGCCCGCCCGCTCGCGCGCGCGGCGACGGGGCCCAAGCGAACGCGGCCGAGCAGGCGCACGAGGTGCAGCCGCGCGAGCCCGGGCGAGGCTTGCGGCGCACCGGGCCCCCGGTCCGGCGCCGCGGCCGTGCTGTGGGCCAAGCGCAGCGCGCGCAAGAGAGCCGCGCCGAGCGGCGGGTCCGTGCCCACGACCGCCCCGCGCACCAGCGTCGCCGGATCGCACCGCAGGCGCCGAGAGCGCAGCGCGAGGAGCACGGGCAGCGCGGCCGAGAGCACGAGGAGCGAGAGAGCCCCGAGCCGGGCCGCGTCCGTGCCGAGTCGGGCAAGCTGAACCGCCGCGAGCGCGCCCAGGCACGCGAGCCCGAGGCAGGCCGCGCGGCCCGAAGGCCGGATGACCTCGATCCACGCCGCGCGAAGCGGCTCGACGTTGGCGTGCGAAGGCACCATCTCGCGGCGGGCGGGGGGCTCGGGCTAGCGGGCGAAGGTGGCGCGCGCCGCCGCCGCCACGACCGTCATTCCCATCAGGATCATGTCGCCGTTCTGCTGCTGCGCCATGTTGAACCACGAGTTGATTCTCGTGGGGCTGTCGAGGATCTCCAGCCACACCTGCGGCCCTTGCCACGAGAGGTTGAGCGGCGCCGGCCAGTGCTGGAGCGCCTGCTGCAGCTCTGGCGAGGCGCAGACGAAGGGCATGAACTGCGGATGCAGCGAGCAGATCTCGTACTTGGAGTCGATCCACGGCACGCCCGACGAGGCGCGCTGGCCGACGGCCGGGCGCATCTGGTAGGTCTTGTCGACGAGGAAGCCGGAGGGCATGCGCAGCGAGCCGCCCGGGAGCTGGCTGCCCGTCAGCTCGATCACGTAGTCGTGCTTCATGAAGAAGGCGCCGCCGGTCATCATCTGCGCCATGCCGCCGGCCGTGCCGCCGATGAGGGCGCCCAGCCCGCCGAGCATGCCGCCGCGGCCCATCACCGCGCCCGCGGCGTCGGCCACCGGCCCGACCTTGGTCCAGGCGGGCAGCCCCTGGAACGAGCCGACGAAGCGGTCGTTTTGCGCCTGGAGCCCCGTTTTTTGCGCGACCTGGCGCGCAAACGCTTGCTGTACACCCGAACCGAACATGCCGTTGCCTCCTCGTGCCGCGCAGGGGAGTAGAGTAGGCGGCGGGGCCCGGCGGGGGCAAGGGGCGCCGTCGGCGAGGGTGGCTACCCGTTTCGGAGT
>JACQWT010000178.1:3845-5759 GCA_016209145.1 Deltaproteobacteria bacterium | reverse complement strand
GTCTCGGTGTCCCCTCTCCCTCCGGGAGAGGGGCAGGGGTGAGGGTAACGATCCTGCCGGCGTCACGGATCCCGCAGTCTCGCGAGATCACGCCTCCCGACTTCCGGCCAAGAGCGCTTTTCCCCGACACACTCCTAGCGGCTGCGCCTACAGTCTGAGCAGATCGATCCAGACCGCGTCAGGGTAGCGCTCCCTCAGGCAGGTCGTCTTCCCGGTCTGGCGCGGGCCCCAGAGGAAGAACGTCTCCCGCCCGGCCCGGGGAAGGCGAATACGCCTCGTAACCATTACTTGAAATTATCATGATATGTTCAACTAATAAATGAACCTGTCATGGCCCGCTCGATGCAGTCCACCGCCGCCTCGTTGGCGAACGGCTTGTCGAGGTAGGCGAACATGCCCAGCTCGGCCGCGCGCGCCCGCAGCGCGGCGTTGCCGTAGGAAGTCATCAGGATGCAGCGCGGCGCGCCCGGCGCGAGCATCAGCTCCTGCGCCAGGTCGAGCCCGCAGCCGTCGGGGAGCCGGTAGTCTACTACCGCCACCTGCGCCTCAAGCTCGGCGAACAGGGCGCGGGCCCGCGCCGCGCTCGGGGCCGTTGCCACGACATGGCCCCGCGCCTCGAGCAGCCGGCGCAGGACCCAGCACAGATCCTCCTGATCGTCCACGACCAGGACGCGGCCCGCGCCGGGCCTCTCGTCAGTCGGTGGCAAAGCCGGCCTCCAGCCCGTAGCGGCGCAACTTGCTGCGCAGCGTCTTGGGATCGACCCCGAGCAGGCGCGCCAGCTCGGCGCCAGTGGGCCGGCCGCGCCGCACCAGCGTGGCGAGCAGCGAGCGCTCGGCCTCCTGCGCGGCCTGTGCGCCCACCTTCTTGAGATCGATCTGCGCCGGCGCCAACGCCGTGTCGATCTGCACCCGGAGCCGCTCGGCCTCGGGCCCACCGGCGGCCCCGGCCCCGGCCGGCGCCGCCGCGCCCAGGCCGCGCACCTCGGGCGGCAGGTGCTCGGCGAGCACGGGGCCCCGCGTGGCGTACTGGGCCGCGAAGTGCCGGGCGAGCTGTGCCACGTCTCCCGGCCGCTCGCGCAGCGGCGGCAGGCGGATCGTCACCTCCTGGAGCCGGTAGTAGAGGTCGCGGCGGAACGCGCCGGCCTGCATGGCCCGATCGAGATCGACGTTCGTCGCCGAGACGACGCGCAGATCGAGCCGGATGGTCTCGCGGCCCCCCACGCGCTCCAGCCTCCGCTCCTGGAGCACCCGCAGGAGCTTGGCCTGGAGCTCCGGCGACAGGTTCCCGATCTCGTCGAGGAAGAGCGTGCCTCCCTGCGCCAGCTCCAGCCGTCCGAGCCGCCGGGCAGAGGCGCCGGTGAACGCCCCCTTCTCGTGGCCGAACAGCTCGCTCTCGATGAGGCTCTCGGCCAGCATGGAGCAGTCCACGGCCACGAAGGGGCCGCGGCGCCGCTTGCTGGCGGCATGGATGGCACGCGCGAACAGCTCCTTGCCCGTGCCCGTCTCGCCCAGGAGCAGGACGTTGATGTCGGGCAGGGCGAACCGCAGCGCGCCGTCCATGGCCCGGCGAAAGGCGGGGCTCTCGCCGACCAGTATGGGCCGACCTTCTGCCGGCGGCTCGCGCTCCAGGGCGAGCAGCTCCTCCAGGCTGCCGAGCAAGAGGGCGTTGTCGAACGGCTTGGTCACGAAGTCGGTGGCCCCGAGCTTCATGGCCTGCACCGCCGCGGCCACGTTGCCGTGGGCGGTCATCATTACGATGGGCATCCGCGCGCCAAGCCCCCGGAGCCGGCGGAGCACATCGATCCCGTCCATGCCGTCCAACTGGAGATCGAGCAGCACGAGATCGGCCGGGCGCTCGGCCGCGGCCTGGAGCGCGGCCTCGCCCGAGTGCGCGCTCTCGGCATGGTGGCCTCG
>JACQWT010000178.1:0-3769 GCA_016209145.1 Deltaproteobacteria bacterium | reverse complement strand
CGCTCGTCGTCGACCACCAGTACTCGTGCCACGCTCATCCCTCGGCGGGCAGGGTAAGAGTGAATTGGACCCCGGCGCCCGCGTTCTGTCCGTCGATCTCGCCGAGGTAGTCGCGCGCAATCTGGCGCGACAGGTAGAGCCCGAGACCGGTGCCCGCGGCCTTGGTGGTATTGAAGGGACGGAAGAGCTGCGCCAGCGCCTCCGGCGCGATGGGCGGCCCATCGTCCTCTACCCGCAGCTTGACCCTGCCCTCGGCCGCCGACCGCCAGGCGCGCACGACGAGCTCGCGGCCGCCGTGCTCCAGCGCCTCCAGGGCGTTCTTGATCAGGTTGAGCAGGATCTGCTTGAGCGCGGCGCAGTCGATCCGCACACGCGGCAACGCGGGCTCGACCGACACGCGAACGGCGAGACCACGGCGCTCGCATTCGGGCGAGACGAAGCCCAGCACATCGGAGACGGCCCGTTCGAGATCCACCGGCCGCGGCTCGGGCCTCCTTACGGCCGCGAAGTCGAGCATGCTACGCAGCAGGCCGTGCATGCGATCCACGTTCTGCAGGGCCGTCATGGTGAACTCGCTCGCCGGGTCGCCCGCGCCGAGCAGGCGCTGGTGCAGGTACTGGAGGCTTGAGCTGATGATGGACAGCGGATTGCCGACCTCGTGGGCGATGCCCGCGGCGAGCTGGCCCAGGGCCGCGAGCTTCTCCGCCTGCACGGAAGCGCACCAGGCGGCCCCCCGCGCCACCGTCTCGGCGGCGTCCGGTGCCGGCAGGGCGAGGAGCCAGGGCGGGCAACAGGGCAGCACGGCGCGCGCGCCCAGCACCACGGGCCAGAGATCGAGCAACTCCCCCAACGCGCCGTCGTCGAGCGCGCCGAGCCGAGAGGCGCCGATCACGGCCGGCCGCTCGGCCAGGTCGGCCAGGGCCCGCAGCGAGCGGTGGTGATCGCGCAATGTCTCGGGCGCCGGCGCTCCATTGCCCGCTGCCGCCAGGTCGACCCATACCGCGGCCGGGCAGCCCGGCGTCGACGCCTCACGTAGGGCAGCGCGCAGCGGCGCCAGCAGCGCGGCGGCAGGCCGCTCGCCGCCGAGCGACAGGCACAACGCCGACTCGGCGCCCGCTTGCTCTCGGGACAGCACGCCGCGCACCTGCTCGCAGGCCGCGGGCGAGCCGGCAAACAGAAGCCTGCCTTCGCGCTGCTGCATGAGCCGACAGACCGCGCCCACGGCCGCCACGCGCTCTGTGTCGTCGCGGTGGTGCAGGCAAGCCACGATCATCCCTGACCCTCCTGTGCCGTCACGCCGGCCTGTCCCGCGAGCTCGCGCACCGCGGCCGCGAGCTCGGCCGCACTGATGCGCAGGCCGGAAGCGTCCGCGCCGGCGCCGTGCGCCTCGATGAGCGCCCGCACGGCCCCCAGCGCGGCGCGCTGGCACGCCGCCTCGATGTCCGCGCCGCTCAGGCCCGCCGCCTGTCGCGCGAGCGCCGCCACGTCGACGCCCTCGGCGATGGGCTTGCCCCGCAGGTGCACCGCGAAGATCTGGGCCCGCGCCGCCTCGTCCGGCAGCCCCAGCTCGAGCAGCAGATCGAAGCGGCCGGGCCGGCAGAGCGCCGGATCGAGCATGTCCCGCCGGTTGGTCGCGGCCATGACCAGCACGCCCCGGAGCTCCTCGACGCCGTCGAGCTCGGTCAGGAGCTGGCTGATGACCCGCTCCGAGACGTGCGCGTCCCCGCCGCCGCCGCTGCGCACGGGCGCCATGGCGTCGAGCTCATCCAGGAAGAGGATGCACGGGGCGGCCTGCCGCGCCTTGCGGAAGATCTCCCGCACCGCGCGCTCGCTCTCGCCCACGAACTTGGAGAGCAGCGCCGGCCCCTTGACCGAGATGAAGTTGACGCCGCACTGGCTCGCGGCGGCCTTGGCGAGCAGGGTCTTGCCCGTGCCGGGCAGGCCGAAGAGCAGGATCCCCTTGGCCGGCCGGACGCCGGCGTGGCGCAGTAGCTCCGCGTGCACGAGCGGCCACTGTACCGCCTCGCGCAAGGCGCGCTTGACGCCATCCAGCCCGCCCACGTCGTCCCATGGCACCGCCGGGATCTCGACGAAGACCTCGCGGATGGCCGAGGGCTCGATCTCGGCGAGCGCCGACTCGAAGTCGCTCATACCGACCGAGAGCGCGAGCAGCTTCTCCTCGGGGATCTCGTGGCGTGCGAAGTCGATGGCGGGCATGATCGACCGGAGCGCGGTCATGGCCGCCTCCCGGCACAGCGCCTCCAGATCCGCGCCGACGAACCCGTGCGTGACGGCCGCAAGCCGGCCGGGATCCACGTCCGGTCCGAGGGGCATCCCGCGCGTGTGGATCTCCAGGATCTCGCGCCGGGCCGCGGCGTCCGGGATGCCGAGCTCGATCTCGCGGTCGAAGCGACCGGGGCGGCGCAGGGCCGGATCGAGGGAGTTGGGCAGGTTGGTGGCGCCGATGACCACGATCTGCCCGCGTCCCTCCAGCCCGTCCATCAGCGCCAGGAGCTGCGCCACCACGCGCTTCTCGACCTCGCCCTGGACGTTCTCGCGCTTGGGCGCGATGGCGTCGAGCTCGTCCAGGAACACGATGCTGGGCGCGCTCTTGCGCGCCTGCTCGAAGATCCCCCGCAGCTTGGCCTCGCTCTCGCCGTAGAACTTGTGGATCACCTCGGGGCCGGAGACCGAGAAGAAGCTCGCCTCGGTCTCGTGGGCCACCGCGCGCGCCAGCAGCGTCTTGCCCGTGCCCGGCGCCCCGTGCAGCAGCACGCCCTTGGGCGCGTCGATGCCGAGGCGCTCGAAGATCTGCGGGTAGCGCAGCGGCAGCTCGATCATCTCGCGCACGCGGCGGATCTCCTTGCGCAGCCCGCCGATGTCCTCGTAGGAGATGCGCGCGCTCTTGGCCGCGCGGCCGGGCTCGGGCTCGATCTCCACCACAGTGCGTGCGTGCACGACGGCGCAGCGATCGCGCGGCAGCGCCTGCGCAACCTCGTAGTCACGGTGGCGCGTGCCGAAGAGCGTGGCGCGCACCCGATCGCCCGAGCGCAGCGGCAGCCCCTCCAGGAGCCGCCCGAGGTAGCGCGCGTCGCCGTCGCGGCCGGCTCCCGGACGGCCGGCCACGGGCCGCAGCACGACCTTGGCGGCCGGGGCGTGCTCGATCCGGCGCACCCTGACCCGCTGATCGAGGGCTGCCTTGGCGTTGCCCCGCGTCAGGCCGTCGATCTGCACCAAGCCCTGGCCGCGCTGCTCGGCGTAGGCCGGCAGGGCCTTGGCGACCGCGCCGCGCTCCCCGGTGATCTCCACGATGTCTCCCAGCTCCGCGCCGAGAAGCGCCAGATCCTTGGGATCGAGCCGCGCCACGGCGCGCCCCACGTCCTTGCCCAGCGCCTCCGCGACCCGGAGCACGAACTCCCCGGGCCGCGGCTCCGTCCCGATCTCAGCCGTCATGGCCGCCTCCTCGCTGTAGCCTCAGCCACGGATCGGCCGCGAACGGCAGGCTGTGGATGAGGTGCGTGACGCGCATCTTGTGCGCCAGGAGCTCGTCGATGCGGTGCAGCAGCCCGACGAGCAGGAACACCACACCGGACACGACAACATAAACCCTGGCGTTCATCGGGTCTCTCCTTCCCGGCGATGGATTGCCGGGCTTAGCTTTTAGACCCGAAGCGCGAATGCGTGGTTCACCGCCCCGTCCCGCCCATCTGCTTCATCATTTCCTGCATGTCGACACCGCCGGGCATGTTGGCCGGCATCCCCTGCATCT
>JACQWT010000177.1 GCA_016209145.1 Deltaproteobacteria bacterium | reverse complement strand
GACGAGGACTCGCGGCAGCCGGGGCGCCGACGCGCAGCAACCGCGCCACGCGCTCGGGGTCGGTGCCTCCCTCGACCATGCGGAGGGCCCTGGCCTGCGCCGCGGCGCCCCTGTCGCGTTCCGCCGCCCGGCCCAGGGCACAAGAGCCGCTGTTCGACGAGGAATTTCAGCGCAAGCTCGAGTACCTGGCCCTGGTCAGCCGCCGCGTGTTCTCGGGCGCCATGAAGGCCGAGCGTCGCACCAAGAAGACGGGCTCGGGCGTGGAGTTCGCCGATCGGCGCGAGTACGTCGCGGGCGACGACTTCCGCCACCTGGACTGGCACGCCTACGGGCGCTTCGACGAGCTGCTCCTCCGGCTCTTCGAGGAGCAAGAAGACTTGTCCATCTACTTCCTGCTCGACAGCTCGTGGTCGATGGGCTTCGGCAGCGGCGCGAAGCTCCGCCACGCCAAGCGCCTGTGCGCCGCGCTGGCCTACGTGGGGTTGGCCAACCTCGACCGCGTCGCCATCGTCACGGCGGGCGATCGGGTCACGGGGCGGATGCCGCCCACGCGCGGCAAGGCGCGGATCTTCCGCGTCTTCCGTTTCCTCGAGGCCGTGTCGCCGGACGGCGACACGGATCTGGGCGCCGCCGCACGCGCTTTCGCGGCCCAGCACAAGCGCCGCGGCCTCGCGGTGCTCCTGAGCGACCTGTACGACCCGGCCGGCTTCGAGAGCGGCATCAACGCGCTGCGCTACAGCCGCTTCGAGCCCCTGGTGCTACACATCGTCGAGCCGGCCGATCGGGCGCCGCTCCTGAAAGGCGACCTGCTGTTGCGCGACTGCGAGAGCGGTGAGGAGCGCGAGGTGACGGTGAGCGGGCGCGTGCTCGCCCGCTACGGCCAGGCATACGACGCCTACCTGGAGTCCGTGCGCCGCTTCTGCACCGCCAAGCGCGTGAGCTACTTCGCCGCGGACGTGCGCGTCCCGTTCGACGAGCTCATCTTGCGCCTCTTCCGTCGCGGAGGATTCCTCCGCTAGCCCTGGGCACGGGGCTCGCCGGCGCGCCGCCATGCATTTCTTCGGGATATCGACCACGCTGCTCCTTCAGGCCGGCGCCGGCCTGGCGGCGGTGGTCGTGGCGCTCTACATCCTGAGGCTGCGGCGCCGGCCGGCATCCGTCCCGTTCGCGAAGCTCTGGCAGCGGGTGCTGCGCGACAAGGAATCGAGCGCGCTGTTCTCACAGTTGCGCAGGCTGCTCTCGCTGCTGCTCCAGCTCTTGCTGCTCGGGTTGCTGCTCCTCGCGCTGGCCGATCCGCGGCCGAGCGCGCCCGCCGCCGGCGCGCGGCACCTCGTGGTGCTGGTGGACGCGAGCGCTTCGATGAAGGCTACCGACGTCGGACCGCAGGGGGCCGCCGCGGCCGGGCCCGCCGGCGCCGTTGCGTCCGGGCCGCGTTCTCGGCTCGAGCTGGCGCGGGAGAAAGTGCGCGAGCTCGGCCGCAGCCTCTCCGGGGCCGACGCCATGCTCGTGGCGCAGATGGACGCCGCGTTGACGCCGCTGTCGAGCATGACGAGCGAGCCGGCGGAGATCGAGCAGGCGGCCCGTCGCCTGGCTGCCGTGGACGTGCGCGCGGCCCTCGCGCCGGCCCTGCGCTTTGCCCTGGACGCGCTGCGCGCTCTGAGCCGGCCGGAGATCGTGGTCGTGAGCGACGGCGCGCTGGGCGAGCCGTCCGACGCCGCCGGGCCCGTGGATCTGGGCGACGTGCCCCTGTCCTTCGTGCCCGTGGGCAAGGGCGGCCGCAACGTGGCCGTCACGGGCTTCGCGGTGCGGCGCTACCCGCTGGACAAGAGCCGCTACGAGGTGATGCTCGAGGCCACGAATGCCGGCGACGAGCCGGAGGACGTGGAGCTGGAGCTCTACGGCGACGGCGAGCTCTCCGACATCGTCGCGCTCCGCCTCGGCCCGCACGAGAGTCGGTCGCGCTTCTATCCCAACCTCTCCGGGGCCTCGCGCACGCTCGAGGCGCGCATCGCCCTGCGCGGCGGCGGGCGCGATGTACTGCCCGCCGACGACCGCGCCTTCGCGCTCTTGCCGGAGCGGCGGCGGGCGCGCGTGCAGCTCGTCACCGCGGGCAACACCTACCTGGAGGCGGCCCTGCTGCTCGACGAGTACCTGGAGGTGGTGACCGTGCCGCCCGGCCGCTACCCGGCCGCCGGCGCCTTCGACGTGACCATATTCGATTCGGTCGGCCCGGCGCTCGCGCCGCACAGCGGCCACGTGCTCTACCTCAACCCCTCGGGCGAGCACTTGCCCTTCAAGTTGGGCCCGGAGATCAAGAGTGCGCGGGGCCGGAACGTCGGCTTCGACGAGCTCGACGCGCACAGCCCCCTGTTGCGCCACGTCTCGCTGGGCGACGTGAACGTGGCGCGGGCGCACGTGCTGGAGGGCACCAAGGAGGACCGCGCCGTCGGCCGCAGCGAGCGCGGCGCGCTGCTCTTGCAGGGGCGGCGTCAGGGAACGAGGTTCGTGGCCTTGGGCTTCGACATCCGCGAGAGTGATCTGCCGCTCCGCATCGCCTGGCCCCTCTTGCTGCTCAACGTGATAAGCGACTTCATCGAGGAGGACATCGGCTACGTCTCCTCGCTGCGCACCGGAGACGTGTGGCACGTCCCCGCGCCCGGCCAAGCGCAGACTGGCCGACTGCGCCTGCCCGACGGATCTGAGCAAGTGGTGCCGATCAAGGACGGCCGGGCCGTCTTCCTCGGCCGGCACGCCGGCTTCTACACGCTTCTCGTGCGCGAGGGCGCAGAGGAGCGCACCAGCATGTTCGCGGCGAACATGTCGGACCCGGTGGAGAGCGCGGTCAAGCCGGCCACGGAGCTGCGCGTCGGGGCCCGCCAGGCCGGCGAGCTGGCGGGCTTCGCGGTCGGCGCGCGCCGGCGCTGGTGGATCTACCTCATCGGGGCGGCGCTGCTCATCACGGCTCTCGAGTGGCTGGGCTACCACCGCAGGGTGACCGTATGAGGCCCCGGTGGCGGCGCGTCCTGTGGGCCGGGGGCACGGCGGCGCTCGCCGCGGTGCTGGGTTGGGCCTACTACCGCCATGTCTGGCTACGTCCCGGGCCGGCGCTCGGCTACGAGTGGCACGGCGTGCGCTACGAGCTTCTGGGGCCGCTCGGGCTGGGCGCGATCCTGCTCGCACCGTGGTTCGTGGGCGTGCTCTCAGGCTCGCTCGCCGACCTCCCCTGGCAGCAGCGGCTGCTCGCGCTCTGCGCCCGCGTCGGCTTCGTGGCCCTTCTCGCCCTGAGCCTGGCGCGGCCCGCGCGCACGGCCGAGGCGGACAAGATTTGCGCCGTCTACCTGGTCGACGTGTCGGACTCCGTCTCGGACGAAGCGCTGGTCGATGCAGGCGCCGTGGTGCGCGGCGCCTACGCGCGCAAGCGCGCGCAGGATCTCGTCCGGGTCGTGAGCTTCGCCCGGCGGCCGCGGCTCGTCGAGCCCGAACCGGCTTCGCCCGGCGCACCGCTCGTCGCGCGACACGCCCCTCCCGCCGGCGCCGCCACGAACCTCCAGGCTGCGCTGCAGCTTGCCTACGGGCTCTTCCCGCCGGGCTACCTGCGCCGGGCAGTGCTCGTCTCCGACGGGCAGCAGACCGACGGCGACGTGCTCGCCGAGGCGGGACGCGCGGCCGAGCACGGGGTCAAGCTCTTCGCCGTGCCCTATGCGCGGCCGGCCCCGGGCGAGGTGGCGGTGCGCGCGCTCGAGGTGCCCGCGAGTGTCAAGGTGGGCGAGCCCTATGCGATCCGCGCCGAGATCTTCGCCACGCGCCGTGGCAAGGCGCGAGCGCGGCTCTACCAGGGCGAGGCGCTGAACGGGCTGGACGGCGTGCGGCAGCTCGATCTCGCGCCCGGAACCAACGCCGTGACGTTCAAGAGCGTGGCCCGCATTCCCGGGACGCTCACCTACTCGCTCGCCGTGGACCAGATCGGAGAGGACCGCTTCGCCGAGAACAACCGCTTCGCCACCACGGTGGAGGTGCCGGGCCGGCCGGCCGTGCTCTATGTCGACGGTGCCCCCCAGCGCGCCGGCCCCCTGAGCCGGGCCCTTGGGGCGCAGCAGCTCGACGTCGACGTGCGCGGCCCGGCGGGTTTCCCGGCCTCGCTGGAGGAGCTGGAGCGCTTCGACTTCGTGGTGCTTTCGGACGTCCCCGCCGAGGCGTTCTCGCTGGACGCGCAGGCCCTGGTCGAGCGCTACGTGCGCGACTTGGGGGGCGGGTTCCTCTTCGCCGGCGGCGAGCACGGCTACGGCTTGGGCGGGTGGCAGCAGGCGCCGCTCGCGCGCATCCTGCCCGTGCGCATGGATGCCGAGCGCCGCAAGGAGATGCCCAGCGTGGCCATGGTGCTGGTGCTCGACCGGTCGGGCTCGATGACCGGGCTGCCGGTGGAGATGGCCAAGCAGGCGGCCAAGGCCACGCTCGACGTGCTCGATCCCGACGACATGGTGGAGGTCATCGCCTACGACGCCATGCCCACCCGGTACGTGAAGATGCAGCCGGCGCGCAACCGCGCGCGTATCCGCGGCCTGCTCGCGCGGATCCAGGCCGGCGGCGGCACGGAGATCTTCCCCGCCCTGGACGCGGCCTACGGCGATCTGACGGTCACGGCCGCGCGCAAGAAGCACGTCATCCTGCTGACCGACGGCAAGAGCCCATCCAGCGGCATCCGCGATCTGGTGACGGCCATGATCGCCGAGCAGATCACCGTCACCACCGTCGGCCTGGGCCCGGAGGTGGACGAGGCGCTCTTGCGCATGATCGCCGACGTGGGCGGGGGCCGCTACCACGCCGTGCCCGATCCCAACTCTCTCCCGCGCATCTTCTCTAAGGAGACGGAGATGGTGGCGCGGGCGGCGGCCGTCGAGGAGTGGTTCCCCGTGGCGCAGGTTGGCTATGCGGCCTTCCTGCGGGCCATCGACGTGCGCGCCGCGCCCTACCTGCACGGGTACGTCTCGACCAAGATGAAGCCGCCGCCGGCGGTCGAGCTCTTGCAGAGCGACACCGAGGAGCCGATCCTCGCCCGCTGGCGCGTGGGCACCGGCTGGGTGCTCTGCTGGACGAGCGACGTCAAGGCGCGCTGGGCTGTCGAGTGGATCGCGTGGTCCCAGTGGGAGCGCTTCTGGGGACAGCTCGTGCACGAGCACCGGCGCGAGAAGCACCGCCGCGAGCTCGACATGGCGGCCGAGGTCGTCTCGGGCGAGCTGCGCGCCTCGGTCGACGCCTTCACGCTGGACGAGCGCTTCGAGAACGATCTAGTGAGCAAGCTCACCATCAAAGGCCCCGAGCCGGGCGGCGAGACCAAGGTAGTCGCGCTGCGCCAGAGTGCGCCGGGGCGCTACGAGGCGGCCGTACCGCTCGACGCCTTCGGCTCCTTCCTCCTGCGCGCCGAGCACCTACGGCGCCAGCCCGACGGCTCGCTCAAGCCGGTGGCGGTGAGCTCCGGCCACGTCTCCCATCCCTATCCGCCCGAGTACGCGAGCTTCGAGACCGACCGGCTCACCCTCGAGCGCGCGGCCGCGGCCACGGGCGGCCGGCTCCTGGGCGAGGAGCCCGGCGCCGCCTTCGACCCGCAGGGCGAGAAGATCACCTATCACGAGGAGCTCTGGCCGCGCGTGGTGATGGCGGCCATCGCGCTGTTCCTGCTCGATCTGCTGCTGCGCCGTGTGCGGCTTTTCGACCGCCGGTTCAGGCGGCGGCAGTCGCTCAGGGCTGCGTGACCACCACCAAGCCGCCACCGACGTATGCGGCCGCGCCGATCTTCCCCAGGGGCGGCGCGGCGTTGGCGGTGAAGGGCGCGAAGGAGCTCGCCGGCAGCTTCTGATAGAACATGAAGCAGCTCGTCAAGTCGTACAGGTGCAGCGTTCCGCCCTGCGACAGCGCCGCCCCCCAGGCCTTGACGGCGTGGCTCTCATTGTTGCAGGTGCTGCTCGGCGCCCAGCCCTGGTTGTTGTCCGTCGCAGCCCACGCGGCGGTAGTCTGGCCGGTCTTCGGGTCGTTCGGGCCGTCGCCCCAGCCGTGCTGCGAGGGGCTTTGCTCGGCAGGGGTGATGGTGCCCGTCTTGTTGTCGACCCAGAAGCTGTAGACCCAGTCGCCGGCAAGCAGGCTGATCTGCGTCTTGTCGGGCTCCGGTCCCTCCCACGCGGCCTCGACCGTGTCAATGGGCAGCGCCCCGAAAGCGCTCGGAATCGAGGCGTGAGCGGTCCACTTGATCGTGCCCACATCCATGATGTGGTAGCTGCCGTCCGGGTAGGCCGGCAGGCTTGGCAGGGCGAAGGCGTAGATCTCGCCGCGGGCCTCGACGGCGGCGGCCGCCACGATGGGCGCCTGGGGTGCGTGCACGTTCCCGGCGTAGAAAATGGGGAATGAGCTCCACCCGTTCTGCACCGTGCTGATGAAGTGGACCGTCTGCAGCGCCTCCTTGGCGCACTGGGCGCTGCAGCCGTCGCCCGGCTCGAGGTTGCCGTCGTCGCACTGCTCGTGCCCTTCCCCAAGGTGGGCGTCGCCGCAGGATGCCTTCTTGCAGCTCATGAGGCACTCGTCCTCGTCGGACTTGTTGCCGTCGTCACATGCCTCGCCGGCGTCGAGCTTGCCGTCGCCGCAGCTCGCCAGCGTGCAGTTGGTCGTATCGAAGGCGCACGCCTTGCAGCCCAGCTTGCCGCCAGCGAACCCGCCGGGAACGCCGGTGCAGTCCTTGCCGCCGAGCTCCTGCCCGTCGCAGTCCTCGCCGGCATCGATGCTGCCGTTGCCGCACAGCCGCTCGCATTGGCTGGGCTCGCCCGAGCAGGTCCAGCCGGCCTCCACCTGGCAGGTCGCACTGCAGCCGTCGCCGTCCTGTGCCGCGCCGTCGTCGCAGCCCTCCCCCGGAGCGAGCTCGCCGTCGCCGCAACTGCCCGCCTCGTGGCCGCCGCCACCGGAGGATGCGCCCGAGGAGCCCGTCTGAGGCTCGCCCATCTTGTAGTCGACCTGCTCGCCGCAGCCGCCGAGCCACCCCGCGGCAACCGCGACCGCGACGAGCGCCCAGGGCAACCCGCACCGACGGCTCATGACGGGAGCATATGGCATCCGTTCAGAGGCGCGCAACCGAGCTATCATCGGCCCAGGGGCTCCGCAGGTTGCGCCGGGCGCGGCGCCGCCCGCCGCGCTATCATGGCGCGACGCACCCGCCCGTGCCCTGCCATGGCCGCGCCCGTCCAAGCTACGTCCCCCGCTCCTGCGCCCGAGCCGGCCCGTCCGCCCGCCGCGCCGCTGCCCTCGATCTACGCCGACGCGACGCACTACGACCTGCTCGCCCAGATGACGGCGCCCCGCGACCTGCCCTTCTACCTGCGCCAAGTCGAGCGTCACGGCGGCCCACTGCTCGAGCTCGGCTGCGGCACGGGGCGCGTCTGCCTGGCCATCGCCGAGCGCGGCACGGAGGTCGCGGGCCTCGATCTCTCGCTGCCGCTGCTCGCCCGCGCCCGGAGCAAAGCGCTCGGGCTGCGGGTGCCGGTGGCGCTGCATCACGCCGACTGCCGCGACTTCGACCTCGGCCGGCGCTTCGCCCTCGTCATCTTCCCCTACAACGGCTTCAACCACCTGCTCGATCTGGGCGGCGTCCGCGGCTGCCTGGCGGCCGTGCGCCGGCACCTCGGCGACGGCGGTCGGCTGGTGATCGACACCTTCAACCCGAGCGTCGCGCGGCTCGCCTGCGACCCCGAGGTGCGCGAGCCCATCCTGCGCTTCCTCGATCCCTACCTCGGCGAGCAGGTGGTGATGCGCGAGCGCAACCGCTACGACCATGCCCGGCAGGTCAACCGCATCACCTGGTACTACGAGATCGCCGGCGAGCGCGAGGCGCGCGTCGACGAGCTCGAGATGCGCATCTTCTTCCCCCAGGAGCTCGACGCGCTGCTCGCCCTGAATGGCTTCGCCATCGAGCACAAGTATGGGGACTACGACGAGCGGCCCTTCGAGTCGCGGTGCCCCAAGCAGCTCGTGGTGTGCCGGCCGGCCGTGCCCTGATCCCGCCGCATCCGCCGTCGCGCGCGACGGTCAGATTCCGACGGATTCAAGCGGACACAGTCACGGAGCCCGCCCGGCGCGGCGTCAGTTGGCCTGGTAGACCAGCCGCTCGTAGGCGCTGCTGTTGTTGAGCTCGGTGTTCGTGCCGCAGCGCCAGCCGCCGGTCATGTTGCTGTTGCCGGTGTGCCAGCAGATCCTGAGCGTACCGTTCTGCCATCCGGTGTCGCAGCTCTGGCGCTGGATCGGGTCGCCCTGCTTGGCGAAGCCCCACGAGTAGCTGTTGTTCTAGTACCAGCCGATGCCGTTGGCGTTGTGCGGCGTGTTGGTCGAGCCCGTGTCGAAGACGACGTCGGCGCGCGGCGACCAGGCGAGCGCGGTCAGCGTGGCCGAGCTCGCTGCGCGGCAGGCCAGCATCAGGTTGGCCTTCTTGCAGGTGGTGTTGAGCAGCGTCGAGAGCGAGGTGCTGTCCTTGTAGAGGTTCTTGAAGCACTGCTGCCACCCGCCCTTGGCCACCGTGCTCACGGCGATGTTCGACTGGGGCCCGGAGGGCTTGTAGGTCAGGCCGAAGTCCTTGCAGGTGCCGGAGCTGCAGAACTGCCAATCCAGGCAGGCCTTGTTGCAGCCGCCGCAGTGGGAGGGGTTGTTCTGGATGTCGACGCAGGAGCCGCCGCACGCCGTCAAGCCGCCCGCGCACTGCAGCGTGCACTTGCCGGCCGAGCACATCTGGTTCTGGGGGCAAGGCTTGTTGCAGCCGCCGCAGTGGGAGGGGTTGGTCTGGATGTCGACGCAGGTGTTGCCGCACTGCGTGGTGCCGCCGGCGCACTGCAGCATGCAGACACCGGACACGCAGTCCTGCCCCTGGGGGCAGGCCTTGTCGCAGCCACCGCAGTGGACGGGATTGCTCTGGGTGTCGACGCAGGCGTTGCCGCACTTGGTGGCGCCGCCGCCGCACACGAGGTTGCAGGCTCCGGCCGAGCAGATCTCGCCCATGGCGCAGACCTTGCCGCAGCTGCCGCAGTTGTTGGGGTCGCTGTCGGTGTTCACGCACTTGTCGCCGCACTTGGTCGTGCCGCCGCCGCACACCAGGCCGCAGGCCCCGGCGGAGCAGACCTCGCCCTCGGCGCAGGCCTTGTCGCAGGCGCCGCAGTTCTTGGGGTCGTTGTTGGTGTCGACGCACTTGCTGCCGCACTTGGTGGCGCCGCCGCCGCACGCCACCGCGCAGCTGCCGGCGGAGCAGACCTCGCCCTCGGCGCAGGCCTTGCCGCAGCTGCCGCAGTTCTTGGGGTCGCTGTCGGTGGCCACGCACTTGTCGCCGCACTCGGTGGTGCCGCCGCCGCACTCCATGACGCACGCGCCGGCCGAGCAGACCTCGCCGGCGCCGCACGCCTTGCCGCAGCTGCCGCAGTTGTGCGCATCGGCCGCCGTGTCGACGCAGCTTCCACCGCAGTTCGTGGTGCCGGCGCTGCAGGCCGACGCGCACTGGCCGCCCGAGCAGACCTGATCGGCCTGGCAGGCAGTGCCGCAGCCGCCGCAGTTGGCCGGGTCGATGTTGGTGTCGGCGCACCTGTTGCCGCAGAGCGTGGCCCCGGGGCAGGTCGGCCCGGAAGGAGTCTCGCTCGTGGAGCCGCCGTCCGAGCAGGCAGCCGGCGCCGCGAGCGCCAGGCAGCCCGCCAGAAGAACGATGTGGTTGTGCTTGATGCGACTGGTCATGTGAACCTCCAAGGGGCAGCGGACCTTCTCGTGCTGCCAGGCCCGGAAGCATAGCACACTTCTGGCGATTGCGGGCCAGCTGCCCCGTGTCCGGAAGTTCGGCCGGCCGGAGCCGTCAGGCCGGCCCGCGGACAGGGCCGGAGGCGACGGTGCCTGCCCTGGCCATGTGCTGTGCGGGAGTCCGCCGGGCCAGAAGTGACATAACGCAGCAGCAGATCCGCCGCGTCGGCCAGGGAGAGCGGGCCAGTCCGGCCAATCCGCTCGCCCAGATCTTCGCCGGCGAGCATCTCCATGACGATGAAGGCGCCGCTGCCGGCGCAGAGCTCGACGTCGAGCACCCGCACGCAGTGCTGGGAGCCGATCTGCGCCATGGCACGCGCCTCCTGGAGGAAGCGCTCCAGGGCCAGGGCGTCGACGTCGGACTTGAGGAACTTGATGGCCACGCCATGGCGCAGCACGAGGTGCTCGGCCGCAACCACCACGCCCATGGCCCCCTCGCCGAGCTGGCGCGCGACGCGATACTTGCCCGCGACTACCGCCCCGGCGGCCCAGGGGGCAGCGGTCACCATGGCCTGCCTCAATCCCTCGAAGGGACTACTTGCCCGCCAGCGCCCGCTCGAAGGTCGCCAGCTCGGTTTCCAGGCGATACTGGGCCTTGGCTCGCTCGCTTGCCGCGACGAGCTTCTTGCAGCCCGTGGCCGTGCAGCTCGCGTGCAGCGTCAGGGGGTCGGTAGACGCGAACAGGCTCTCGCCGGGCAGGAAGGCGTGCTCGAGCGAGGCACGCACCATCGCCTTGACCTGGCGGTAGCCGAGGCCGTGCTCCTGTGCCCCACGCTTGATCTCGAACGCCAGGCTCGATCGGCTCACCCCCTCGTCGTCGGTGCTGATGGCGACCGGCACCGACGATTCGAGGTACAGCGGCAGGGGGTGCTTCTTGCCGGACACTCCGAGGATCCAGTAGTTGCTGGCCAGGCAGGCCTCGAGCGCCACGCCTCGCTTGCGCATCTCCTCGCGCAGGTCGGCCGGCGACATGCCCTCGATGCTTTCGGTCTCGATGTCAACGCCGTGGCCGATGCGGTCGGCACCGGCGGTTAGCACCGCCTCGCGGATATGGAAGGTCAGATCCTTCTGCGAGCTCTCCGAGAGCAGCTCGGGCACGAGCTCGCCGGCGTGCAGCGCCACCTTGACGTCCCTGCCGTAGTCCTCGCGCAGGATGCCGATGGCCTGCATCATGGACTTGTAGTTGCCGAGCGCGAACATCTGGTCCTCCGGCCCGGCGAGGTTGAAGCCGACCACGCGGCGGTCGCGCTTGGCCAGCTCGTAGGCGTGCACCACCTGCCCGAAGACCTGGTCGCGGGTGGACGGCCGGTAGACCTGCACGATGTAGCGCGTGTCCACGCCGCAGCCCGGATCGGCCTTGCTCGTGCCGCAGCCGAGCGCGCTCTCGGTGGCGGCCACCTGGCCGTCGAGATCGTCCAGCGCCGTTTGGAGGTTGGCCTGAAACTCGGCGTCGGCGACCAGCGCGTCGCGCTTGGCCAAGAGCTGCGCCTTCTCCCACTTGAAACCGCTGCCGACCACGCGCTTGGCGGCCTTGGCGGCGCCGCTGGTGCCGAGCGATAGCATCAGCTCGAGGTACTGCTCCTTCTGCGATGCCGCGTGCGAGCGTACCGCGGCCAGCATGTCCACGGTGTGGCTCAGCGTGACCAGGCGGAACTGGGTAAACGTGGCGAAGAAGTGGTCGCGGCCCTCGGCCACGGTGCCCTTGAAGCCCTCCATCGACCAGGCGCGGATGAGATCCTTCTCGGGCACGTTGCCGACGGGCGAGGCTCCGGGCACGGGCTTGCCCTTGGAGTCGGCGCACGAGCAAAGCGTCGTGCTACCGCTCTTGACGCAGAGGCCGTCGGCGACCGCCCAGTCGATGAGCTGCTCCGTCTGCACGGCACCGGAGAGGTGGCTGTGCAGATCCCCACCCTTGGGCATGGCCACCAGGAGCTGCGTGAGTGCAGCATCGTCGCCGCGGACGGCGTCGAACCGCTGCGCGACCGCGTCTTCCCTCTTGCACGCCGCCTTGCCGGCCGTGGCGGCGGTGCAGAATTCGGACGGCTTGAGCTGCGTCGCGCTCTCGGCGTCGGAGGCGATGGCGCCGTCGTCGGCCAGGCAGCCGAGCAGGAGGGACAGCAGAGGAACGAGGTACGGGACCAGTCTACGCGTAGGGCTAGGGCTCACGGCTCGTATTATTGCACAGTTCGAGGCGCAGTGGTTGGCCTACGGCCCGAGCAGCCAGCGCGCGCGGACTTCGACGGCGTAGACGCCCGCGAGCCCACGTGATATGAGGTAGGCCAAGGTAGGTATGAAACACATCTTCCCCGACACCCGCTGTGACCTCCGGTTGCTGTTCTGTGCCTGCATCGGCTGCCTCGCTGCCGTGACTGCTTGCGGAGGCGAGGACATCGGGAGCGAAGAGGCCGGCGCCACCCAGCTCGGCCCGCCCAAGCGGTGGGCGCCGGACCAGGCCGACGCCAAGGCGAACGAGGCCCTGTGGGCGAAGTACTGCATCGGCGACCCCGGCGTCACGGTCCGTCCGGTGCCGAACTACGCCGACCCGCTCGTGATGAAGGCGGCGACACAGCTCGGCAAGATCTGGCGCCACAGCTTCGCCTTGTACTCGGACATCAAGAAGCATCACGCGTCGGCAGTGCCGGCCGAGCTGAACGGCAAGGTCAAGCAGGAGGCGCACGACTTCCTGACGTACCTGTGCGGCGAGTTCCGGGACAGGGCGACGATGGTCGAGGCCAAGCTGCGCTGGGTCGGCGAGCGGATGAACTACCTCAGCGACAAGGACAAGGGCCCCTACGATCCGGCCGGCGATCCCTGGATGCAGATGAAGAAGGCCGAGTACCACCCGTACCTGGCGGTTTCGAGCGCGCTCTTCGCCGCCAAGCGCGACGATCTCGCGGACCAGGGCAAGGGAACGGTCAGCGTCGGCGGCATCACGGCGGATGCCCCGGTGCCGCCGCAGACGGTGTGCGAGACCAAGTACATGTTCGCCGAGTACGTCAAGAAGGCGCGTTCCTTCGACGACTACGCGAGCTTCAAGACGGGCTACGCCGCGTTCCGCAGCAAGTCGTGCAAGCTCCCCGACGAGGAGAACTACTACTACGACTTCCGCGGCGACTCGAACATCAAGCCCAACTCGCCCGAGTCCAACGGGATGATCTGGTTCGCGCGCACCATCACACGCCAGTGCAGCTCCAAGGATCCGGCGCGGGCCTACCAGGACATCAACCCGGGCGCCGGCGTGACCGTCCAAGCATGCCGGATCTACTTCCGCTACCCGTTCAACAGCCGCTACAACGCGGCCCGTGCCGGCCTGGCGGCCTGGACGGTCATCGACCCGAACCTGCCCGGCCTGGATTCGAACAGCGCCTTCACGGTCATTCCCCGGGCCGTGAGCGATGCGAATTGCCTGTTCGGGGACCGCAGCCCGTACCGCGCGCTCGACCAGAGCGGCCAGGCGGTGCCGTTGCTCGCGGGCTACGCCACGTACTTCAAGAAGGGCGACTTCGGCCTGGGCAAGCTGCTGGGCGGCGACCAGGGCAAGCTGGAGAAGCTGCTGCAGCTCGACGTCGACCGGCACACCGACTGGTACAGCTCCGGCTACAACGACCAGATGCCGCTCAAGCCGCTCGTCATGACCCAGGCCTACTCGCCGTTCGTGGCATCGAGCTACGAGATGAGCGAGTCGGACAACTTCGTCACGCCCGGCGTGACCGTGACCGGGGGCGATCCGAGCGCCAACAAGTACAAGCACTGGATGTTTATCTTCCGGGTGCACAAGGACAACTGGTTCACTCCCGAGAGCGTGGCGGCCGGCAAGACGCCGGACTTCGACCGCGTCTGGCTCGACGAGACGTCGTTCGGCGACAGCAGTCTGGCCAACAGCGAGAAGGCATGGGACCGGCTCGGCACCTCGCTCGAGGCCGAGCACGACGCGCTCTTGTACCTGCACAACCTGCCGGCGGACTGAGCCGGGGCGCCGCCCGCCACGAGTTGCGCCAAGCGGGGAGGGGCTTCTCTTCGGGGCCAGGGAGGCGACGGGTGCGGACCAACGTCGTGACCGAGATCCTCGAGGAGCACGGCGAGTTTGCGGGCGCGGTGCCTCTGGTCGACATCCCGGGACTGTCGAGCCCCCGCGTCTGTCATCTGCTCAACCATCTCGTCCGGCGGATGGACGCGGGCGAGAGTTACCTCGAGATCGGCACCTGGAAAGGGCTCACGCTCCTGTCCGCGGCGCTTGGCAACTTCGGCCGGGCTTGCATCGGCTGTGACAAGTTCCGCTTCTGGGGCAAGTTCACCGGGCCGGGCGTGCTGGCGCGGCGCGCCCTGTACGGCAACCTGCGCCGCTACCGCGGCAGGACCGCCGACATCATCTTCTTTCCCATGCGCTACGAGCGCCTGTTCGCCCGGCGGCTGGTGAGCTCACCCGTGGGCGTGTACTTCTACGATGGGGATCACAGCGCCCGCGGCACGCGCGCGGGGGTCGTGCTGGCGGCGCCTTTTCTCGCGGAGCGCTGCGTGCTCGTCATGGACGACTGGAGCGACCCCATCATCCGCGACGCCACGACGCAGGGCCTGCGCGACGCGGGGCTCGATGTCCTGTGGCACCGGGCGCTGCCCGGCAACGAGGACCGGGAGCTGTGGTGGAACGGGCTCGGCGTGTTTCACCTCCGGAAGACGCCGGAGGCTCCTCGGCTCGATCGCGGCCCAAGGTGATGCGCCGGCAGAGCGGGATCCACCCCGGGGGCAGGCGATTTGCGAAGCTGCGCTCCGCGTTCGGCCGCGGGCCCCTGCCGACGCTGGTGCTGCCGCTCTTGGGCATCGGGCTCGATCTCGGGTGCCGGATGCGCGTCGGCGGCAGCGTGCGGCCGAGCAACTGGTCGCTCCAGGACGCGGGCGTGTACCTGCTGGGCCTCTTGTGGTCGCTCGGGAGCTGGCTCCTCGTGGCCGAGCTCCTGGCAAGGCTGACCCGCGCTCGCCCCTGGCTGCGCCGCGCGCTCGCCGCGGGCCTCGGCCTGTGCCTCGGGGGCCTTCTCGTCGCCACGCTCACGTACCGCGAGGAGCTGTGGCAGACGCCGAGCTGGCAGGTGCTGCGCTGGGCCCTGGGCGAGCCCGAGCTCACCTCCCAGCTCGGCCGGTGGATCCTCGGGCCCTTCCACCTGCTCGGCGTGCTGGCCTGCGCCGGCGCCTGCGCGCTCGTGCTGGGCCGGCCTGCGGCGCCGACGCCGCTGCCCCGCGCCGCCCGGGGGCGGGTGGCGGCCGGCCTGGGCGGCGCCGCCTACGTGGCTGTCTCGGTGCTGACGCTCGGCACGGCCGGGTTCCAGGACCCCCTGCCGCTCGACGCCAACGCCGCGGCGGCGTTCGCGCTCTTCGGGCTCGCCCGCACGACGGGCGAGAAGCACCTCGTCGTCCCCGTGCGTCCGGCGCTGCCTTCGCCGCCGGACGGGCCGCGCCCGAACGTGCTGCTCATCCTGCACGCGTCCCTGCGGGCCGACGCCCAGTTTCCCGATCTCGGCTACCACGACGCCGTTCCGACCCGGGAGGTGGCCCCGTTCGCGGCGGCGATGGTAGGGCGGCGAGACGAGGGGTACTTCGCCTTCGTGCGGGCGCGCACCAACTCGACCGCCACGGAGTCGAGCGTGCCGGCAATCCTCTCGGGCGTGGATCCGGGCGGGGATCCGCACGCCTACGGCCGCGTCACCTCGCTCTGGGCGATGGGCAAGGCCGCCCGCGCCAGCACCTTCCTCTTTGCCGCCGTGGACTGGTCTTTCGGCCACTTCGACGAGTACTTCCTCGACCGCAACGTGGACGTGCAGCGCACGGGCCGCGAGCTCGGGGCCGAGCTCGTGGGCAACGGCGGCGTGGACGACGCTCTCGTGACGGACGCCGTCATCGCGCAACTTCGGCTGCTCGCCGCCGCGCGCCAGCCCTTCGTGGGCGTGGTGCACTTCAACGCCACGCACGCGCCCTACTGGGCCGGCCCGGAGGCCGCCGGAGCTCCGCGTGCCGGGATCGCCGGGTACCGGCTCGCCGCCCGCTACCTCGACCGGCAACTGGAGCGCCTGGTGGGCGCGCTGGCGCAGTTGGGCCTCGCGCAGAGCACCGTGGTGGTCTCGACCTCCGACCACGGCGACGTGCTCGATCCGCATCACGGCGTGCAACGGCTGGGCGCGTTCTACGAGTACGCGCTGCGCGTGCCGATCTGGATCCGCGTGCCCCCGCGCCTGCTCGTCTCACGCCCCGATTGGGCCCGGAATCTCGATGCCTGGAACGGGCGCAACGTGCAGAACCTCGACCTGCTTCCCACCCTCTGGGACGTGCTGGAGCTGGGGGATCCGGCCGTCCTCCGCGCCAGCGCTCCGGCCGGGCGCAGCCTGCTACGCCCGGTCCCGGCAGGGGCCGACATGATCTCGGGGCAGAGCACGTGTGCCTTCCGCGCCTGGCAGCTCGACGGGTTCTTCCTTGTTGCGGGACAGGTCAAGGTCATCAT
>JACQWT010000176.1 GCA_016209145.1 Deltaproteobacteria bacterium | reverse complement strand
TGTCGCTCGCCACCAACTGTTGCTCCAGGGTCCAGGCTCCGCCCGCGCGCACGAACACGTACGCCGAGCCGCCTGACGAGCCGGCTGGGAGAATGCGTGAACGCTTACGCGTCTTCTTCGCCAAGTGCGGCCGCGCCGATGGCGGCACGGGCGCCAGCATCGACCCGGGCGAGAAGGCCATCCGCGTGGTGGTGGCGCCGCCGGCGTAGGCGCGGGTGGCTTTGGGCCTCGCGGTTGCGCTCACGTACGACACCGCATCCGCTCCCGACTCCGGCCCGCCCCTGCCGCCGCCGCGACCGTCACGGGCCGCCCGTCACGGGCCGCCCGGCCGCCGTTGACCTGGGGCAGGGCCGCAGGGCCGCACAGCGGCGAACTTCAGATGCCGATGCCTGCCAGAGCGCACGCGTAGGCCGCGAAGAACTCCAGGGGGCTCGAGAGCACGGCTCGTTCGGCCTCGGGCAGGCCACCGAGCTGGGCGCGAGACGCGGCGCGAGGCGCGAGCCCGGCTCTCGCGCCGGCTGCACGTCGGTCGATTGCAACGTCGGGCGCCCGCTCGGCGACGAGTTGCAGGAGTGCGAGCCACTTGCCATGCACCGTTGGCACCGCAGCGTCGAGTCGCGTCGAGATGAGCCGCTCCATGGGCAGCCGAGCGCGCCGCGGCCCACGCGTCGTCGCGCCGCCGACCTCGAGCGCGTAGCGCGCGCTCGTGCCCACGCGAACGCCCGTTGCGGCCGTCGCCAGAGCGCCGGAGATGCCCCGCGCGAGGTCTCCCTTCCAGCCGCCGGAGGCGGGACGCACGGCCTCGGCCCGACTGCGCCTTGGCTCCCCGGCGAGATCGAGGACCAGCGCGGTGCGAAGCTGCCGCCACCGCAGCGTTCCCTCGGTGCCCTGCGTCGTGCTCCACGAGATCCCCTCGCCATCGACGGAGATCTGATGGGCCTGCTCGGGGACCGGCACGCCACGCAAGCCGTCGAGCGTCACGCTCGCGCATCGGAGACCCGCACATGCGAGGCGCGCGATCGCGGCTTCGGCCATCGCGCGGTCGGCAGCGAGCTGGCAGGCGGTCGGCAGCCCAGCCGTCACGAGCGCTTGCGCATCCGCGGGCAGTGTCTGGAGCTCGCGTGCAATCGCGCCCAGGTCCAGCGGCCCGGGATGGGGAGGATCGACGACGACGAGATGACGCGGATCGCGCTTGGCTTCGGTCAGCAACATACCGGGATCCTCGCGAGGCTCGCACGCGGGCAGGCGCGCGACAAGCCGCTGGGCGAGTCCCGCGGATATCGAGCCGGGGGGTACCCGTTCACGGCATTTCCGCGCCAGCAAGGGCGGCACGCCGAGTCGGCCGCGATCGCGGCTTACGTCCTCGGCCCGGCTCCTCGCGTGTAGAGGAACCAAAAGGGGGCGAGGGGGAACAGGTTGGAAGGCGGCAACTACATTAGCGCACCATATCCTACCTGCTCCTACCTATACCTACCAGGTTTCGAGCGGGCCCGGGGTGAAGTCGGCGCGATCGCAGTCCGGCTCCTCGTTGCCCCAGGCCCACTTGCGGCCGTCTCCGCCGGTCGCAGCCCACTCCCACTGCGCCTCGGTTGGCAGGCTCTTGCCGCGGAACTCGCAGTAGATCCGGGAGTGGTTCCAGTCGACCTTGTTGACCGGGTGATCGGGCAGACCCGGGTAGGTCGACCACAGCCCCCACAGCCGCGGCTCGGCGCACTTGCCGGCCTTGACGCACTCGGCGTAGGCGCCTGCGGTGACCTCGGTGGCGTCCATGCAGAACGGCTTGGTCAGGACGACGCGGTGAGGCGTGTCGAAGCCCGACTTGCGCTCGACGCCCATGCGGAAGCCCTCGGGCCCGGTCGGCGGCACGTAGATCTCGCCGGCCGGACAGGCCGGCACGCAGCGGCCGGCCGCCCCGTCGCAGCGCTCGATGGACGGGCACGGAGTCGGGCAGGTGCGGGCCGGCGGGGCCGAGCCGGAGCCGGTGGCTGCGGCCGGGGCGGATGCCGTCGCCGCCGGAGCCGATGGCCCGCCGGTCGCGCTCGGCGTTCCGGCGCCGCGGCTCGCTCCGCCGTCCTCGCAGCCGAGCGCCAGCGCGCCGGTGCAGATCGCCGCGACCCACCTCGTCCCGCGCCTGCGGGGCCGGTGCCCGCGGGGCGTGCCTGACCGTTGCCGCTGCACGTTCGACCCGATAGCAGATCGACCGGCGCGAGGTGAAATGTGCGGCTGCCGCCCGCTCACTCCGGCGGCAGCAGCGCGGCGCAGCCGTCGGCGCCAAATGCGCCCATGCGCGTGCCGCTGCCGCGCAGCAGCCAGCCGTACTTGAGTGCGAAGTGGGCCTCGTAGGCCTGGCGCTTGGGATCGGCGGCGAGCGGGATGGCGGTGTAGCCCCACAGCCGGTAGGGGCAGATCTCGACCGAGGGCGCGAGCCCCCCGCGCCGGAGCACGATGCGCGCCAGCATGCCGAGTTCGGTCCACGGGGCGCCGGTCTTCATGCGCATGAGCAGGTTGCCGAGGCTGTGCAGCACCGGCCGGCCGTCGACGAACTCGACGCGGCGCACGACGTGGGGGTGGTGGCCGATCACCACGTCCGCCCCCGCCTTGACCGCGGCCGCGAAGACCTCGATCTGTCGCAGCAGCGGCCGATCGACGTACTCGTCGCCGCCGTGGTAGCTCAGGATCACGGCGTCCACGCCCGGCTCGGCGCGCGCCTGCCGGATCGCCGCGGCCATCGTCTCGAGGTTGGCGTCGGCCACCAGCTCCTTGCCCGGATGCGGCGTGTAGGCCTGGTTCCAGATGTCGGTGACCGCCACGAAGCCGAGCTTGAAGCCGGAACGCTCGACGAAGCGAGGCGCGTAGGCCTCGGCCCGGCTGCGGCCCGCGCCGACGTAGGCGATGCCGGCCCGATCGAGGTGGTCGAAGGTCTCGCGCAGCGCGGCCTCGCCGTAGTCCCAGGCGTGGTTGTTGGCGAGCGAGACGACGTCGATGTGCGCGCGCTCGAGCGATCGCGAGGCGATGGGCGGGCCGGTGAAGACGAGCTTGTTCAGGGGCGATCCCGTCTCGCCGTGCTGATCGCTCAGCGTGGACTCGATGTTGACGAAGCGCACGTCGGCCGGATCGATCAGCGCGCGGAGCGTGGCGAAGTCGTCGCGATCCGGATCGCGAAGCAGCAGCTGGCCGCGCTCGCGGCCGAAGCTGACGTCGCCGCCAGCCACCAGGGTCAGCGTTTCCTTGCGGGCGCGAGCCGCCGAGCCGCTGGCGGCAGGCGCGGAAGCGACCGGCCCCGAGCTCGCCGCCGGCGCCGCGCTCGGTCGTGGCGTGTAGAAGAACCGAAAGGGGGCGAGGAGGGAGCAGGTTGGAAGGCGGTAACTACATTATCCTACCATATCTGCTCGGCCGCGAGCACGCGCGCGACGGGCGCGTCCAGATCGGTCGAGGCCTCGACGCCGGCGCAGACGAAGCCGCGCGGCCGAACCGGGTACCACCCGCCGGGGCAGCCCTTGCGCGAGTAGGGCTCGGCGGCCCGGGCCACGCGCCCGCCCGCGCGCAGGTAGCCGATGGCCTTTGCGGACGCGGAAGGCCGGTCGCGCACCACGGTGCGGTGGACGAGCGCCACGAGCTTGGGACCGTCCGCGGCCGGCACGGGCACCTGAGGGATGATCCCGCCCTCGTCGTCGGAGCTGGCTTGCTGGTTCGAGCTGCTCGCGCAGCCGGCGGCGGCAAGCGTGGCGGCGAGCAGCGCCGCGGGACAGGGGCGCGACGACTTCATGAAGTCGAGCCTTGCCCCCGGCAGGCGCGGCGGGCCAAGTTCCGGGGGGCGGGCCGCCCCAGGGTGTGGTAGCCTGCCGGCGCGATGGGCCTGGTGCCAGGGATGATGGTGAGTATCCGCTCGGCGGGCTCCGTGAGGGTCGGCACGCCCCGTCTCGTAGCCAAGGAGAGGCGCAGCTAGGCTGTAGCGCGATGAGACGTGGTGAGCGGACAGGAACGTCCTGGCGTGATGTGGGAGAGCCAAGGTACCCGC
>JACQWT010000175.1 GCA_016209145.1 Deltaproteobacteria bacterium | reverse complement strand
GCGGGTACCTTGGCTCTCCCACATCACGCCAGGACGTTCCTGTCCGCTCACCACGTCTCATCGCGCTACAGCCTAGCTGCGCCTCTCCTTGGCTACGAGACGGGGCGTGCCGACCCTCACGGAGCCCGCCGAGCGGATACTGAGCAAGAGCTCACGCCGGCACGTCCTGCTGGAGCAGAAAGCGCAGGTCCGAGGCCGTCGCCGCCACCGCGAGCCAGTTCTCCGTCGGCCCGAGGGTCAGCATCGGCTCGACCTCCGTGAGAAGCGCGTCGCCGGCGAGTGCGGTCCGGACGGTCGCTGCGTCGAGTCTCCCGAGTGTTGCGAGTACCCAGGCCCGTTGGCCATCGCCCGCGCGCGCGGCCTCGACGAGCGCGCGAAGTACCGCGCCGGTGCCGACGAGGCGAAGTGCTTCGGACGCTGCTGCACGCGTCCGTGGATCTCCGCCACGAAGCACCGCCACGAGTGATGCGACCACTTCGGTCGACGTGTCCGCGCCGAAGGCGGCGATCGCGTGGAGCACGACGGCGTCGTCTTGATCTCCGAGGAGGTCCACGAGATCTGGATACGCCCGACACCCCGCCTTGCCGAGGCCCCACGCGGCGGCTTGCCGGAGCTCGTTTCCGGCGAGCTCCGCTCCCGTGGCGATCCGCTTCAACTCCCTCGCGGCGGCGGCCGTGCCGAGCTCGGTCAGGATGAGGACGGCTTCCATGCGGAGGTCGCCGCGGCTGTGGTTCGAGACAACGGACACGAGATGCTCTGCGCCGGCGTCAGCACCGAGCCGCGCGGCCGAAGCGGCGATCTCAAGCGCCACCCGGTCGTCCGCCTCGCGCTTCATCGCGGCTAGGAGCGCCGCACGGGCCTTGGCCGCCCCGAGCCCCCGGTGCGGGATCGCCTTGGCAGCGGCGTACCGGTCAACGGCATCCGGGGCCGTCAGCGTCGGCAGCGGATCCCACGTCTTCTTCTTCGCGGCGGTCAGAGGCGCGAGCCGCGGGACGACTCCCGCGATGATCGAGGCGCATCTCAAGAACCGATCGCCAGGACGCACGTACGCGGCCTTGTCGCCGAGCTGGTACGTCTGCCGCCGGCCCGATGCCATTTGCGCGACCACTCGGTCCTTCGTGACCTCGATGATCTCCCCGTCCTGTGACGGGACGGTGCTCCTCCACTCGCGGTCGCGCTCGGCGCCCTCCGCCGCCGACTTCGGCCGACCGAGCTTGGTCGCGTTCACCGAGGTGCGCAGGTCGCCGACGAGGAAGAAGACCGGCGGCCCGCAGACGCGGATCTGCTCGCCGCCGCCGTCGCACGCCACGAACGCGACCGCGTCATCGTCGCGGAGCCCGACGTCCCACCGGCGCTCCGGGTTGTTCGGGGCGTCGCTCATCCGGACCTTGAGGTCGGACTTGGCGCGCACCTCGACCCGCAGCCCGGTACGGGCACACAGGATGTCCGGCAGGCGCAGCCGCTTCACCTTCGTCGCCCAGATCTTGTTCGACGCGCAGTAGCGCTCGAGCTCGATGGCCTCGAAGCCCTGCTCGCGGAGATGCGCTATCGTCGCCCGCACGCCGACGGCGCCCATGGTCAGGAACCGGAGGAAGCTCGTGTCGGCCTTGAACGCCATTCAGCCGTCCCCCTCGGCCGAACGCGCATCGATGAGCGCCTGCGGGTCGCAGCCCAGGGCACGAGCGATGGCGAAGATGTTCTCGACGGAGACGTTGCGCTGCCCGCGCTCGACGGAGCTGATGTACGTCCGGTGGAGCCCGGATCGAGCCGCCAGCCCCTCCTGCGAGAGGCCGGTCGAGGTCCGGATGCGCCGCAGGTTGCGAGCCAGGACTTCCTTCGGTTCGAGGTGCGCCAAGGGCTACCTTCCTGACATCTGCTGGCGGCGGAAGGTAGGCGCTTGACGACTCCAGATCTACAGACTATACGTCTCGCATCTGCATCGTGACCGAGCGAGAGGTGGAGATGAGCGAGCTGCGGGACGTCAACGTCCCCGAGGTGATCCGGGCCCCACGCACGGACCCCGTCTACAACTGCCACGCCTACCTGACGAAGGTGCCGCTCGCGGCGATCGTCCCCTTCGTCGAGCAGTTCACGCGCCCCGGAGAAGTCGTGCTCGACCCCTTCGCCGGCTCCGGGATGACCGGCATCGCGGCCGCCATGCAGGGTCGTCGCGCGCAGCTCGCGGACATCTCCGTGCTGGGCCAGCACATCGCGCGCGGGTACCTCACCGAGACGAACCCCTCAGAGCTGCGCGCCGCCGCCAAGGACGTCGTGCGCGAAGCGCGCAAGGCGCTCGGTGACCTGTACACGACGAAGCGTGCCACCGACGGGAAACGTACCGAGATGGCCCGGGTCGTGTGGTCGTTCACCTACGTCTGCCCCGCCTGTTCGCAGTCCATGGTGTACTTCAAGCACCTGCGGAAGGGAGGCACAGCCCAGCCCGACGCCTGTCCGTCGTGCAAGGGGGAGTTCGTGCGTCGCTCCTGGCCGAGGGCGGGGGACGTCCCGGTGCAGGTGGTCGTTCGCGGGGCCGAGGGGAAGCTCGTCGAGCAGGAGCCGCAGGACCTCGATCGCGCCGCGGTCGAGCGCGCGGCGGCGGACCCGCGACAGTCCCAGGTCCCGAGCCTGCCCATCGACGAACACCGCGAGATGTACCGTCGCTCGGCTCTCGGCAAGCACGGCCTCGGCGAGACGAAGCTGTTCTTCTCGCCTCGCAACGCCATCGCGTTGCTGGAGTTGTTGAAGGCGATCGACGGCGTCGTCGATGACCGGCTCCGGACGAAGTTGCGCTTCGCCTTCACCGCTATCCTCCCGCGTGCCTCGCGCCGGTACCAGTGGGGGCCGAAGCGGCCGTTGAACGCGCAGAACCAGACCTACTACATCGCGCCCGTCTACTACGAGTGGAACGTCTTCGACCTATTCCTGCGCAAGGTGGAGGCGGCGATCCGGGCGGACGAGGAGGTGTTCCGCGCGATGCCCCTGTTCGCCCGCGACGTCGCAGGCAACGTCCGATACGAAGTGGCCTCAGCGGACGTCCTGAGCCACATCGCCGACGCCTCGGTCGACTACGTCTTCACCGACCCGCCATTCGGCAGCAACATCTTCTACAGCGACATGAACCTCTTCCAGGAGGCATGGCTCGGCTCGACGACCGCGCACGAGCGGGAGGCGGTCATGCACACGACGGGGAGGAAGAAGGACGGCGCGGCCGATCGCTACGAGGCCCTGCTCCGCGGCGCGTTCAGCGAGGCATTCCGCGTCCTGAAGCCGGAGCGGTTCATGTCGGTCGTGTTCGGGAACAGCAATGGCGCGATCTGGGGGCTCGTGCAGCGTGCTCTGCGCGACGCCGGCTTCGAGTCGGTGCCTGTCCACATCGCGATCCTCGACAAGGGACAGCGGTCGGTGAAGGGCCTCAACTCCGGCTCGGAGGGCGTCGTGACCGTCGACCTCATCATGACCGTGCGCAAGCCCGACGATAGGGAGAGAGACGAGGTGAAAGTACCCGTCCAAGCCGAGGCGGCCGACTTGCTCGATGCCGCGTTGACCTCACTAGATGAGGAGCGGGCGCGCAATCCAAGCTACGTCTATGCGGCAACGGTGCGCGAGGCCATCCGCCGTCACGAGCGTGTGGATCACGTCCACTTGAGCGACGTGCTCATCGCCCTTCGGAACGCGGGCTACACGCTCGACGGCAAGACCGGCCTCCTCAACAAGCCGGTTTCCGCACGGCGGCTTCGAGCCGCTGCTTCCAGTGCGGCGACGACCGTCGGGTAGCCGGATCGTCTCGACGACTGGGTGTTCGAGTTGTCTGGCGAGGAAGAAGCTCGGAAGCACGGACTTGGCGGCGGAGTCGATCCGCTGGCGGTCGCGACCGGTGGCTTTGCGTCACAGCGCCGGCATCATCCGACCCCGCACAAGGGTGTGATGCTGCGCATTCCGGTCAACGTGATCAGCTAGATCGGGCATCGTGATCGCTACGGTCGGGTTACCGTGTGCGGAGCGAAGCGACGCTGGTCCGTTGTTCTATTTCTCTGCGCTCTCCTTGTCCTTGGTCTTCCTCCTGGAAGGTCCTCTTAGCATGATCCGGTGGGCGTTGTGCAGAAGCCGGTCGCAGATCGCGTCGGCAAGGTTGGGGTCGGCTAGGTAGTCGTGCCAAGCGTCGGGAGGTAGCTGGCTGGTCACGATGGTGGACCGGGTGCCGTATCGGTCTTCCAGCACTTCGAGTAGGTCGCGACGCTCCTCGTCGGCGATGGGCGCGATGGCCAGGTCGTCGATGACGAGCACGTCTACCCGCTCGAGTCGGGCGAGCAGGCGAGCGTAGGTTCCGTCGGCATGCGCGAGCCGAAGTTCGTCAAAGAGGCGCGGCGCGCGGCGGTAGATGGCCCTGTAGCCCTTGCGACAAGCCTGATGAGCGAGCGCACACGCCAGGTAGCTCTTGCCAGTGCCGGTCGCACCCGTCACCAGGACGGCCTGGTGTTCCCGGACCCAACGACAGGTGGCGAGTTGGCGGACCACCGACTTGTCGAGCGCGCGTTGGGCTGGGTAGTCGATGTCCTCGAGGCACGCCTGGCCGAGCTTGAGCTTGGCCTCCTTGAGCGCCCGGGCCAGCCGCTTGTTCTCTCGGGCGAGCCACTCGGCGTCGACGAGCAGGCCGAAGCGTTCGTCGAAGGAGAGCTGCGAGTGGTCGGCGTTGTGCTGCTGCTCGGCCCACGCCGCCGCCATGGCTTCGAGCCGCAGGTTTTTGAGCTTGTCCAAGGTCGGTTCGTTCAACATCGCTCCTTGCTCCTGGTGCCAGAGGGGCACCTCAGCGGGCCCGCTCCTCGAACCTGTCGAGCAGCCGCCGCCAGCATTGGTGCTCGACGGCATCGTCGGACCCGAGTCCATCGCTCACTCGTCGAGCGACGAGGCTGTGCACCCGTCGCCATTCGTCCGGCGTGAGTGTCGTGGCGCACCCGGACGCAGCACCTGCATCGGGACCGTGCTCCTCGGCGTGGTCGTCGCCCGGGTCGGCGAGCGGCGGCCGGTAGGCACCGAGGTAGTAGTCGGGGGGCCGCACGCAGTGAGGCCACTGGGCGCACGACGGCAGGTGTCGGTCGGAGCCACGCCGTTTGGCGGTTCGCACGGGCGCGAGGCCGAGCGCCCGGCCGATGGCATTGGCGCGGTCACGAAACGCCGGCCCGTGCCCGTGCCAGGCCTGCTCCGTCTGCCCGCTCCGCTCTTGCTGCCACTGGTGGATCGTCTCGTGCAGCAGCACGTCCGCCACGAAGCGCAGCCGGCCATCGAGCTGTCCCCGAAGGTGCGGGTGTGTCCCCGCTAGCAGGGACGGCCGGATGCGGTTCTGGGAGCGCCCTCCGAAGCCCGACACGGCGCCGCAATCGACGTAGGTGCGGGGGCCGGCGGGCTCGGTGAGCAGGATGTAGGGCGGCACCAGGGCGCCGTCAAAGTAGGCCGCGTTCCCCTGGGCCCAGAGCTGGTAGAGCCGGCCCAGCTGCTCGCGGTGCCATGGTTCGGCGTCTTCGACCACGAAGCGCCGGAAGTCTTCGCGGTGCTCGACATCGTGAGCGCCGAGCGGGTCAACGGACCTCGGGAGTGTCGCTGCCGTGTGCATGCTGCCCTCCGCCTAGTGGTAGTAGTCGCGGCCACGCACGTTCTGATGCGTGCTCGGAGCGGCCGAGCGCGGCGCGGATCGGACCGCCAGCCGGTCCAGGCCGTGCTTGAGCACCGAGTCGACGTGTCGGTACGAGCGGGCACCGACGGCCACGGCTCGCTCACAGGCGGCCTCCAGTCACGCCGGCCCGTAGCGCTTGCTCAGCCGCAAGATGCCCAGGCACGAGCGATAGCCCTGCTCAGGATGGGGGCGATCGGCCAGGATCAGCTCCACCAGCCTCTTCGTCTGCGGCCCGATCTCGCTCGCCCAGCGGACGAAACGCGAAGGCGTCCACTCCAGGTGCTGCTGATGCGCCTTGGGCATGTGCTCGGGCTTGGTCGTGTGTCGACCTCGCTCGTAGCTGCGCACGTGCGACGTGAGCCGCATCCTGTCCTGGAAAATCTCGACCGTCGTCGCGGTGGCGCGCACGTCAACCTGCTCGTGCGCGTGCGTGTAGTGGACCGAGTAGTAATGGCCCTCGTAGTCGAGGTGGTAGTCGATGTTGACGCGGGCAGTTGCCCACTCGCCGCACTCGAAGCGCGAGCTCGGCAGCGGGCGCAAGGCCGGGCGGTCGAGCCGCTCGAACAGCTCCCGTCGGCTCGCCTGGTAGACGCGCATGGTCCGGCCGTTGAGCTCATCGAGCAGCTCCGCAATCGCGTCGTTGAGCTCGCCGAGCGAGAAGAAGGTCCGCTGGCGCAGCCGGGCCAGGATCCAGCGTTGTGCGAGCAGCACGGCCACCTCCACCTTGGCCTTGTCGCGAGGCTTGCCAGGACGCGCGGGCAGCACCGTCGTGTCGTAGTGGCGCGCCATCTCCTCGTAGGTGCGCTGGATGCCGGGCTCGTAGCGGCAAGGCACGCTGACCCCACTGCGGAGCTGGTCGGAAACCACGTCGCGCGTCGCCCCGCCCAGGTACTCGAAGGTGCGCACATGAGCGCCGATCCAGTCAGCAAGCTGCTGGCTGCGCGTCGCCTCGACGTAGGTGTAGCTGCTCGCGCCGAGCGCGGCGACGAACAGCTCGACCTGGGTGACCTCGCCTGTTGCGGGATCGACGATGGTGGGCTTCTTGCCCGAGAAGTCGACGAACAGCTTTTCGCCGGCGCGGTGCACCTGCCGCATCGACAGCCGCCGTTTCTTGAGCCAGCGCCGGTAGACCTCGCAGAACTGCGAGTAGTGATAGCCCTCCGGGTGCTGCTCCAGGTACTCCAGATGCAGCAGCTCGAGCGTCACCCCCGGCTTGCTCCGCTCCGCGTGAATGTAGGCCGGGTCGGGTAGTGGTCGCGCCGTGCCGGCCGCGACGCGCTTGCCGTACAGCCGCTCCTCCAACTGCTCGTCGGTCAGAGCCTCGACCTGCGCCCAGTCGAGCCTGGCCGCCTCCGACTTTTGCGCCAGTTTCCCGACTACGCCCGCGCCTACGCCAACGCTCTCGGCGATCTCGCGGTGGGTGCGGCCGAGCACCCACTTCTGCCTAAGAACTTCCTTGATCTTCCGCATGGATAGCCTCTGTGCCGCCATCGCGCCTCCTTTGGGCCGACGGCGCGAGGAACCATCCAGCGTCGCCGTGCTGCCCGGCCGCCTAGCTTGGCCCGGATCCCCTCCCAGGGCTCTGATCACGATGACCGATCCGCGTGATCACGATGACCGATCCGCGTGATCACGATGACCGATCCGCGTGATCACGATCGGCCGGCGCACGCAATTTGCACCCCTTGTGGCGCCAGGGGCCGCCACAACGCACCCTTGATGCGCCATCGACAGACAGTAGTGGCGGGGCAGAAGGTGCTGGCCGGCTCATGCCCCCGGGGCGGTGGTGGGGGTGGGCGGCCGGAGGCCGCAGGCCGACGGCCGC
>JACQWT010000080.1:4519-10334 GCA_016209145.1 Deltaproteobacteria bacterium | reverse complement strand
CGGGGCTGCGGGAGCGGCGGCGGCCGGGGCTGCGGGAGCGGGAGCGGCTGCGTCAGCGGGTGGGGCGGCGGCCGCGTCCGCCGGTGGAGCGGCGGCCGCGTCCGCGCGCTGCTCTTGCCCTGAGGACAGGACGAGCGCCGCCGCGCCAAGCGCGGCCACCTGCGCCGTCCGTTCGAACGCCCCGCCATCGCCGGGCGCCGGTGGCGGCGCGGCGGCCGCCGACACGGCGGGGAGGCCGTCCGGCGGCGCCGCGGCTTCCGGCTGGTCGTCTGGCAGCGTCTTGGCCACCGCCGCGGGCGGCCCGGCCGGGGCAGGGGCGGCCGCGGCGCCGGCGGAGGCCGCCGTGGGGACGGCGTCTTGCTCCGCATGAGGACCGGGCTGCCGCGCGGCCCCGATGGCTGCCGCGGGGATGGCGTCTTGATCCGGCCTGCTCGGGTGCACGTGGCGAGGCCCCTCTGGCGCGAACGGCTCGATGGCCTGCCGGAAGTCCTCGATCGACGCGAAGCGCTGCTCTGGCTTGGCGCTCATCGCCCGGTGCACCGCCTCGGCGAGGCCGGCCGAGATGGCCGGCGCCAGATCGGTCAGCCGCGCGATGCTGCCGTCGAAGTACTGCGCCGCGATGGCGTGCGCGTTGTCGCCGCCCACCGGCCGCCGGCCGGCCAGCATCTCAAACAGCATGACGCCGAGCGAGAAGATGTCGGCGCGCGCGTCGACCTTGTCCGCGGAGAACGCCTGCTCCGGCGCCATGTACTCGGGCGTTCCCATCACGACGCCGGGGCGCGTCAGGCCGCGGTAGGCTTCGCCGCTGGCCTTGAGCTTGGCAATGCCGAAGTCGAGGATCTTGACCAGCGTCTGCCCCTTGCTATCAAGCGTGAGCATGACGTTGTCGGGCTTGAGATCGCGGTGCACGATGCCCTCGCGGTGGGCGGCGGCGATGCCCTCGACGATCTGCAGCGCGAAGGCGAAGGCGTCGCCGTACGAGAGCCGCTTGCCCGCCTCGTAGAGCCGCTCGTAGAGCCGCTGGAGCGTCTCGCCCTCGACGTACTCCATCACCATGTAGGCCAGGCCCTCGGGCGTGCGGTCCACGTCCGTGACGGCCACCACGTGCGGGCTCTTGATGCGGGCCGAGACCCGTGCCTCCTGCAGGAAGCGCTCGACCAGACCGGGCCGCCGCGCCAGCGTGGCGTGCAGGAACTTGAGCGCGACGCTCGTGCCGAGTAGTTCGTGGCGCGCCTCCCACACGCTGCCCATGCCCCCGTCGCCGATCAGGCGCACGAGGCGGTACTTGTTGTTGATGAGCTGGCCGACCTGCGGATCCATGGTTCTCGGGTCGCGGGCGGCTCCAAGGCTGGCTTCGACGTAGGCAATCACCTACGATTGGACGTGCCGGGAGCCATCTGGTGTTCAGCCTACTACGGCGGCGGCGCGCAGGTGGCATGGAAATGTCGGCAAGATCCCATGCTCCCTCGACTCATTCTCGACGCGATCATCGATCGGGCCTTGCAGGAGGATCTGGCGGGCGGCGACCTGACCACCGAGGCTTGCATCGACGAGCAGGCGCAGGCGGTGGGCGAGGCCGTGGCGAAGGACGAGCTCGTCGTGTGCGGCGGCGAGGTGTTCGCGCGCTGCTTCGAGCGCGTCGACCCCGGCCTGCGCGCCGAGATCCTCCAGCCCGATGGGGCCCGCGTCCGGGCCGGGACGATCCTCTGGCGTGTGAGCGGCCGCGCCCGCAGCCTGCTCGGGGCCGAACGCGTCGCCCTGAACTTCGCCCAGCGTCTGGCCGGGGTCGCCACGCTCAGTGCGCGCTACGTCGCCGCCGTGCCGCCGGGGTCGAAGACGCGCATCACGGATACGCGCAAGACCACGCCCGGCCTGCGCCCGCTGGAGCGCTACGCGGTGCGCACCGGCGGCGCGCACAACCACCGCGACGACCTCGGGAGCGCCGTGCTGATCAAGGACAACCACCTGGCGGCGGCCGGCGGCGTGGCGGCGGCGGTGCGCCGGGCGCGGGAGCGGGCGTCGCACAGCGCCTGCGTCGAGGTTGAAGTGGCGAGCCTGGCCGAGCTCGACCAGGCCCTACGCGCCGGCGTCGACACGGTGCTGCTCGACAACATGACGCCCCGGCAGGTGGCGGCGGCGGTGCGCCGGGTCAGGGCCTGGCGCCGGGGGCCCCGGCCGCTCGTGGAGGCTTCGGGCGGCGTCACGCTGGAGCGAGTCGCCGAGCTCGCGCGGGCGGGCGTGGACGCGATCAGCGTCGGCGCGCTCACCCACTCGGCCCCGGCGGCGGACATCTCGCTCGAGCTACGGCTGGAACGGAGCTGATGGCGCCGGTTGCCGATCGGCTCGATCCGGAGCGCATCGCGCGGACCTTGGACCGGCTCGGCACGGCCCTGGGCCGGCCCGTGCGCGTGCTCGCGACGACCGGCTCGACCAACGACGATGCGCGGGCGGCGGTCGCGGCGGGCGCCCCGCACGGCGCGGCCATTTTGGCCGACGAGCAGACCGCGGGCCGGGGCCGGAGCGGGAGCGCGTGGCACTCGCCTCCCGGCGAGGGCGTGCTCCTCTCGGTCGTCCTGCGTCCGCGCCTGCCGGCAGCCGACCTCGGCCCGCTCGGCCTTGTGGTGGGTCTCGCGGTGGCGCGGGTGGTCGAGCGGGCGCTGCCGCCCGCGCCAGCGCTGCCCGTGCTCGTCAAGTGGCCCAACGACGTGCTCGTCGCAGGCCGCAAGGTGGCCGGCGTGCTGGTCGAGGCGCGTTCCCGTGGCTCCGGCCCGCCCGAGGTCGTGGCGGGCATCGGCCTGAACGTGCACGCCGCGCGCTTCCCGGACGCCATCGCCGGCCGGGCGACCTCGCTGCGGCTTCTCGGTTGCGAGGGCCTCGACCGCTCGGAACTGGCCGCCCTGCTCATCGCCGAGCTCGGACGCGTGCTCGCCGATTTCGAGCAAGCCCGGGTCGGGCCCTTCCTGGCCGAGCTTGGCGCGCGGGACGCGCTGCGCGGCCGGACCGTTCGGGTCGAGGGGCTGGTGGGCACCGCGGCCGGGCTGGATGAGCTGGGCCGGCTGCTCGTCCGCACCGCGCAGGGGTGCGTCCACGCGGTGGTAGCCGGGCAGGTAGAGTGCCTGTGACGCTGAAGGCAGGAGGGGCTACGCTGGCGCCGGTGAAAGAGGCCAGCCTCGTCGTAGGCGAGATCTTCACGAGCGTGCAGGGCGAGTCGACCTACGCCGGGCTGCCGTGCACCTTCGTGCGCCTGACCGGCTGCGACCTGCGCTGCGTCTGGTGCGACACGCCGCAAGCCCGGCGCGGTGGCCGCCGCCTGGCGCGCGCGCAGGTGCTGGCGCGGGCGCTCGATCCGGGCACGCCGCTCGTGACGCTCACCGGGGGCGAGCCGCTGCTGCAGCCCGGCGCGATCCTGCTCCTGAGCGAGCTCTGCGATGCGGGGCGCACGGTGCTGCTCGAGACCGGCGGGCACCGCGACCTGGGCGCCGTCGATCCCCGCGTGCACAAGGTGATGGACCTCAAGGCGCCGGGCTCCGGTGAATGCGCGCGCAACCGTCGCGAGAACCTGCGGCACCTTGACGCGCGCGACGAGATCAAGTTCGTGCTGGCCGACCGCGCCGACTACGAGTGGATGCGGGTCACCATGCGCGCGTGGGAGCTCGTGCGGCTGGGGCCAGCCCTGCTCGCGAGCTGTGTCTGGGGCCGGCTCGATCCCCGGCAGCTCGTAGCGTGGGTGATCGAGGATCGGCTGCCCGTGCGCGTGCAGCTCCAGCTTCACAAGTACATCTGGGGACCGGAGGCGAGCGGAGTGTAGGCATGGGCAATGGGCCGAGACATCGGAGCCCGCCTTGGGCTATGGTCGCGTCCCGCTGAGGAAGGACCATCGCCGTGAAGATTTCGCTGTCCCGAACCGCACGGCCTCGGGCTGGCGGCCGCGGCGCGCGCCGCCGCCGAGGGAGCCGTGGTCGGCGCGTACCGCTTCGAGCGCGTCAAGACCGGCGAGCGTGTGAGCAAGTACCCCCTCGATCGCGTGGCCCTGCTCACCCGCGAGAAGGCTGGCGCAGATGTGCGCCAGCAGGCCGAGCTCGGCCAGAAGGTTGGCGAAAGCGTGTGCCTGGCGCGCGATCTCATCAACACGCCGCCCAACGAGCTCTACCCGGCCGCCCTGGCCGAGGTTGCCGCGAAAACGTGCAAGGAGAGCGGTCTCGCGTGCACCGTACTGGATCACGCCGCCATCAAGCGCAAGGGCATGCACCTGCTCGACGCGGTCGGCCGCGGCAGCGCGCACCCGCCCTGCTTCGTCCACATGAAGTACCGCCCGCCGGACAAGCGCAAGCTGAAGAGGCTCGTGTTCGTGGGCAAGGGGCTGACTTTCGACTCCGGCGGACTGTGCACCAAGCCGGCCCAGGGCATGGAGGAGATGAAGGGCGACATGGGCGGTGCGGCCAACGTGATCGCGCTCATGGCCGCCGTGGCCGCGCTCCGGCCGGCCGCCGAGATCCACGGCCTTCTCGCCTGCGCCGAGAACATGCCCGGCGGCAACGCCTACCGTCCGGGCGACATCTTTGGCTCGCTTGACGGCAAGAAGGTGGAGATTATCAACACCGACGCGGAGGGCCGGCTGGCCTTGGCCGACGCCTTGGCCTACGGGCGGGAGCTCGAGCCCGACCTGTTGCTCGACAATGCCACGCTGACGGGCGCCTGCGTTGTGGCGCTCGGCCCCACCGTCTCCGGTTGGTTCTCGAATCGACCGGAGCTCGGTGACAGTCTGCGCCGGGCGGCCGAGCAGGCCGGCGAGCAGATCTGGCAGCTTCCGCTCGTCGACGATCTGCGCGAAACCCTCAAGAGCGACTGGGCGGACATCAAGCACGTGGGCGATCGCTGGGGTGGATCGATCACGGCGGCGCTGTTCCTGCAGGAGTTCGTGGGTGACGTGCCGTGGATCCACATGGACATCGCCGGCCCCTCGCTCGCGAGCAAGGCGTACGACATCTACCCCAAGGGCGGCACCGGCCACGGGGTGCTGACGTACCTCCGGCTGATCGACGATTTCGTCCACGTCGAGCCGGCCGCCGGAGCCGGGGCGCGTGGCTCCGGCGACGCGGCATCCTAGCGTGGGATTCGCCCGCAACCCAGGCGTGAAACCGATGACCTGCGCGACCGGAGCGGGCCAGCGCCCGCCGCAACGCCCCGCGGCTGTTGCCCGCGGTAGACGCAGCGGTGCCGTCCGCGGCGAGTATTCCACGATGGGGCTTCGCCCCATACCCCGCGAACGGGGCCCCAACCCCGTTCGTCCTGACCGGCGAGCATGTTGCGCGACTGGTGCAAATCCGGCGGAGGAGTAGCATGAGGCGGTCCTGCCCGGCCGCCCCGGCGCTACGGCGCCGGCTGGCCCGGGCCATGGGCCGCGCCATCGCCGACTTCGGCATGATTGCCCAGGGTGATCGCATCCTGTGCGCGGTCTCGGGCGGCAAGGACAGCTTCGCCATGCACGAGTTGCTCGTGGATCTGGCGCGGCGCGCACCCGTGCGCTTCGAGGTGCTGGCGGTCAACGTCGACCAGGGCCAGCCGGGCTTCCAGGGCGAGAAGCTGCGGTGCTACATGGAGGCACGCGGCCATGCCTTTCGCCAGGTGCGGGAGGATACCTGGTCGATCGTGGCTGAGAAGATCCCGGCGGGCAAGGCGCCTTGCCCCCTTTGCTCCCGGCTGCGCCGGGCGGTTCTCTACCGGCTGGCCACCGAGTTCGGCTGCAACAGGATCGCCCTCGGCCACCATCGTGACGACGCGATCGTGATGCTCGTGCTGAACCTGCTGTTCGCGG
>JACQWT010000080.1:2500-4468 GCA_016209145.1 Deltaproteobacteria bacterium | reverse complement strand
AAGCTGGTCTCGGACGACGGCCGGCACGTGGTCATCCGTCCGCTCGCCTACTGCGCCGAACAGGATCTCGCGCGTTTCGCCCGGGCGCGCGGCTACCCGCTCGTGCCCTGCGGCCAGTGCGACGCGCGCCCCGACTCCCAGCGTCGCCTCGTCGGCGAGCTTCTTGCCGAGCTGGACCGGCGCCATCCCGGCGTTCGCGCGAGCATGCTGGCGGCCCTGCGCAACGTACGGCCCAGCCACCTGCACGACGTGCGGTTGTGGCGGCGGCTGGGGCTTGCCGTGGCAGCGCCGGTGGCGCTCGGAGCCGCGTGATGGCGGACGGGGCGCGAGGCCCGGCGCCTGACGAGAGGGGCACAGGGGCAGCCCGGGCAGAGCGGTCGTGGGCGTCGCTCGTGTCGTCGCTCGGCGGGCAAGGGCCCGAGCTTCGCTGCGCGCTTGCCGGCCTGGCCGCGTGGACCATGACCGTGGGCCCGAGCGCATTCTCGCTCCGGGCCGGCTCGGGCGCACGTGCCGCTGCTGCGCTGGCGCTGGGCGCCGCCGTCGCGGGACCGCTGGCCGGCCGCCGGCACGCGGCGGTGGCGCGTCATCTCGGGCTGAGCGCCTTCGCGGGCCTCGCGGCCCTGAGCTGGGTACTATGCTCCCTCGCCGGGCTGCGCGTGCCGGGCGACCGATTCCAGGCCATCCTCGGCGCGGTGGCGTGGGGCGCGTTTGCCCTTTCGTGGCCGCATCCCTGGAGCGTGTCGGAGAGACACATGCTCATGCCGGCGGGCTCCGCCGCAGGGCCGGCACCGCGGCGGAGCGTGGCTTCGTACGCCATTGCCGTTCCCGCCGCGGCCGGGCTCGTTGCCGCGGCGTGCCTGGGACTTGCCTGGCGGATCCGCGAGCCGAGCCGTGCGGTCTTGGCGCAGACGGTGGCGGTCGCCGCAGCCGTTGGCCTGCTGGCCGCGGCCGGCGATGTCGCCGTGCGCACGCCCGGGCCGCGCGAGGACGTACGCCAGCCCCGGACACGGGCGGGCCTTGGCCAGCAAGTCGCGTCGAGCTTGCTGTGGGCGCTCGTTCTGGCGGCGCTCGTCGCGTTTCTCCTGCTTACGCGCTGACCTGCAGGGTCCCGGCAAAGGTACGCGTTCACGCCATCTCCCACCCGACTCGGCGAGCCGTCGTTGCTGACTTCGCGCGCAAATGTCGTGAACGGATACCGGCAAAGTCGCCCTGGCGAGCCGTCGTTGCCCGCTGGCGCAAGACCCCGCGAACGGATACGGTAGGCTCGTGCCGGGTCGAGCTGCGCTCCTGTCCCTCCTTCTGCTCGCGGTGGCGGCGGCCGCGTGGCTTGGCGGCTTGTGCTGCCTGGCCGGCCGTGACGACGCGCTCGCTCTCGCCCTTTGTGCTGCGGGTGCGATGTCTCTGCGTGCGCTGCAGCGCGTGGTGCGGGCCGGCGAGGAGGGAGTGCCATGACCGTGGTGCGTGCGCTCGGGCGAGCGGCGCTGGCGGTGCTGGCGCTCGGGGCATCCGGCTGTGCGGAGCCGCCGGCGGCGCCGGTCCCGCGGCGCGGGCTGGGGGTGGGCACGGTGGCTCGGGTGGGCGACGAGGCAGTTGGGGGCGCGCTGGTGACGGCCATCGCGACGCGGCAGAGGATTGCGATCGGCGAGGCGCTCGACCGTGCGATTTTCGACGCCCTCCTGTCCGCCGAGGCACGGCGTAGCGCCGAGAGCGCGGCGCCGGGAGTGGTCTGGGCGATCGAAGCCGAGCTCGGGCACCACGTGTTGCGCGAGCTGTGGCTGCGGGCGCGAGCGACACCGCCCACCGCGGATGAGCTGGGCGAGGCCACGGAGCGGCACTGGATCGACCTGGCGCGCCCGGAGGGCTTCCGGGTGGTGCACGCGGTCGTCATGGCGCGCCAAGGGGAGGTCGACGATGCCACCCGACGGCGAGCGCGCGAGCTCGCGGCGCTCGTGCGCGAGAAGCTCGAGC
>JACQWT010000079.1 GCA_016209145.1 Deltaproteobacteria bacterium | reverse complement strand
TTGGTGGTGCCGCCCAGGCACTCGATGCCGCATGCTCCGGCAGAGCAGACCTGGCCTTCGGGGCAGGGGCTGTCGCAGTAGCCGCAGTGGAGCGGATCGAGCTTGGTGTCCACGCAGCCGGAGCCGCACTTGGTCGTGCCGCCGGCGCAGGACAGGGAGCACTGGCCCCCGCTGCACACCGCTCCGACGCCGCAGGCGGCGCCGCAGCCCCCGCAGTTCTCGGGATCCAGGCCCGTGTCCACGCACGCTCCGCCGCACTTCGTGGTGCCGCCCAGGCACTCGATGCCGCACTGGCCGGTCGAGCAGACCTGCCCTTCCGGGCACGCCTTGCCGCAGCCGCCGCAATGGGCCGGGTCGACCGCGGTGTTCACGCACGCGCCCGAGCAGTCGGTCAGGCCGGCGGGGCAGCCGCCGGCCCCGCCCTGGCCCGTGGCCGTTGTCGTCCCGGCGGCGCTCACCTCGCCGCCGCCGCAAGCGCCGGCGGCCGCTGCCGCCAGCATCGCCGAGTCGGCCGCGATCGCGGCTTACGTCCTCGGCCCGGCTCCTCACGTACAGGAGTACGCTCCGGGCCGGGCCTCCGGGCGCGCTCGCGCTCGCGGCCGCCTGACGAGCCGTCTGGGAGAATGCGTGAACGCTTACGATCCACCGTCCCGAGTGCATGGCCGTTCTCATGTGCGCTCCTGGCTGCCGGCCCGGCTGCGTGGCCTGCACGGGCGCGGCTGCGGGCCATGATATACCATTGTTCCGCATGGGACCGGTCCTGCTACGAGCCGACAACTTCACGCCGCCCGCGCGTACGCCCTGGGGCGGCCGCAGGATCCTCGAGAAGTACAAGGCCGGCCTGGGCATCCGCTGCGCGCATCCGGTGGTCGGCGAGAGCTGGGAGATCTCGGTCGAGCCGTCCTTCCCGAGCCGTCTGGCGGGCACGGGCGAGCTGCTCGGCGAGCTCATCGCGCGCGATCCGCTCGGCTGGCTTGGAGATGCCTGCGCCGCCCGCTTCGGCGGGCAGACGCCGCTGCTCGTCAAGCTCCTCGATGCCGGCGCCGACCTTTCGATACAGGTGCACCCCGAGGACGGCGATCCGGCGCTCGGCCCGGACGAGAGCGGCAAGCCCGAAAGCTGGCTGGTGCTCGACGCGGCGCCCGGAGCGGGGCTGTACCTCGGTCTAGGCGAGGGGGTGGACCGGCGGGCGGTGCAGGAGTGTCTCGCGGCCTGCGGGCCGCTCGAACGGCTTCTCAACTTCGTGCCCGTCCACCCGGGAGACGTCTTCGTGATCCCGGCCGGGACCGCCCACGCGATCGGTGCCGGAGTCACCCTGATCGAGCCGCAGCACGTCGCTCCCGGCCGCCGCGGCGTCACCTATCGCTTCTGGGACTATGGCCGCCGGTACGATGCCGAGGGCCGGCTCGATCCGCATGGCGAGCCGCGGGCGCTGCACGTCGAGCGATCGCTCGGCGCGACCGACTGGGACGGGCCGCGGGGCGCAGAGCTCGTGGCGAGCTGCCGGGCGGCGCCGCACATGCTCGAACGGCGCGGCGAGGCGGAGCGGCGGCTCCTCGCGGACTGGCGCTGGTTCGTCGTCGAGCGGTGGACCGGCACGGGCGCGTTGGCCGTGCCCGCGCCCGGAACACTGGTGGCGCTCACCTGCGTCGGCGGCGCCGCGACCGTGTCGGCCGGTGACGCCGCCATCGCGCTCCGCTGCGGCCAGAGCGCGCTGGTGCCGGCCGCCGCCGGCGCGGTGCAGGCAGAGCTCGCCGGTGCCAGCGTGGTGGCGGTGCGCACGCCCGAGTAGCGGGCGGGGCCCTACAGATCGAGCTGCAAGCCGAGCTCGACCACTCGGTCCGGCGGGATGCGGAAGTAGGCCGTGGCGCCCAAGGCGTTGCGCGACAGGAACGCGAAGAACAGCTCGCCCCAGCGGCCCATCCGGCCGGCGCTCGTGGCGAGCAGGGTTTCGCGGCCGATGTAGTACGTGGTCTCGCTCGGCACGAGCGGCAGCGCGAAGCGCTTGGCCGCCAGGCTGAGCGCCGCCGGCACGTCCGGCTGCTCCATGAAGCCGAAGCGGGCCACGACTCGCCACAGGCCCTGCCCCAGTGGCGTGGCCTCGACGCGCTCGGAAGCCCGCACCTTCGGGCGGTGCTCGACCCCGACGGTGAGCAGGACGACGGTCTCGTGCAGGGCGCGGCTGTGGCGCAAATGGTGCGTCAGGATGGGCGGCACGTGACCGGACGAAGATGCCATGAAGACGCACGCGCCCGGCACGCGCACCGTGCCTCCCGCGCCGAGCGAGGACAGAAGCCGCTCCAGGGGTGTGGCCAGGTCGGCGTAGCGAAGCGCGAGCAGCGCGCGGCCGCGGCGCCAGGTGTACATCAGCGCGAAGAAAAGCGCGCCGACCAACAGCGGCACGTAGCCGCCCGAGAAGAACTTGAGCAGGTTCGCGGCCAGGAACGGCACGTCGAAGAGGAGCAGGAGCCCCAGCACGGCCACGGCGCGGCCCAGGGGCCAGCCCCACGTCCGGCGCACCACGGCGAAGTAGGCGATCGAGGTGATCGCCATGGTTCCCGTGACCGCGACACCGTAGGCCGCCGCCAGGTTGCTCGAGCTCTTGAAGAGCAACACCAGCGCGAGGCAGCCGAAGGCGAGAGCCCAGTTGATCTCCGGCACGTAGATCTGGCCCTCGGTGGTGCTCGAGGTATGCTGCACGGTCACGCGCGGGAAGTAGCCGAGCTGGATCGCCTGGCTCGTCAGCGAGTACACGCCGGAGATGAGCGCCTGCGATGCGATCACGGTGGCCACGGCCGCGAGCACGACGAGCGCGTAGGTCCAGGGGCCGGTCGGGACCATGGCGTAGAAGGGATTGGATGCGGCCTCGGGCCGGGCGAGGACCAGCGCGCCCTGGCCGAAGTAGTTGAGCACGAGGGCGGGCATTACCAGGCAGTACCAGGAGAGGCGAATGGGACCGCGGCCGAAGTGGCCCATGTCGGCGTACAGGGCCTCGCCGCCGGTGACCACGAGAACGACGGCGCCGAGCACGAGCAGGCCGCGAAAACCGTGCTCGAGGAAGAAGCTCACCGCGTAGTGGGGGCTGAGGGCCGCGAGCACGGCCGGGCCCCGCACGATATGCGCCAGCCCGAGCACGGCGAGGGTCGAGAACCACAGGAGCATCACCGGCCCGAAGAGCTTGCCCACGCCGGCCGTGCCGCGCCTCTGCAGGAGGAAGAGGCCAAGCAGGATGGCGCAGGTGAGCGGGACGACCACGGGCCGCAGGCCGGGCGCCGCCACCTCGAGCCCCTCCACCGCGCTCAGGACCGAGATGGCGGGCGTGATCAGGCCGTCGCCGAACAGCAGCCCGGCGCCGAGCAGGATGAGCACGGCCAGCCAGCCGATGCTCGTCGGCGTGCCATTGCGCGCCGGGCGCGGCACCAGGGCGAGCAGGGCCAGGATCCCGCCCTCGCCGCGGTTGTCGGCCCGCATCACCAGCGTCAGGTACTTGACCGCGACCACCATGGTCAGCGACCAGAAGATGAGAGAGAGCACACCGAGGACGCTGGCCGGCGCGGGCGCCACGCCGTGCGGCCCGCTCACGCACTCCCGCAAGGCGTACAGGGGGCTCGTCCCGATGTCGCCGAGGCTGCGGCCTTGGCTCCGGCTTCGCCGGCGGCTCCGGCTGTGGTTTCGGCTGCGGCTGCGGCTGCGGCCTTGGCTGCGGCTGCGGTTCGGGCTTTGGTCTCGGCTTCGGCTGCTGGCTGTCAGCGGTCGGCTGTCGGCTGTCGGCGGTCGGCCTTTGCTGCGGCCTTGGCTGTGGCGTGCGGATGGGGACGCGCGCCGCCGTGGCGGCGCTGCGCACGACCTTGCGCCGGGCGGCGGCCGGGACCTCGCCCGCCGGCCTCGTGCCTGGCTTGGAGCTCGTCACCGGTGACGGATCGGGCCCGTGCCCCGGCTGCGTGTCCCGGCTGCGGCGCCGTCGCGAGCGCGAGCGGCGCTTGGGCCCCGGTCCGGCCTGCTCCCCGGGCCGAGGCTCCACCTCGCGGGCGGCAGGCGTGGCGGTTCCGGGGCCGCCCTTGGGATCTTGCGCCGACACGAGGGGCCTTCTAGATCGCCGTTCACGATTCTGGAACGGGAATCGTGAACGGCGCGTCGGCCCGCGCTACACTGGCGCCATGCGCGCTGGCCCGTTTGACGAGGAGGAGCTCTTCGCCGCCATCGCTCGCTGCGGCGTCAGGAGCCTGCTCATCGGGCGCCGGGCGCTCGTGGCGCTCGGCATCCCGGTGCTGACCGTCGACTACGACTTCTGGGTCCACCGCGACGACGCGGCGGCGCTGAACGCGGCGGTCGAGCCGCTCGATCTGTTTCCGACCCGCTCTGTCGAGGAGGCGCGCCGCGCAGGTCGCTACGTGCTCGAAGGCGACGAGCGGATCGACGTACTCGTGGCCCGGCAGGCGTCGACCAGGGACGGCGTCGTGCTGCGGTTCGACGACGCGTGGGCTCGCCGCCGGAGCATCCCCTACACCGAGCGCCTGGCGATCGTGATCCCGAGCGTGGACGACCTGATTCTCACCAAGCGCTGGTCGCTGCGTCCGAAGGACATCGACGACATCGAGCTGCTCGAGCAGCTCCGGCGCAGCGGCGAGCCAGCCCCATGAAACGACAGCAGCTCGCCCCCGCCATCGCCGAACGGTGCGAGACGCCGCTGAGCATCGAGGCCTACGCGCGCCGCCTGGCGGTGCCGCCGAACGACGAGGACGTCGAGCGAACGAGAGAGCTCGTTCGGTGGTTTTGCCGTCGCTACCCGACGGCGAAGGAGCGATTCGCGTACATCCGGCGCAAGTACGCCGAGTGGACGCGCAACCCGCCCGTGCCGATCGAGGGCTGATCTCGCCGCCGCGCGCCGGTAGGCCGATTCCGGCGCTTGCGACGCGGCGACGCCGGGTGTATTGGACGGCCCCCAGGGGGTAGTCCCCGCAGGCGGAGGGTGGAACGATGACAGGAAGCAACAAGTGGGCGCCGCGGGCGAGTCTGCTCGTGCTGGGGGCAGGGGTAGCCGTGCTCGGGGTGGTGGCCGCGTGCTCGGGCAGCGAAACGTCAAGCACCGACCAGGGTAAGGGCGGGGCGGGGCCAGGAGGTTGCACCGGCGCGCTTGCGGACTGCGGCGGCACCTGCGTGGCCACCGCCGTCGATCCTCAGAACTGTGGTGCGTGCGGCAACGCCTGCGAACCGGACCAGGTCTGCTCCGGCGGCAAGTGCGGCCTGGCGTGCCTGGGCGGCAGCACGAAGTGCGGCCAGAGCTGCGTCGATACTGCTTCCGATCCGGCCAACTGCGGCGCCTGCGCCACGGCCTGCGGCCAGGGCGAGGTATGCTCGCTCGGCCAGTGCGGGGTTGAGTGCCTGGGCGGCAGCACGAAGTGCGGCAGCAAGTGCGTGGACACGGCCTCCGATCCGGCCAACTGCGGCGCCTGCGGCAACGCCTGCGATCCGGATGAGGTGTGCACCGCCGGCAAGTGCGGGGTCGCGTGCCTGGGCGGCACCGAGAAGTGCGGCAAGGAGTGCGTGGACACGGATACGGATCCGGCCAACTGCGGGGGCTGCGGCATCGTCTGCGGCGTGGGCGAGGTCTGCTCGGGCGGCACCTGCCAGCTCACCTGCGGCGGCGGCACGACCAAGTGCGGCAAGGCCTGCGTGAACACCAACGTCGATCCGGCCCACTGCGGCGGCTGCAACAACGCCTGCGGCGCGGGTCAGGTCTGCGACAGCGGCCTGTGCAGCCTCAAGTGCGGCGGCGGCACGACCAAGTGTGCGGGTCTTTGCGTCGAGACCGACACCAACCCCGCTCACTGCGGCGCTTGCAACAAGCCCTGCGCCAAGGGCGAGGTCTGCTCGGGCGGCGCCTGCGGGTTCGGTTGCAACGACCCGCTCGTCAAGTGCGGCAACGTCTGCACGAACACCAAGTTCGATCCTGCGAACTGCGGCGCCTGCGGCAAGGCATGTCCCGGGCAGCAGCCCTGCGTGGACGGCAAGTGCAGCATCGTGGCGTGCGTCCCGGGCGCGATCGAGCTCTGCTACAGTGGGCCCCAGAACACCCTCTCCGTGGGCGAGTGCAAGCCCGGCACCAAGACGTGCAAGCAGGACGGCACGGGCTACCTGGCCTGCTCCGGCGAGGTTCTGCCCGCGGTCAAGGAAACCTGCGGCAACTACAAGGACGACGACTGCAACGGCAAGACCGACGACGGCTGCATGCCGACGAGCTGCGCCGATATCTTGAAGGCCGATCCGAAGGCCGCGAGCGGCGCGTACAAGATCGACGGCGACGGCGAGGGGCCGCTCCAGCCCTTCAGCGTGTACTGCGACATGACGACCGAGCTAGGCGGCTGGACCATGGTCGCGAAGCTGACCGGCGACAGCGAGGTCATGAACCGCATCGATGCGGCGCGCTGGCGCGGCAAGAACTACATCGGCAACATCACGACCCTCAACGCCGAGAATGCCCTAGGCGCCTCGTACGAGACGGTGGGCTTCACCGATGTCATGATCCGCAGCCTGGCGAAGCCCGATCGCAACCTCGGCTGGCGACACCAGAAGAAGTTCCCGAACATGTTCTCCATCGTCGACGCGGTCGCGCGTGTGGACGACTGCCAGAAGCTCTTCGGCAGCGTGTACAACCTCGAGTACGCCGCCTATCCGGATCCCAACTACCACAACGACTGCTCCAAGCTGAAGTACGGCTTCTTCGGCTACGACCATGTCCAGGCCTGTACCGGCATCGTCGGACACCAGATCAAGCACGGCCACGCTGGCGGCGTCGTCGGTGCGTCGCTCTTCTCCGACCAGTACCCGCACGGCGAGCAAGACAAGGGGATCAGCGTCTACTGCATCAGTGACTTCGCCCTCGGCGGCGGCTACGACTGCATGGGCGACCCCCACGACAAGCAGAACATCAACGCCCACTGGTGGGGCGCGGGCAACAACAACTCCGGCGACTTCAAGCCCCACGGCCTGTTCGTGCGCTAGATCAGCCCTGCCGCCGCCCGATCGAGGTGGTGGTCGACCGCGTCGAAGAGCGCCTGGTTGCCGTCGTGCTCCAGGGTGGCCAGGCGCTCCTCGAAGTGCGGGAGAGCGGCGACGAATGCCTGGAGCTTGTCCGCGTCGTCCACGCGCGCGGACAAGCGCCCGTAGCCCTCGAGCTCCAGGTAGCGGGCGTTCAAGTACTGCTCGAACTGGTTGCCGAGCGGCACCGCCAGCATGGGCTTGTGGAAGTAGAGGGCTTCGCCCATCAGGGTGAAGCCCGCGGCCGCCACGACCGCGCGCGCCGAGGCGAGGTCGGCGATGAAGCCCTGCTCGCTGAAGGGCCGGTACAGGAGGTTGCGCTCGCGTTCGTCGCCCTTCAAGTCGCGGCGCATGCCGTAGACGCGGCATTCCATGTCGAGAGTCGCCAGGGCATCGGCGAGCTCGTGGTAGCCGGTCTTGGTCTGGTAGACGAGCAGGTGCTCGCCCGGCGACGGCTTGGCTGCCAGGATCTCGGGGCGCAGGATGGGCGGGTAGAGGCTGGTGCGCTCCTTGCGGATGGGCGGGCGAAAGAAGGTCGTGATGAGGTAGTGGTCGCAGAAGGGCAGCTTGCCCTTGACGAAGGCGCGGGCGATCTCGAAGCTCGCGTGCTCGGCCTGGGTGACCTCGGGCCCGTGGGTGCAGCGGTTGATGATCTGCATGTTGTCGATGCTGATGACGGGGAGGTCGTGGGCCTTGGCGTAGAGGTAGGTCCAGGACTCGAAGTCGCTGATGACCGCCTCGGGCTTGAAGCTCTCGATGAGCGCGAAGTACGCGGCGATGTTCTGGGGCAGGCCGGCCGCGCCCGCGAGGACGTTGGACCAGAGCGTCTTGCCGCGGCGCACGCGGTTGTCCTCGCTTATCATGTGCAGACCGTGGATCCGGTTGACGTCCGCGAACCTACTCGACAGAAAGTCGACCGCCCGCCCGGAGGCCATGATCGCCACTTCGTGCTCCTGCGCGAGCAGGTGCTCGATCACCACGCGCGAGCGCATCGCGTGCCCCATCCCTTCGCCCACCACACCGTAGAGGATCCGCATTGGCCGAGCATACGCCAAAGTCGCCCCGGCGCAGCATCTGGTCCGAGTGCGTGCCGTGCGCCGAGCTCCGCTCCGGCCGGGTGCTCGGCCTGCTCGCTCGCTACGACATCGGGCTGCTCTTCGCCGTGGCGCCCGGCACCGCCGGCCAAGCGCCGGCCGTGGTGCGGGCGTGCCGCGACGCGGCGGTGCGCGTCGGCGTCTGGCCCCTGCTCGGCGACGAGGACGGCCGCTTCGCGAGCGAGCGCAACGGCGGGCCGTTTGCGCGCTTCGTGGGCGAGTTGCTCGGCGCGCTGGAGGCCGCCGGTGCCTTGCCCGGCGAGGTGGCCCTCGATCTGGAGCCGTCCATCGAGCTGGTGCGCAGACTGCTCGCCCTCGATCCCCGTGCGGCTCTTGCCCTGTGGCGCGGTCCCGCGAGCCGGGGCGGCACAGAGCAGCTTGTGGCGGCGGCACGCGAGATCCGCGCGCGCGGCTTGGGCACCCTGGCCGCGGCCGTGCCGCTCGTGCTGGCCGATGGACCTGACCGGCGCGGCTGGCAGGGACTGCTCGGCACCCCGCTCGACGCGCTTCCTGTCGAGCGCGTGAGCGTCATGCTCTACTCCTCGCTCCTGGAGGGCTACTCCCGCGGCCTGCTGCGGCGGCCCGACGCCCTGGCCCTGGTCGCCGTGGCGGCACGGACGGCCCGCCGGCGCTGGGGCCCTCGGGCCTCGCTCTCGCTCGGGGCGGTCGGCCCGGGTGCGCTCGGCGACGAGCGGACGTACCGCGACGTAGCCGAGCTCGCCGACGACATCGCCATCGCTCGCCGGGCGGGAGTCGACGATCTGTGCCTCTTCGATCTCGGCGGCGTGCTCGGCCGGCCACCGGCGGAGCGCTGGCTCGACGCCTTGGCGCACACCGAGCCGGCGCGCGGGCCGCCGCCCCTTACGGCGCGGGCGGCGGCCGTTGTGACGGTGGTCGCGGCGGCGGCGCACCCGCTGGGCTGGCGTCGGCTCGCCTGAGGGTGATGGCCGAGCGTCTCGCTCTCCGCTATCGTGGAGCGTGTGAGCAAGCCGATCCTCGAAGTGCAGATCGAAACCCTGGACGAGAGGCGCGGGAGGGCGCGCGCGGTGTTCGACACCGGCGCCCACCCCACGATCATCCGCGAGAGCTGCCTGCCGGAGGGCGCGGCCGTCGTGCGCCGGGCCAAGCCGGTCGAGATGCGAACCGCGGCTGCCGGCGGACGACTGCGCATCACCGGTGCAACGATCCTCGTGATGACGGTGGGGGATCGCGTGATCCAAGACGAGGTGCTGGTCTCGCCGGATCTTGCCCAGGAGATGCTGGTGGGCGCTGGGACCATGCAAAAGTGGGACATCAGCATCCGCAACGAGAACGGTCACACGCGCGTAGAGGTGGGCCGGGACCTGCGGGATCCGGACATCCAGGAGATCGACTAGCCGGGCAAGTCTAACGTTTCCTCGGCGCAAGCGAGAGCTGCTCGCCAGCTTCGTCCTGTGCTCTCGGCGCCCGCTTGAACGTCACGTTGACCTGGCGCGCGGGCGGGTAGTCGATGCCCTTGCCTTCAAGCAACTCGGCGACGGTCAGGATCTGGCAACGCGGATGCTCGCCCCACGGGCTGCGGTAGGTGCCGAAGCCTGCCGCCTCGGCCCGCATCGGCCGACTCGGTTCCTGCAAGGTGATCAGAACGCCGATCTCGGCCCGCTCCCGCGCGACGACGTGGCACAGATCGCGGATGTCCTTGACGCCTGCATCGCCGGACTTGACCGACAGGATGATCTGTTTCGTCTTGGTGCCCTTGTTCTCGTCGTGGAAGTACAGCCGGCCGTCGATGCCTTGATCTGCTCCCTTCTTGCGCGCGGTTTCGGTGGCGCGCGCGCCAACTCGGCCGAGCACCCACCACTGGAACTGGTAGCGGTCGCGCTCCGCCAGCGCACGCGCGTCCTGCAAGGACTCCGGCTCGCCGACTTCGTTGAACGAGCCGCCGATGCTCGGCCCGAAGGCGTCGAGGAGTCGGGTCTTGATGAGGTTCGTGGCGAGGAAGGTGATGTCGATACCGATCCACTGCCGGCCAAGGTGCTGCGCCGCGTGGATCGTCGTGCCGCAGCCGCAGAACGGGTCGAGTACCACATCGCCCGGCTTGGAAGACGCCGAGATGATCCGCGCCAGCAGTGCGACGGGCTTCTGCGTCGGGTAGCCGAGCCGTTCCTTGGCGGCCTGGTTGATGCGGTCGATGTCGGTCCAGACGTCGCCGACGATGATGGTCCGGTCTTCCACCTCGAAGGGCTTGGCGTCGCGACGCCGGGGCCAGCCGCCGCCCTTGGGCCAGTGGATCAGCCCGGCGGCGTCCCATTTATCCATCTGCTTCGGCGAGTTGGCCCAGTGCCTCCCCATGGTCGCCGGGTCGAAGCCACGCCATGGCTTCCCGCTTCCGCCCTCCTTGGTGACGCCGGGCGCGGTGAGCTCGTAGGTCTGGTACGTCTGCCCGTCACCCGCCCTGATCAACGTGTGCGGCATCTTGGCCGCGCCGGCCTTGACCGCGATCGGGTTGTACGTCACGGGTTGCCCGGGGCAGTAGTAGAGCAGCACGTCGTGCAGGCGCGGCCATCGTCCCTTGGTGCTTCGCGCGTTGGTGCGTTGCCAGACGATCTCGTTGACAAACGCTCGCGGTCCGAAGACGGCATCGAGCAGCATCTTGAGGTAGTGGCTGGCGGTCGGGTCGCAGTGCAGGTAGAGGCTTCCGGTGGGCTTGAGGACGCGGCCCAGCTCGACGAGGCGCGGCGCCATCATCGACAAGTAGGCCAGCATGTCGCAGCCGCCGAGCATCTTCTGGAAGCCTTGCATCGTCTCGGAAACGCGGCCGCCCCGCTCGACAACCTCCCGGTATGCCTCGGCCGCGGTCTGGTCCCAGCGCCACGTGTCCTCGAACGCCTTGATCTGCGCGGCGGCCCGGGTGCCGTCCTGCTCGGCGAACAGCACGTTGTAGTCCTGGTCGCTCTTGAACGGGGGATCGAGGTAGATGAGATCGGCCGTCTCGTCCGCGACGTACTCTCGCAGGATCCTTAGGTTGTCGCCGGTGTAGAGGACGTTCTTGGCCATCGGGTTGGAACGTAGCAACGCGCGAGCGTAGGGAGCAATAGGGCGCATGATCTGTCTATCGACGCGACACGAGGGCCAGTTGCGCAGAACGAACTCCCAGATTGAGGGAGGCGGGATCTGCAAGCCCAAGCTGGACTGAGGCGGGAAGCTACAGCTCGTAGTCGTAGTCGATGCACAAAGGCGCGTGGTCGCTGAAGCGTTGACGCTTGTAGATCGCGGCAGAACGCGCGAGCGCGCCCAGGGCAGGGCTCGCCACCTGGTAGTCGATGCGCCAGCCGACGTTGTTCTCCCAGGCGCGTCCCCGGTTCGACCACCAGGTGTACTGGCGCGGCCGCTGGTCCACGACGCGGAAGGCGTCGGTCCAGCCCTCCGGGCCGAAGAGCCGGTCGAGCCAGGCGCGCTCCTCGGGCAGGAAGCCCGAGTGGTTCTGGTTGCCGCGCCAGTTCTCGATGTCGGCCTTGGTGTGGGCGATGTTGAGGTCGCCGCACAAGAGGTAGTGGCGCCCGGCCCGGCGCAGCTCGCGCAGGTGCCGCGACAGGCGCGCTAGACAGCGCATCTTGAATGCCTGGCGCTCGTCACCGGTCGTCCCCGAGGGAACGTAGAGCGAGACGACGCTGAGGTCGCCGAAGTCGGCCCGCAGGTAGCGGCCTTCGCGGTCGAAGGGCGCGAAGCCGAGCCTGTCCATCACGCGATCGGGCCTGCGCCGCGCGAGCAACGCCACGCCGCTGTAGCCCGGCCGGTCGGCATGGCGGAAGAAGCGGTGCCAGCCGTCAAGACGCCCCACCTCGGCAGGCAGTTCCTCGGGTCCGGCCCGCGTCTCCTGCAAGCACACCACATCGGCCCGCTGCCGCCCCAGCCAGCTCCACAGGCCCTTGGCGGTGGCCGAGCGCACGCCGTTGACGTTGATGGTGATGACGCGCATCGCGCCTAGCCCAGTCGAATCGTGCCGCCCAGAGCGCCCGTGTCCAGGCCGATGGTGCAGGGGCCCGCCCACATGTCCTTGGGATCCTCGGGCGTGTACTGGCTCAGCTCCTCGGGCAGGTACTCGGTCACGGTGTGCCCGAAGATGACGCGCTTGCCGCGATAGTGGCGGAAGAAGTCGTCGTCCCGGTGCCACAAGAGGGCCGAGGGGAGCTTGCTCTGGGAAGGATGGAGCCAGCGGCGGCCGTGCTTGGCGAGCCCGGCGTGGACGTAGATGCCGTGCGGATCCTCGTAGTAGTACGGGAGGCTGCGCATCCAGTCGACGACCTCGCACGGGAAGAAAGTGCCCCGGCAAAGGGCCCGCTTCTGCTTGCGGCCGAGCTCGCCGCGCATGGGGCCGACGTAGCTCTCCATCGTCTCGCGGCAGCCGTGGGCCGCGGGGAGCACGAACTCCGGCCAGCCGTGGTCGATGGCCCTGAGCCAGCCGTCCTCGTGATTGCCGCGCAAGAGGACGACCTTGGCCGGGGTACGCTGCGGCAGGCCCCGGACCAGCTCGATCACCTGCGCGCTCTTCGGGCCGCGGTTGAGGTAGTCGCCGACGAAGACCAGCGTGTCGCCGGCGTCGAGCCGCGGAAGCTGCCCCAGGTTGAGCAGCAGCGCGTCCAGATCGCCGTGGATGTCGCCGGTCACGAAGGTTCGGCCCGCCATCGCCCCGAGCTTGGCCCGCCCGGCAGGGCGCTGCAAGCCGCGCCGCCGGAGCGACACGGCCTGGCCCGTGGTATGGATCGACCCGTCCGGCGCGGGCCCGAGGCACGAACCGTGAAGCATTCTCTCAAGACCGCACGCGTGCCGGCCGACCTGGCGCCGGCATTCGCCAAGGCCGAGCGCGTGGTGTCGCGCTACTTCCGGCGGCGCGTCGAGGATCCGAGCCACGGCCGCGTGGAGATCTCCGGCGAGCGCTACGTGCTCGTGCGCGCGGCTTCGCTGTCGGTGGAGTTCTTCGCTCTCGTCGAGAAGCTCTACGGGGCGGGGCGCGAGGTCGAGGCGCAGGAGTTCGCGCGCAACATCCTCTTCGATCTGGCGCACGCCATCGGCAAGAGCGATGCCCGCAAGTTCCATGAGACCATGGGCCTGTCCGACCCGATCGCGAAGCTCTCGGCCGGGCCGATCCACTTCTCGCACTGCGGCTGGGCCTTCGTGGACATCGCCGAAGGGTCGGTGGTCGAGGCCAGCGACGAGTACTGCATCGTCTACGAGCACCCCTACTCCTTCGAGTCCGACGCCTGGCTTCGGGCCGGCCGCCGCGTGGCCTTCCCGGTTTGCATCATGAACGCCGGCTACAGCTCGGGCTGGTGCGAGGAGAGCTTCGGGCTGGCGTTGGTCGCCGGCGAGCTGCTCTGTCGCGCCAAGGGCGACGAGAGCTGTCGCTTCCTCATGGCGCCCCCCGACCGCATCGCGGCGCAGATCGAGCGCTACATAGGCACGCAGCCGGATTTGGCGGAGCGGATGCGCGGCTATCGCGTCCCGGGCTTCTTCGCGCGCCAGCGCATGGAGCAGGAGCTGCGCGAGGCGCGCGACGAGCTGGAGCAGCGCGTGGTCGAGCGCACGGCCGCGCTGCGCCGGGCCACGGAGCTCCTGCGGCAGGAGATCGCCGAGCGGGCGCGCGTCGAGCGGCGGCTGCACGAGACCGAGCGGCTCGAGGCGCTGGGCCGGCTCGCGGGCGGCATCGCCCACGACTTCAACAACCTCCTGGGCGCCATCCTCGGCACGAGCACGATGCTCGAGCGGCGCGTGGCGCCGGACGATCCCACGCAGCCGATGCTGCGCGGCATCACCGAAGCGGCGCAGCTTGCCGCCAACCTGCCCCGGCAGCTTCTCACCTTCAGCCGCAGCCGGAGACTCGACAAGCAGCAGTTCGACGTGGGCTCAACCTGGCCGCCATCCGCTCGCCAACGTCGGGATTTTCTTCTTGCTTTCCGCTTGGCTGGATCGCATAAGATAGGGTTATGTCACTTTTGGTCCGGCGGACTCCCGGACAGCACTTGGCCAGGGCAGGCACCGTCGCCTCGGGCCCTACCGGGTTTGCTTTCGCTAGCCGCGGCGCTTCGCCGAGGTCCAGCAGCTCCTCGAAGAGCTTGGCGACTTCATCGACAGGGTGACGCTCGTGGCCGAGCAGGGACCGCCGCCGTCCGACGACAAGACCCCGGCTCGCGAGGTCGATGCCCGCTTCGCCATGGACCTCGACGATGGCGTGATGGTCAACAGCGCCGCCCTCTGGCCCTTGCTGGAGCCGCAGTGGAAAGACCCCAGGAAGTGGTGGAAGGAGCTCTGCACCGCGCAAGGCCGCAAGGACTACGACTGGGCGCACCTCGCCGGCCGGTACTTCCCGAAGCGGGTGCGCGGCAAGTGCGCCCTTGATCCGTCGCTCGCCGTGGCCCACCGGTGCTTCTGGGAGCTTCACCCGGCCAAGGCGTACGCCTGGGAGCTTCGCTTGCAGGAAGAGATCCGCGAGGGCTTCACCATCGACGAGCCAGGCTCGGATGACGCTCGGGCGCGGTTCTTGGAGGACCACGCTGCCGAGGCCAAGGACATCATGGCTGCCGAGCTGCGGCGCCGGGAGCGCAAGGCAGCCAGGGCGGAGAGCGACGATGCCGAGCCGCTCCTCGAGCGCGAAGAGCAAGAGGGGGACGATGCTTAGCTCCGTCCGGGTCGCTCGCGCCGAACACGCGAATGTGCGAGGCTTCCGGCAGCCCTGGACACGAAAGCGAGGGTGAAATGGCGCGCCTGCTCGGCATCCACATCCGCAACTTCCGCTCGTTCGCCGACGTCGAGCTCGGTCAAGTCAAGTACGCGAGCGGCGAGGCGCTCCCTCGACTCGCGTGCTTCATCGGGCCGAACGGCTGCGGCAAGTCCTCCCTGCTCGACGCCTTCGGGTTCATCTCCGACTGCCTCTTGGAGGGAGTAGAGCCGGCCTGCGACAAGCCCTCGCGCGGGGGCTTCGAGCGCCTTCGGACCCAGGGATCCAGCGGGCCGATCGAGCTCGAGCTTTTCTTCGACGACGGCGATCCGGCGCGGCCGATCGTGTACGAGCTTCACATCGACACGGTCAGCGGCGTGCCGAGCGTCGTGAAGGAGACGCTGCGCCAGCGGAGGCCTCACGAGACCAGGGGCAAGCCCTACTACTTCCTGAAGCTGGAGCACGGGCGGGGCAAGGTCTGGGCTGGCGAGTATTCCGAGGGCGCACCGAGCAGGCAGGCCGAGCGGGTCGATCTCGCGGATCGCACTCGACTAGGTATCGGCACACTCGGAAACCTCAGCAAGCATCCGCGCATCGTCAAGGTCCGGAGCTACATCGAGCAGTGGTTCCTCTCCTATTTCGTGCCGGACGCCGCGCGCTCGCTGCCGCCGGCAGGAGCCCAGCGTTGGCTCGACCGCACCGGCTCCAACATCGGCAACGTGCTCCAGTACTACCAGCGGCAGGACCGGAGGCAATTCGAGAGGATCCTCGCGCAGGTTGCCCGGGCCGTTCCCGGCTTGAAGAAGATCACGCCGAAGATCGGCGAGGACAAACGGCTGCTGCTGAGGTTCGACGAAGCAGGCTACGCGGATCCCTTCTACCAGCAGAGCATGTCGGACGGCACGCTCAAGATGGTAGCCTACGCCCTGCTGCTCGCCGACCCGTCGCCCCGGCCATTCATCGGCATCGAGGAGCCCGAGAACGGCCTGTACGTACAGCTCCTGGAGCGCTTGGCCCGTCAGCTCGTGGCGCACGCGGAGGGCAGAGCGGCTCCGACGCAGGTGCTCGTCACGACGCACTCGCCGTACTTCGTCGATGGCCTGCGCCCCGAGCAGGTCTGGTTTCTGGAGAAGGACGCGAGCGGCACCACGCAAGCCACGCGCACGGCGGATCTTCCCACCATCAAGGAGATGGTCGATGCCGGGCTGCCGCTCGGTTCGCTCTGGTACAGCGAGCATCTCGGAGGGCCTGCGCGGCCATGAAGATCCACGCGCTCGTGGAGGGGCCCTCGGAGCGCGCTTTCTTGGAGCCATGGGCTCGGCGGTTCCTGCGCGGCCATGAGCTCAAGGCCCATCCTCATCAGGGCAAGGGTCGGCTGGTGCTCGCCGACGAGCCGCCGGCGGGCGTCAGCACGGGCCGAGGCCTGCTGGATCAGCTCCCAGCCAAGCTTGCCGCCTTTGGTCGCTGCCTCGACCCCGCCACGGATCGCGTGCTGGTCTTGGTCGATGCTGACGCCGAGCCATGCGCGGAGCTGCTGGAGAACCTGGAGCGCTTGCGCTGTTCGATTGAGCCGGCACCGATCGTTCTGTTTCGAATCGCCATCGAGGAGCTGGAGGCCTTCTACCTCGGAGATCTGCGGGCCCTGCGGCGGGCATATCCGTCCTTCGATGCCCGTGACGCCAGGGCCTACCGGCCGGATTCGATTTGCGGCACGTGGGAGCTGTTCGGTCGGGTGATCGGCGATCCCGGCGGAAGCAAGGTCGCCTGGGCCGAGGCAATGGGGAAGGTCGTGACCACGCGGCCGCAAGAGAGCCGCTCGCCTTCCTTCAAGAAGCTGTGCGCGGGGCTCCAGCGCATCGTGGCCGAGGCGCGCAGCTCGAAGGCCCGGCGCAAGCGCGCCGAAAGAAACGTGCGGACGAAGAGACGGTGAGGGAGAGAGGCGCCAAGGCGCGCGACGCAGGGTTGATGGGCAACGTGAGTCACAGCACCTACCGACTGCGCATCAGCCCGTGGCGCGATCGCTCGTGCTTTCGGGTCATCCAGTTCCGTGGCGATCAGGAGCTGGAGGTTGTCCACCGTATCATCCAGGAGCTGTTCGATCTCGACGACGACCACTGCTGGGCGTTTCATCTGAGCGGGGACTTCGACGACCGCGAGACCGAGTACCAGGGCACGCCCGAAGGGCCGGTGACCCGCTGGGCCGCCCGGCTCGACAGTCTGGATCTGACGGTCGGGATGCGCATCGGCTACGTGTACGACTTCGGCGACAACCTGCGGCACGACATCGACGTGCTGGAGGTGGGCACCAGCGATCCCAGTGGGAGGTACCCGCTCGTCGTCGAGCAGCAGGGCAAGCCTCCACCGCAGTATCCCTGGCATGTGGCCGAAGGCGACAATCCCCCGGAGGCTGCCAATGCAGAGCCGCCACCCTCCGCGCCGGACGTGCCCGAGTCGCTGCGGCAGCTCCACGAGCCGTTCTTGGCTGTGTGGGACCGCTGCGGCGAGGGCGACTACGACCCCCTGGCGCTCGACTCCGACTTGGCGCTGGCCGAGCGCATCCTCGAAGCCTGCGTGGATCCCGACGATCTCCAGCGCTTTGACTCGCTTGGCGATACTAGCCTGGATTTCCACGGGGCGGATCGCGCCTAACGAGACGGTCGGGTAGGGGGCGCGGCGCGGCGGCATTTGGCTGGGTCGGCACGCCGGGTACCTTAGCAGATTGGTGCGCCGAGCTTGTCATGTGCACTGTAGTTC
>JACQWT010000078.1:32415-42009 GCA_016209145.1 Deltaproteobacteria bacterium | reverse complement strand
CCGGGCCCGAGAGGGTGGTCGTGTCGGTTGTGGGCACGAACGACCTGCACGGGCACATCGAGCTGCTGCCCCTGCTCGGCGGCTACCTGGAGAACCTGCGGCGGGCACGGCGCGCCACGGGCGGCGACGTCCTGCTCGTGGACGGCGGCGACATGTTCCAGGGCACACTCGAGTCGAACCTCGGCGAGGGCGCCGCCGTCGTGCGCGCCTACAATGCCCTGGGCTATGCGGCCGCCGCCGTCGGCAACCACGAGTTCGACTACGGCCCCGTCGGCAGCGCCGTCACCCCCCAGTCGCCCGCGGACGATCCGCTGGGCGCGCTCAAGGCCCGTGCGGGCGAGGCGCACTTCCCGCTACTCGTCGCCAACATCGCCCAGCGCAAGACCAAGGAGCGCGTGGCCTGGCCGGGCATGCCCGCGAGCACCACGGTCGAGGTCGCGGGCGTGCGCATCGGCCTCGTGGGCGTGACCTCCACCGGCACCTTCGGCGCCACCATCGCTCCGAACGTGGCCGGACTGGAGATCGCGCCGCTCGTGCCCACGGTCGCCGCGGAGGCCGCCCGGCTGCGTGCCGCCGGGGCCGTCGCCGTGGTCGTCCTCGCGCACGCGGGCGGCGAGTGCCGCAAGCTCGACCAGCCGGAGGATCCGTCGGCTTGCGGCAAGGGCGAGGCGCTCGATCTTGCCCGGGCGCTGCCCCCCGGGGCAGTGGACGTGATCGTCGCGGCTCACACGCACAAGGCCATCGCCCATCGCGTGGCCGGCATTGCCGTCATCGAGTCGTACGCGGACGGGCAGGCCTTCGGCCGTGTGGATCTGACGATCGACCGCCGGGCGCGGCGCGTGGCCGAGCTCCGCATCCACCCCCCGCACAAGCTCTGCCGCAAGACGGCGCGGACGATTGCGGCCTGCGCGCCTGGCGACTACGAGGGAGCCGCGGTCACCGCGAGCGAGCCGGTGCTGGCGGCCATTCGCGAGGATCTGGCGCGCGCCGCCGGCGTGCGCGATCGCAGCCTGGGCGTGCGCATCGAGACGCCGGTCGCCACGAGCTACAAGTCCGAGAGCGCGCTCGGCAACCTCGTGGCAGATCTGATGCGCGAAGCCCGGCCCGGCGTCGACGTGGCCATCACCAACGCTGGCGGCGTACGCGCAGACCTGCCGGTGGGTGAGCTCACCTACGGCACGTTCTACGAGACCATCCCCTTCGACAACCGCTTCGCCCGCGGGCGGCTGCGCGCCGAGCACGTCCGGCGCCTGCTCGCCGGGAGCCTGCGCGGCTCCGGGGGCATCCTGCTCGTCTCCGGCCTGCGGGCGCAGGCCCGTTGCGCCGGAACGAAGATCGAGCTGGAGCTCTACGACGCGGCCGGCCGGCCGGTCGCCGACGACCGGGAGCTCGAGGTGCTGACGAGCGACTATCTCGCCACCGGCACGGCCTTCCGTCGCGCCGGCATCGCGCCCGGCGTCATGCAGATCGAGGACGGGCCGCCGCTGCGCGAGGAACTGGTGAAGATCCTGGAGCGCCGTGCGGGCGCGCTGCGCGGCGACGATCCCTGGCTCTTCGATCCCGCTCGCCCGCGCCTGGCCTACCCCGGCAGCCGGCCGGTGCGCTGTCGGTGACGCAGATCAGTCGCAGAATTTGATCCCCTGCGCCAGCGGCAGCTCCTTGCTCCAGTTGATGGTGTTGGTCTGCCGCCGCATGTACGCCTTCCAGGCGTCCGAGCCGCTCTCGCGGCCGCCGCCGGTCTCCTTCTCGCCACCGAAGGCGCCGCCGATCTCGGCCCCGCTCGTGCCGATGTTGACGTTGGCGATGCCGCAGTCGCTGCCGGCGGCGCCGAGGAAGGTCTCGGCCTCGAGCAGGTTGGTCGTGAAGACGGCGCTGGAGAGGCCCTGCGGCACGCCGTTGTGCAGACTGATGGCCTCGCCCAGCTCCCGGTAGCGGATGAGGTACAGGATAGGCGCGAAGGTCTCCTCCTGGACGATGGCGTAGTCGTTGCGGGCCTCGGCAATGGCCGGCGTGACGTAGCAGCCGCCGGGGTAGTCCGCCCCACCGAGCTTGGCGCCGCCGCAGAGGATCTTGCCGCCCTCTTTCTTGATGCGCTCGACCGCCGCCATCATGTCGGCCACGGCCTGGGTGTTGACCAGCGGTCCCATCAGCGTGCCCTCGGCGAGCGGATCGCCGATCCTGACCTGCTCGTAGGCGCGCGCGAGCCGGTCGCGAAGCTGGTCGAAGACCGACTCGTGGCAGATGATGCGCCGGGTGCTGGTGCAGCGCTGGCCGGCGGTGCCCACGGCGCCGAAGACGATGGCCCGCACGGCCATGTCGAGATCGGCGTGCGGCGTGACGATGATGGCGTTGTTGCCGCCAAGCTCCAGAATCGTGCGTCCCAGCCGCTGCCCGACCACGCCCCCGACGCGATAGCCCATCTGGCAGGAGCCAGTGGCGCTCACCAGAGGTACGCGCCGGTCGGCGAGGAACTTCTCGCCGACGACCGAACCGCGCCCGACGACGAGCGCGCTCAGGGCCGGATCGTAGCCGTTTCGCTCGAACACGCGCCCTGCGATCTTGGTGCAGGCGATGGCCGTGAGCGGCGTCTCGCTGGAGGGCTTCCAGAGCACGGCGTCGCCGCAGATCCAGGCCAGGGCCGCGTTCCACGCCCAGACGGCCACCGGGAAGTTGAAGGCGCTGATGACGCCCACGACTCCGAGCGGATGCCACTGCTCGTACATCCGGTGCCCGGGCCGCTCCGAGTGCATGCTGAGCCCATAAAGCTGCCGGCTCAGGCCCACGGCGAAGTCGCAGATGTCGATCATCTCCTGCACCTCGCCTTCGCCTTCGGCGCGGATCTTGCCCATCTCCAGCGACACGAGCGCCCCGAGGGCGGCCTTGTGCTCGCGCAGCGCGACGCCGAGCTGCCGGACCACCTCGCCGCGCTTGGGCGCCGGCACCGTGCGCCATTGGAGGAACGCCTCGTGCGCGCGGCCGCTCGCCCGCTCGTAGTCCTGCGCCGTGGCCTGGCGCACCGTGCCGATGCGGCTTCCGTCGATCGGCGTGAGCACTGGGAGATCGTCGCCCGCGCCGAGCCACTCGCCCGCGAAGGTCCCCGGGCTCTGCTCGGACATGTCGAGCATCGCATACAGCGCAGCGCGGTCCATCTGCCGGATGCTGCCTTTGATTCGCTCTAGCTTCGCTGCCATCTCATGCTCCTCTCGCGCCGTGCGGAAGCGGCCGGCCTACTGACAGATCTTGCTGAACACGAGCCGGAAAGCCGTGCCTGCGGGCGTCCCCGGCACCGTGCCCACGGCCTCGTGGCAGCTTCCGCTGGCGTTGTGCTGGATCACCACGGTGTTGGACTGCTGCAACTTGTACACGTTCGGGTTGACCGAGAAGGTCGCCTTGGCGATGTTCGGGTTGCCGCAGTCGCAGTGCGGGCCCTTGATCGAGTCCCAGTAGCCCACGGTCTGCCCGTTGACGATGAACTGCATCGAGTTGCTGCCGTTGCAGGCGTGCCGGATGCCGACCTGGAGCTCGATCGCCCCGAGCGCGGTGCCCGGCGCCAGCGGATCGTTGAAGGTGGCCGTGAGCTTCGTGCCCGGGCCCTGCCCGACGCGATAGTACTGCTCGTTGCAGCAGCCCCCGCCCCAGCCGCTCGTCGAGCTGAAAGCGATGTCGTAGCTCTGTGTGCCCGGAACGCAGGGTGTGGAGCACTTGCCGTTCTGGCAGAGCTCGTTCTGGCCGCAGGCGGCACCGCAGCCGCCGCAGTTTTTGGGATCGCTCTGCGTGTTGACGCACAGGTTGCCGCACTTGGTCGTGCCGCCCCCGCAGACGATCGCGCACTGGCCGCCCACGCACATCTCGGCGTTTCCGCAGGCCTTGCCGCAGCCGCCGCAGTTGGCGGGATCGAGGCTCGTGTCCACGCACTTGTTGCCGCACTTGGTGCTGCCGCCCCCGCACACGAGCGCGCAGGCCCCGGCCGAGCACACCTGGCCCTGCGGGCAGGCAGCGCCGCAACTCCCGCAGTTGGCCGCGTCGGCTTGCAGATCCACGCACTTGCTGCCGCACTTGGTCGCGCCGCCCCCGCACACCAGGTCGCACTTCCCGCCCGAGCACACCTGGCCCTGCGGGCAGGCCGCGCCGCAGCCGCCGCAGTTGGCCGGATCGGTTTCGGTGTCGACGCACTCGTTGCCGCACTTGGTCGTGCCGCCCGAGCACGCCAGCGCACACTTGCCGGCCGAGCACACCTCGCCCCCGGCGCACTGCACGCCGCAGCCGCCGCAGTTGGCGCCGTCGCCGTTCGTGTCCACGCACTTGTTGCCGCACTTGGTCGTGCCGCCGAGGCAGACCAGGTCGCACTTGCCCGTGGAGCAGATCTCGCCCGAGCCGCAGGCGTTGTTGCAGCCGCCGCAGTGCTCGGGGTTGAGCTCCAGGTCCACGCACTTGCCCGCGCACTTGGCCGTGCCGCCGGCGCAGTCCAAGGCGCACTGGCCCTGCGAGCACACCTCGCCCGGCCCGCATGCCTTGTCGCAGCCACCGCAGTTGGCCGGGTCGCTCGCCGTGGCCACGCAGCTCGAGCCGCACTTGGTGGTCCCGCCCGCGCACTTGAGCGCGCACTGTCCCGCGGAGCAAAGCTCGCCCACGCCGCAGGCGTCGCCGCAGCCCCCGCAGTGCTCGGCGTCCTTGCCCGTGTCCACGCACGCGCCGCTGCACAGCGTGGTGCCGCCGGTGCACACCAGGCCACACTTGCCGACGGAGCAAACCTGCCCCCCGGGGCACGCGCTGCCGCAGGCTCCGCAGTTGGCGGGATGGAGGGCCACGTCGACGCACTTGCCGCCGCACTTGTCGAGCCCCGCCGGGCACTCGCCCGAGCCGGAGCCGCCGGTGCCGCCGCCGGTCGTCGGGGCCACCTCGGCGCCGCCCCCGCTGCACCCGGCTCCAAGCGGCACGAGCGCCGCTCCCCCGAGCAGCATCAACCCGAAAGCCAATCGCACGCGGCTTCTCATCGACGTCCTCCTCGCAGTCGCGGCCGGGCATCCGCCCGGACGCGTGCCAGCAAGCGTAGCGGTCCGTCCCGGAAGTATCGAGGAGAAACGGGCGGGACGACCCACCTTGCGGGGCTGGCTTCCTGGCATCCGATGCGCTATTTGTTTCGCAGTCCCGCACGGCTGCGCACCACGTTTCCGTCCCGGTGACACGGCGTAACGACTTCCGCTTCCGTTTGGCGATGACCACCCCGAGAACCAGGCCTACCGAAATGGCGTCCGCGACCAGCACCCAGAATGGCCGGCAGACGGCACAGGCCTCGCCCCGGCGGCTGCAGCGACCCAAGCGTGCGGCGACGCAGGAGGTGCAGAGCCCGCGGCCAGGATCTGGCGAGCGCGCGGGCGCGATGCACAAGACACCTGCCGCTCAGGCCGAGACCGCGCCGGCGCCGTCGCGGCAGCGCCAGCCCGCCGCGGCCCATGGAACTCCAGCGGTGGGCCTGCCTCTGCCCGCGCTGTCCGTGCTTACGGTTCACTCCCTGAAGGGGGGAGTGGGCAAGAGCACAGTCGCGCTGCTGGCGGCGGTCAGCGCCGCTCGGCTCGCCGGGCAGGACGGGAACGGAGCAAGAGCGTGGCGGCACGTCGTGCTCGTCGACCTGGATCTGAGCGGCCGGCCGGTTCTCCGACTGCCGCCCGAGCATGGAGCCAGGTCACTTGAGAGCTTCCTGCGGACCGCCCGGTACGCCCCTGCTTCGTGGTACCTTGGGAGCCCGCCCGGCGTCAGGCTTGCGATGGCCGAGGACGACGGCACTCTCGTCCTGGACCTGGCGCCACCTGGGTCGGACATCCCGTCGGTGGACCACCAGCCCCCTCAGTTCTGGTATCTTGGACCGGAGCGGAGCACGGTCTTCGCCCGTCGCATCACCGCGCTTGACTACCGGCGCGTCGTGCGAACGGTGCTTGGTGCTTTCCTCCCCGCTCCTGACGACACAACCACCCGCGCGCCGATACCCACCCTGCTCATCGTTGACTGTCCGCCCGGCCTCGACATGGCCACCGCTGCGGTCACTGACGAGCTCACCGAGCTGCTCTGCCTGCCTCACTGGTCCGGTTCCCGCTTGCTCTGGCAGCCCATCATGGTGAGCTCACCCCAAGCGGACGAACAAGAGCTGGCCGAGGCCAGGATCGAGGCTTTCATGCGCCGGCATCCGCGTCTTGCTGGCAGAGTGCACTGGCAGCCGGTGCTAAACGGGACCCGGCCGCTCGAGCATGCCGCGGCGCTCCGAGCGCGGGGTGCACCCACGGACCTGTTCCGCCGCGCCATCCCTGCGGGGGAAAATCAGCAGCAGGGCGTCAAAACGATCAACACGTACGTAACGTACGTATCGCCGAGCCCAGAGAAGACCTCAGTCGACCAGCCGGCACGGCGCGGCGCATCCGAGGCGGGCAAGTCCGAGGCGGGCAAGGTAGATCCTGGCTTCCTCCCATGGCTTTCCCTCCTGTACTCCCCTGGGCTTTCGGTTGCGTTCTACCCGTCCAGCGGGCGACCCGCCCGGTTGCCAGTGCAGCCACCCACGTTCTGGCTGCTCTCCGAAGCCACCCCCGCCCCCCTTGCTCCGGGCTTCTGCAACCTGCTCAGGTTCGCCTGGCGCGTGGACTTTGAGCTCGCTCTGCCCCCGCCACGGCAGTCGAGGTACGATGTGGCTTTGTGCGAGCAGCCGGCCATTCCGGCGCGTACGATCAGCTACGCCCCGCATGTGCGAACGCCTCAGAACCTCGGGGCGCCGGCCGCCACGCAGGCCCCCGGGCCCGACGCTCGGTCGGGGCGCCGCCCCCTTGCTGCCGAGGTGCTTGGCGTCGACCTCCGGGCGGGCCAGATCCGCAGCCCTGCGGCGCGGGGGATAGTCGAGCCGATCGTGGAACAACTGGAAGTCCATCCCGAGGCCGTGGAGGAGCTGCTAGTCGGCAATCTGGCCGTGCGGGTCGAGACGTGTGAGCTTCCCGACCTCGCCTTCAGGCTGTTCATGGTTGTCCGGCGCAAGGAGGCATTCAAGGACTTCTCGTACGCGCGACAGTATGTCAGCTTCCTTGCCGATCTGGAGGGCAAGCTGCCGGGTATCGATCCCGACTACCCACAGGTCTCGGATCCGCTTGAGCTCGCCCGCCTGCGGCTCGCGGACGTCAAGGTGCGCAGGCTGCCCGCGGAGGTGAAGCCATCATACCATGGCCTGTCGGCCCAGGTCGCCGTGCGGCAAGGTCGACAGAAGTCGGCCACCCGCGCCCTGACGAAGCTTCGAGAGCTTGCTCAGCCGAGGAAGGCGGGGGCAGCTCCAGGGACACTGGAGAAGGAGGCCGCAAAACGTCTCCTGGGGCTTCTCGGGAAGCATCCGGCGCTCTCCGCCGACGTGCTGGCTGATGCGCAGGCCATGGTAGACCTGGCCCGTACGGCGCCAGGATGGGGCGAGATCGTGCGAGGGGCCGCGGACGTCGTGGCCGACCACTGTGAGGAGGAAGAGGGCGGGCGAGAGAAGGCCATTGAATGGTATGAGCTTCTGCGAGTACAGGAGCCGGAGGAATGGACCTCCGAGGTGAAGCATAACCTGGCGACGTTGTACCGCAATGCCGGGCGTGTCAGAGAGGCGCTGGCGCTTTGGTACGAGGCGTACGAGGAGGCTCCACAGCAGGAGTCCACGCGGCTGGCCTTCGCGCAGCTCTTGGGCAAGCTGGACCATCGCCGGGAGGCTGAGCGTGTGCTGGCGGGTCTGCCGCTGCCGGCGGGCTGGCGGCCGGGAGCGTGAGCGTGCGCTCGGTGGGGCCAGCAGTTGCGGCTCGACGGGCGGGATGGCGTGGCAGGTTGTCGGCATGTTGAGGGCGCGTGACGCGGCGACGGGCGAGCGCTGGGTGGTCTTCGGTCCGGCTCCGGAGGGAGCTGGATCCGGGCAGGGTGAGGGCAACGATGCCTTCGGGCTCAGCACCACGCGAGATGAGGTCGCGGGCGAGGACGCGGCGGTGGCTCTTGATGGCATGCTGAGCGCTCTGGAGCGGGATGCTGGTGCCGAGGGGGAGCTCAGGTGTTGGGAAAGCAGGGCGAGCTCGGTGGTGGAGGGGGTCGAGCCGCTGGTCGGCAGACCGGCCGCTGGGTGCCTTGGGGATGCCTGGGCAGTGTACGCGGGGGTGTTTGGGGAAACCTGCCCCGAGGTGCTTCCGGCGGTGCTGGATTTGCTGGCCGAGGAGGTAAGCTACTACGCGCTCGTGACGGGCAAGGCGTACCGTGAGCACCTGGCGCACTCCGTGCGGGTGATGCTCGCCGGCCGGCGGATTCTCGAGCTGGCAGGCAGCCGCGCGCGCCTGAACGAGCTGCTATGGCGGTGGCTCTGGCGACAGACGCGCTTCTGGAAGGCGCTCGGGGGGCGCGCGCTGGTGGCGTTTGCCGACCGCGGGGCGTACGAGGACGGGGAAGGGGGCAGGACGCCCCTGCGCTACGTGCGGCGGCTGCGGGACAACGCGCTCAGGCAGGAGCGCATCCTGCGCGTGGCGTGGCTGGTCGCCAGCCTCTTTCACGACTTCGGCTACCCGCAGAGCATGGCGACGCAGAGCAGCCGCCGCCGGGCTCACCAGCTCTCTCCTTTCACCGCGGTCTCGCGGCTCCGGCGTACGCCTGAGTTCTCGGACTCCCTTGAGGAGTCGCTGCTGCTGCTCGATCTGCGCAGCCGAGCCACGGGGTACGGCAAGACGCAGGACCTGTTCGACCTGATCGAGCAGAGCCCAGGCAGGAACCACTCGCTCGGCGCCGCCGTGATCGTGCTGCACCTGCTGCACCTGCTGCTGGCACGGGTGGCCGCCGCTCGGGACAGCAGTGACGCGGCGAAGGATGCAGTGATCGATCTCGCCCTGGCGTTCGAGCTTGCGGCTCATGCCATCAGCCTTCACGACCTGGACTCCGCGGAGAAGCGCGCAGGGATGCGCGGTCAGATGTCACTGTCGGCCGCGCCGCTGGCGTGGCTGCTGCGCGCGATCGATCTCATCCAGGAGTGGGATCGGCCGCTGCTCGCTAGGGTGGGCGGCTACGCGGCGCCGCCGAGCGCGCCACTGGTCACCCCCGTGCGGGCGGTGGTGCTGGTTGTGTCTGGCCCCGACGAAGGCGGCGAGGTGACGCGGTACTACCGAGCGGCATCCGAGGAGCTCTCGGACGGCAGAATCCGGCCCGACTGGTTCTGTGATGCGGGGCGTGAGCTCGGCCCTGCGGCGCCGCTCGATCCCCGGCCCCGGGAGCCGCTGCCAGGCGGCTGTCCGCTGGCGCTGCGCAAGGTCGAGGTAGGCGATTCTGCCTCCGGACAGATCTGGAAGGGCGATCTCCTGGAGTGCGACGGCGGTCTGGGCGGCCCTCCTGCCAGCGCTGCCACCGCAACGCCGGCGGCGCGCCCGGCAGAGCCTCATCCGCGCTGTTTCCAGGTCGGCTGGACTCGCGACCTCGACGAGTTTCTGCGGACCGGCCGCAACGCCGAAGACCTGGCCTCGTTGCTTCTCGGTGGGCCATGGCCGGCGCTTTGAGTCAGGGTTTCGTTCTGAGGGGCGGCCGGGCCGGCAACGCGCCCAACGGCGGCGGGAAGCGAGAGCAGCC
>JACQWT010000078.1:0-32405 GCA_016209145.1 Deltaproteobacteria bacterium | reverse complement strand
GCGAGAGCAGCCTGGGGCGAGACCGTCCGCGTCACCCCCGCCGTGCCGAGCCGCACGAGCAGGCGGCGCTTGCCGCTCGCGCGCCCCCCCCGACGCGCCCCCGGGCAGGGCGAGGCCTAGGCCAGCATCTGCCTGAGCAACTCGTCTCGCCTCTCGTCGCTGCCGATGAACCCCCGGTTGTGCAGGTGATACGTAGTGGCGTAGGGCCCCGTGCCGAACCTGCCCATCACCCGCCTGAGGTCGGAGGCGTCGATCGCCCTGCCGCGAGGGAGCACGGAGCGCACGCCCTCGTCGGGCAGCAGCAGCATCGCGGCGAAGGCTCGCGCCCGAGCGGCGCTCGGCCAGTGCTCCCACGGCCCATCCACGGCGGTCGAGGTGAAGTCGAAAAGAAGGTGACCGAATGCGGCGGCCTGGGCGATCTCGCGGCGCAGCGCCGAGCTGGCCGCCGAGTTCAGGGCCATCGAGCCGCGCAGGTCGTCGGTTCGCGTCGCCACGAGATCGATGCTCGAGCACAGCCCGCGTCGGACAACGCTGACGCGGTTCGCGGTCAGCCACGCGCCCAAGTCGTCGATCGGCTCGTCGCCCCACTCGAGCGCGTCGCGCACCTGACGGGCCTGCTCGTATCCGTCCCGCCACGGCTCGACGCTCGACGCTCGAGATGGTCTGACCAGGCCACAAATGGCATCCGCCATCGGCTCAGGAGCAGCACAGCGCGCGAGATCGACCAGCGCGCTGATCTCGTCCGCGGACACGACGCGCGCCTGCCGCAGGACCAACGTCTCCGCAGTGTGTGGGACATAGGCGCCTCGTCGGGATGCCTGGGCCAGTCGACGCAAATCGTCACGCAGATCTACGAGCTCTTCGTCGATCACGCGAGCCGTCTCCTGGTGCACGAGCCAGCGCCAGTCGTCTATGGCAGCGGGCGCGCCGCTGGCCGCCGCCGCCAGATCCGCGAGCTCGGGCAGGGGGTAGCGATCCGCAAGGGCCGTCGTCGCATCGGAGAGCGCGGCTCGGAGATCCGACGCCGCCTGCGCCGCGTCGACCAGCTCTACTCCGCGCTGCTCCACGAACGACAGATGCGGGCGGGGCGCTGCCCAGGTCAGGTTGTCCCAGGACACCTCGAGGCAGTCGCCCAGCCGACGGATCACGACGTTGGGAAGCGCGGCATCCAGCGCCGCGCGACGCAGCGCGTGATGCTGCCGCCAGTCGGATCGCCGTAGAAACCAGGCGTCCTCCTCGCCCTCGCTCAGGCTCAACAGCGGGATCTCCGCGGCGTTGAACCAGTCGCAACCGTCGGCCACGTGCTGCTTGCTGGTCTCGGCCGGAAAGGGCTCCTCGTTGATCAGGCGGACGGCAACCTCGGTCAGCCAATGAAGGATGCCGGTCAAGGCCCAGCGCACCTCATCGCACACATCGCCTTCACCCGACACGTTGCGCGTCAGGCAGCGGCCCCGCACCCACATCGACAGACCGCCCCAGCCAGCATCGACCGGCGCGTCGCCGAGCGAGTGCGGATCGCGACCGAACGAGAACGACACCGCGAAGTGCTCGCGGTCACCGAACTGCCTGGCGTACCACTCGTGGCTCATGGCCACGCCTCCGGTAGCTGTCGCTGCATGCGAAGCCGTCGTAGCTCCCGCCGCGAGATCTGGCCCTCGCGACACAGCCCATGCAGCACGCGCTCGTCGACCTCCCCTCCGATCACCGGGAAGCCATGCCAGGCATCGGTGCCGGCATGCGGCGACGGGTGGGCACAGAAGCACCAGCGCCCGCTCGCGGCCCACAGCTTGTTCGCCCCGACAGCCGGCACTGCGATCGCCTGCTCGAGCAAGGCGCGTGCCTGCTCCAAGGGCATCTGCGGACAGAGCGAGCCGTGGCCCTTCGGCCACTGGTGCTTCTGCTCGTATGGCACGTACGCCCGCGGCATGCTCGCTGATCTCCGGCGCGCCCCAGACGCGCCGCTTGCCAAGCTAGCGTACGGCGCGGTGTGGTGCAAGGGAGGCATGGCCAGTGCACGGTCCCGTTCCGCGCCCTCAACTGGGGGGCGGCGCTGGCGCGCGCTCAGCCCCCCGCCCACGCCAGCAGATACGCCGCCGCGCCGCCCTCCACGACCAGGCGGCCGTCGGCGGCGAAGCGCGGCTCACCGCGCACCGCGCCCGGCGCGCACAGGGGGTGAAGCGAGCGGTCGCCGAGATCGAGGCGGCACAGCTCGTCGCCGCGGCGCACAAGCGCGAGGGCGTGGCCGTCCGGGGCCCAGGCCGGCGGGGCGAGGCCATCCATCTGCGCGCTCTCGTAGAAGATCTCGCCCTCGCCTTGCAGCCCCTTGACAAGCACGATGCCGGTCTTGTCGAGCCCCTGGTGCACCACGTACAGGCCGAGGGAGACGCCCTTGGGCGACCAGAAGGGGAAGACGTGCGCGTCGGCGCCCGGGATCCAGGTCAAGAGCTCGGTCTTGAGCTCGCCGTTGCGGCGTTCGACGCAGAAGACTCGGCTCGTGTCCTCGAGCTCGTTGCGCGCGACATACGCCAGCCGGGCGCCGTCGGGCGAGCTGGCGACGCGCGGCACGAAGCGCGCGCCCTGATCGTTGTGGTGGTGGAAATCGGAGAGCGGCCGGCTCGTGCCCTGGTCGGGATCGTGGCGCACGAGCGCCAGCGCCTTGCAGTCGGCCACGAAGAGCACCCTTGCGCGCGGCGCCCAGGCAAATGCCTGGCCTTCGCAGCGATTGATCTCCCCGCGCTCGGCCGCGCTGACCCAGCCGACCTGGTCGTCGTACCCGGGCGTAGCGGCGGCGATGCGGTAGGCGACGAGGGCGCCGTCGGGCGACCAGCCGATCTCGGGGCTCTGCCAGCCCGGGTAGCCCACGAGCTTGAGCGCCTCCCCGGCGCCCACGTCGGCCACGTACAGACCGGCATCGGCCGCGCCGGCCACGGTGAAGGCCAGGCGCCGGCCGTCCGGCGAAAGGCGGACCTGGGAGATCTTGCCTTCGGTGGCGAGAGCCGGCGCCAGCACTTCGATTTCCATCTCGCTCCTCGTCTCGTGGCGCGGCCGTTCGCCCTGGCTTCAAAGCGCAGGGGCGAGCTCCAGCGTGGCCCTTGCCACGTCGAGCACGCGCTTGTTGCGCATCCAAGCCTCCGCGTCGTCCTCGGCCGTGGGGCCGAGCACGCCGCAGACCACCCATGCCTGCTCGTGCATCATCACCCGGCAGCGCAGCTCGCCGTGCGCCTCGTAGCGCACGATCGGGCTCGTCAGGTACCACGACTGCGCGAAGGGCTCGTGCGCCGGGCCGGCCGGGCCGGTGGGCTCGTCCGCGAAGTCGGCGTGGGCGATCTCGACGCCGTTCTCACGCAGCGCCGCCAGGAGCACGTCGGCCGCGTCGCGCGGCCGGCGCGCGCACGAGCGCGCCATCACCGCCAGGGCGAGCTTGCCGTCACGCTCGCCGACTTGCTCGCCGGGCGGTCCCGGCGCGATGTGCGTCGCCTCGAACCACGCGCCCTCGTCGATGGCCGGGTGGCGCACGATCTCCCAGCTCTCGGGCACGGCCACGCGCCAGGCGAAGGGGCGGTCCTGCTCCACGAAGTTCACGTCCTCGGCGAAAGCCCCCGCACAGGCCGCGAGCGGACGAAGGCTTGCGGCAGAGGCGAAGAAGTCGTCGGCCAGAGCGGCGTAGTCCGCCCGGCGCGTGCGGCAGCAGGCGACGAAGAGGCGCGGTCCCCACTTGGTGGCCACGAAGCGGCCGGCGAAGCTCTCCCCCTCGTGCTCCCAGCTCGCCACCGCGTCGCCCACGACTCCGCCGAGCAAGGGAACCGGGCGGCGGGAGACGACCGCCCGTCCTAGATCCGCCAGCGCCTTGTCCAGCCAGTCGGCCGGATCGATCTCGCTGTGCAACAGGCGCCCCATCACCTCGACGTCGCCGGCCGGCGCCAGGCGCTGGTAGAGGCCGAGCGAGACGGTGCGCCGCTCGTCGCTCGGGCCCTTCGCGGCGCCGCCCGCGCGCACCGAGTCCCGGGGAAGCAGCAGGCCGAAGTGCCAGCGCGGATCCGCACACGCGCGCTCCTCGACGCGCACGAAGTGCTCCGGCGCACCCGCGCCCGGATCCGGCCCCGTCGGGTGGGCGAGCTCTGCCTCGTGCCCTGCCACGCCGTCCCCTCAGCCGACGATCACGGTGAAGCAGCCCAGGGCGATCTTGTTCGGCGCGGGCGCGTAGCCCGCCCGCCCGGAGCGCGAGCCGAACTTGAGATCGATGGGGAACTTCAGATCGAGCTTCTTTGGCTGCTTCTTGCGCGCCGCCTCGGGCTGGTCGACGGCGTCGGCGCCGAGCCCCCCGGAGGCGCTCTCGCCCAGCTTCGCGCCGCCCCCGCTCGGCAGGCTGGCGCCGGCTTCGCCACCGCCGCCCCCCCACGCGCTGGAGCTGCTCTCGCCGCCCGGATAGGGCTGGGCCTTGCCCTTCTTCTTCGGCTTGGCCGCCCCGGCGCCGCTCGGGACGATGCCCACGGGCGTCTCGACCTTGTCGCGCTTGCCGTCGTACGGCTTGCGCTCCTTCTCGTCTACCTCGTCCCAGTCGCTCGCCTCGTGCTCTATCTCGATGATCTTCTCGTAGTGGTCCGCCGGCCGCGCCTCGTAGCCCTGCGCCGCGGGATGGGAGCAGCCGCCCGGGCCGGGCGGCGAGGCCGCGGCGCTGTCGAGCACGTAGTCGCCGATGCGCGCCGCGCCCAGCCCGTTGATGAAGACCGTCTTCGAGCTCGACACGATCTTGCCCTGCGGCGGCTTGCAGGGCGGCAGCGGGCAGGGCGTGGCGATGTCGTTCAGGCGCGCGGCCGGCAGGTAGCAGATCTTCGTGTCGGGCGAGCCGGTGATGATGATCACGGGCACGTGCACCGTGAGATCGAGCCTTCTTGCCGCCGGCATGCCTGCCATCTGACGCGCCTCCTCTTGCCCGCTGCCTCGCTTCGCCCGCTCGCTAGCAGTTGATCTTCACCTTGGGCCCGCCCTGGATGATCACCATCCCGCCCGCCTTGACCGAGATCTCCCCTTTGGCCGCGAAGATCACCTCGTCGTCATCCATCTCCACCGTGGCGCTGGAGGTCGTGGCCATGAGCTTGCGCTCCGCCATCGCCACCTTCGTGTCCTTGGGCTCGAGCTCGGGCATCTTCTGATCGAGGATCTTGAGCTCCTTGACCTTGGGCTTCTTGGTGATCTGCAGGGAGTACGTTTTGCCGACCATGGTGGCGTCGACGGCCGCGACGATGGCCGAACGATTCTCGCCCACGACGGTCACTCGGTTGATGCCCGTGCGCTCGAACTTGTGGCGGCGCACCAACTCCTGGCGGTCGCGCTGGGCCTGCGTGTAGATGTGCTCCAGCTCGTGCCGGTCGTCGAAGCGGATCTCGTTGTACGAGCCCTCGGCGTGCGGGCTGGTGTCGCTCTTCCAGACGGCCTTGACCTTGTGCTTGGGCAGCGGGTACGGCACGGGCCGCAGCTTGTTGTAGGCGCGGCCGACGACCGCGGGCTGCTCGGGATCGCCCTCGAAGTAGCGTACCAGCACCTCGTGGCCGATTCTGGGGACGGCGATCGCGCCAAAGCGCCGTCCGGCCCACGGTTGGCTCGGCCGCAGCCACTTGGTGCTCGCCTCGCCCTGGCTGATGCCCTTGCCCTCGCGGTCCCAGTGGAACTGCACGCGCGCGCGCCCGTACTCGTCGGTGTAGATCTCCTCGCCCTTGGGTCCGACCACCACCGCGCTCTGCACGCCGGCGATGCGGCTCTTCTCGGAGCGCAGCGCCGGCTGGTAGCCGTCGGCGGCGAAGCAGGCCCGGCCGGTCATGGTCCAGTCGCCCACGGGGGTGCCGTCGAGGTTGAGCTCGGTCACGAGCAGCTTGGCGCTCTCGCCGAGCTCCGCGTGCGGGTGCCGCGCCATGCGGAACAGGAGGCCCGGCGCCAGATCGAGGGCGTTGGTGGCGAATGAGACCGAGCGCGCGCCGCGCCGCAGGCTGCCCAGCCAGCGCTCCACCCGGGCTCGTCCTTCGCTCTGCAAGTGCCGGGCAATGCCGCGGTCGTCGGCCACGGCGGAGCCCGTGCCGCCCTTCTCCACGAGCATCGCGCCCGGCACGTAGAAGTACTGCTCGTAGCCCTTCTCCTCCGGCCGGCCCCCGTCCTCGCTCTCCTGCAAGGGGAAGTCCGGCTTCTTGCGGAAGTCGTAGTCGCGCAGCGTCGCCTTGCCCGGCCGGACGCGGTGCGCGAGCGCCACCTTCGTGACGTAGTCCTGGCGGGCCTCGGCATGAGGCTCGTCGACGTAGTGAAGGGGCGGGCCCGGCCGCTCCGGGCCCTCCTGCGGCGCGTCGCTCAGCACGATCTCGGGCTTGGCGCCGAAGCGGTAGTAGTACGTGATCCCGGCCTGCTCGAGCAGGCGGCAGCAGAAGTCGTAGTCCGTCTCGCCGTACTGGACGATGTACTCCTGGTCCTTGTACTCGCCCCCGAGCTCGCGCTTGGGCTTGATGTCGTACGGACCTAGCACCTTCTCGACGATGTCCGGCAGCGGCAGGTGCGCCGGTCCAGGGCGATGGTGAAGCTGGCCGGGCTGCCCAGGGGCTTATCGAGGTCGAGGCTGGTGTCCCCCACGCGCACCAGAATCGCCAGGCGGAAGTGCTCCGAGAGCTCCTCATGGACGGAGAAACGCCGCACCGAGAGCTCCTGCCCACCAATCTTCAGCTCCAGGTTCCGGTCGGCCATGGTCCGCTACCCGTAGCTCTCCGTCTCTGCCACGTCGCGTGCTCCCAGGGCCGGGAGCACTCCCGTCATGATTTCGTCCTGGAACGCCTGCCACTTCTCTGCGGCGTCGGCGGCACTCGACTCGAAGAGCAGGTCGACCACGAAGAAGTCATCCTCCTCGAAGATCCGCACGCGTGCGCAGTCGTCGTAGGCCCAGGCGCTGAGGTAGTCGCCCCAGTAGTCGCTGTCGCGCTCGCTCCACTGCCACCGGCCCTGGGCGCCGAGCGCCGCGAGCATCTGGGCGAGCGACAGATCGCTCTTGAAGGCCCAGGCCCCGACCTCCTCGAACTCCTCTTCTGGCTCGCTCATGGCGCTGCTCCTACGCGGGCTTGACGGCCGTGATCGCCTTGCTGGCGGGGCCGAACGGCTTCGTGCTCAGGTTCAGCTTGAAGTCGAAGCCGTCCACGCCCCGCGCCTTGCCGTAGATCTCCTTGTTCCACTTGTGCGCGAAGAGCTTGAGCTTGTGGCCAATCGGGGTGCGATAGAAGCCGGCGTGCTTCTGGGCGTGGTTTTTGAGAATCGTGTACCGGCCGCCCTGGACGATCTTCGGGTTGACGGGCGAGTCGTTGGCCTTGGCCTGGGCCAGCATCTGCGGGCTGAAGATGGCGAAGTCGGCGTCGGAGGTGGGCTTGAAGGTGTGCACCAGGGGATCGAATACCGCCGGCGGCTTGGGCTTCTTCGGATTGCCCTTCCACCCGGTCGTGCCCGAGCCCACCTGCTGCACCGTGGCGTCGGTGATGCCCTCGGAGGCGAGCAGCTCGCCCAGCTCCTGCTGGAAGCGGTGGTACTGCTCCGGGGTCTTGAACGTCAGGGGCACGCGCTCGCCCGTGACCGGATCGCCCTCGTGCGCCGCGCGCAGCCGATCCTGTCCGACGTCGCTCGGCGTGGGGATCTTCCCGGCCATGGCCTTCGCGTAGGCCGCGGCGATGTCCTTCTGGCGCTGGTCGTAGTCTTTTGCTTCCTGGGCGGCCTTCTCCGGCTTGGGCAAATGGCGGGGCTTGACGTGGGTGGCCTGGTGCTCGCCCCACTTGACCGCGTCCTCGAGGAGCGCCTTGACCGCCAACTCGGCGCCGTCGGCGCGCTTGGCGGGATCGCGGCCGGCGGCGAAGAGCTGCACGATGGCATGGAGGATCCGGCCCTCGGGCTCCGGGATCTCGTCGCGGATCTTGCGGAACGCATCCGGATCGACGTTGGCGGCCCCCGCGGCGTTGATGAAGACCATGGGGCCGCCCTGGATGACGAAGTCCTGGTCGGCCGACATCCTCAGGCCCTTGTCGGCCTGCACCGTGATGTCCGCCCCGTCGAGCACGATGCTCGCCTTGCCGGTAGTGAGCGAGATCTTGGCGCTCTTGACCTCGATGAAGGTGTCCGTCTTGTCGTAAGCGGGCTCCTCCTTCTCCAGGATCTTGAGCTTCTTCTCGTCGGTCTTGACCACCTGGACCAAGTGCTGCTCGCCCACGTGCCGCGCATCGACCTTGCCCACGATGTGCACGAAGTCGCGGCCGACGACATGGCTGCGGTCGAAGCCCGTGCGCTCGGTCTCGTTGTGCTTGGTCAGGCTCAGCATGTTGCGCTGCGCCTGGATGAGCACCAATTCCTCGCCCTTGAGATCCTCGAACATGATCTCGTTGAAGTTCTTGGTCTTGGGCTGGTCGGGCGTGGTGTTGCTCTGCCAGGTGCTGCGCGTTGCGTGGTCGGGCAGCTTGTAGGGCGGCGGCGCGGGCTGGGTGTAGAGCCGGCCCACCACCACCGGCTGGTCGGGGTCGCCGTCCAGGAAGTCGACGATCACCTCGTGGCCCACCCGCGGCAGCATCAGCGTGCCGTACTGGGCGCCGGCCCAGGGCTGGCTCAACCGCAGCCAGCAAGTGCGCGTGTCGTCGAAGTCGCCCTCGCGGTCCCAGTGGAAGCGCACGCGCACGCGGCCGAACTCGTCGGTGTAGATCTCGTCGCCCTTGGGCCCGACCACGATCGCGCTTTGTACGCCCGCCACGCGCGGCTGGGGCGTGCGCCGCGCCGGACGGTAGGGCACGTCGGCGAACGCGCCCTCGCAGGTAACCGTCCATTTGCCCGAGGCGTCCACGTGCGTCACCGTGGCGATGGTAAGCAGGCTCTTGCCCTCGAGCTCGCCGTGCGGGTGGTCGGTGATGCGCAGCACCTTGCCCGGCACGAGGTTCTGCGCGGAGGTTTCGTAGTCGATGTGGCGCTTGTCGTGCCGCTCGGCTTCGAGGAAGCGCTGTGCGCGGCTCTTGCCCACCTTCTCGTGATCGTGAATCGTGGTGCTCTTGTCGTCGGCCACCTTCTCGTCGCCGGGCCCCTGGCCGGGCCCGCCCGTCTCGACCAGGAAGCCGCCCGGCTCGTAGCGGTAGATCTCCCGCTTGCCCTCCGTCCCCGGCGCCGGCGGCGCCGGCGCGAACAGCGGCAGCGCCGGCTTGCGGAAGTTGAAGTCGGAGAGCTGGTAGCGGCCGGGCCGCACGTCGTGGGCGATCCTCACGTTGCTCGCCCAAAGGGGCACGTGCACCTCGTTCGGGTCATCGACGTAGGGGATCTCGAGCGCCACTGGCTGGGCCTGCGGCTGGTCGGACAGGATGAGCACGCTGTGGCCCTCGCCCTGGCCCTCGGCCTTCTCGCCAAAAAAGTACGCGATGCCGGCCTCTTCGAGCAGCCGGCTGGTGAAGTCGAGATCGGTCTCGTCGTGCTGTACGCAGTACTCCTTGACCGGGTAGCTTGCCTCGTCGATGCGCCACTCGGTCTCCAGCTTCCATTCCTCGAACAAGGCCTTGACGATCTCCGGGATCCTCTTGTGCTGGAAGATGCGCTGGCCGCGGCGCTGCGAGAGCAGGTGCAGGCTCGGCATGACACGCAGGTAGTAGGTCGACTCGGCGCCGGGGGTTTCGTCCCAGCGCACCTGCTCGACGTGGCTCACGACCCCGCTCCAGACGCGGTCGTTGCCGCTCTGCTGCGTCACGCGCACCGCCGCGCTCTGGCCCACGATCTTGCCCAACTCGACGTATGGTCCCTTGTCCCCGGTCGCGCCCTGTGCCGGCAGCTTCGACACGGCGACGATGTCGAGTCGGAACGGCTGGCTCATGCGCTCGTGGCTGGTGAGCTGCCGCACGCCGAGCTCGGTGCCGCCCTTGAGCTTGAGCAGGATATTGGCCTCGCCCATGACATCTAACCCCGTCCGCGCCCGCTCCTGAGCCGGGCCACTTGGGCGTCGAACTCGTCGGCCGTCACGATGTCCACCTCCTCGTCGGGCAGACAGGCCCGCGTGAGGTAGTCCATGTTGCGCACCATGGCCCCCGTCTCCCAGTCATAGGCCAGGCAGTCCATGCCGCCGTCCGCGGTCTCCACCAGCTTGACCGGACGCGCGCCGACGATGCAGTAGCGGGGTAGGTCCATGCCCCTCTAGCCTCCGGTGAACTTCTTGAAGGCATCGCCGTAGATCTGTTCGGAGCGCGCCGTCAGCTCGTCCACACGCTGGCGCTCGGCTGCCGTGAGCGGCCGGTTCTCGTCCTTGGCCTTGGCCTCGAGGCCGCGCGTCTCCTCGTAGATCTTGTGCCCCTCGCCGTTCTTGACTTCCAGGATCTGCTTGCTGTGAAGCTGCACCTCGCACACGTGCCCGTCGGGCGGCATCTGGACGTTGAGCAGGATGTCGCGGTAGCCGCCCGGCAGCGGCTTCTTGAAACGGTCCTTCTCGCGCACGATCTTGTACTTCCCCGCGATCTTCTCCTTGGCCGCGTAGATGTCGTCCATGCTCTCGAACACAATCGAGGCGCGCGAGACGTCGAGGAGCTGGGAAGCGTCCCCGCCGTACTCCGTGCGGATCTTCTCCTCGGCGCGCGGCCGGCCCTTGAGTCCGGGCGGAAACATGGGCGCACCCTTGTTCTCGCCCGCAATCTCGGTCACGGCCGCGTGCAGGTTCTGGTCGGCCACGGCCGCCTCCTGGAACAGCTCGTCGAGATCGTCGGTCCTCTGGCGCAGCGGCTGCTTCTCGGCCGGCACTAGCTCCACGACCTCGTCGGCGGCGTGGCTCTCGTAGGTGCCGGGCTTGAGGGGATCGAAGGGATCCGGCTTGGGCGCGGCGGCTGGGGTCTTGGTGTTGCTGAGCGTGTTCGTGCCCTCGATGATGACGTCGCCGCCCTTGGCGTGCAGGGTGATGTTGCCGGCGGCTTCGAGGCGGATGTGCTTCTTGTCGAGGGCCACGGTGGCCTGGCCCGTCGTGAAGACGATCCGCTCGTTCACCATGTCGACGGCGGTGTCCTCGGGCTGGATGCTCGGCTCCTTCTGCTCCTGGATCTTGAGATCCTTGTCGGAGGGCTTCTTCATCATGCGCACCAGGTAGCGCTCCCCGGCCATCGTCGCCTCGAGCTCGCCCACCACGCTCTGGCGGTTGCGACCGACGATCTGGATGCGGTCGTTCTTGGTGCGCTCGGTCTCGTACTTCTTGCACAGCTTGTCGAGATCCTGCTCGGCCTGGAGGTAGAACAGCTCCTCGCCCTTCTTGTCCTCGAACATGATCTCGTTCAGGCCGTCGCCTTTGGGGGTGCTGTCGCTCTTCCAGGTGCTGCGCGTCTTGTGCTCGGGCAGCTCGTAGGGCACCTGGTTGAAGCCGCCGTACACGCGGCCGACCACCACCGGCTGATCGGGATCGCCCTCGTAGTAGGCGACGAGCACCTCGTGGCCGATCCGGGGCAGAAGGAAGCTGCCGAAGCCCACGCCGGCCCAGTCCTGGCTGGCGCGCACCCAACAGGAGCTGTTGTCGTCGTACTTGCCTTCGCGGTCCCAGTGGAACTGCACGCGCACCCGGCCGTGCTCGTCGGTGTGGATCTCCTGGCCCTTGGGCCCGACCACCATGGCGCTTTGCATGCCGAGCACCCGCGGCTGGGGCGTGGTGCGGTCCGGCACCCAGGGGTAGTCGGTGAAGGCGGCCTCGCCCGCCATGCTCCATTCCCCTTCGGGTGTGCCCTCGAGCGAGAACTTGGCGCACAGGAAGCGCTTGCTCCCCTCCATCTCGCCGCGCGGGTACCGGCCCATCGCGAACAGCAGGCCCGGCGCCAGATCGGGGCAGTTCGTCTCGTAGCGCACCACCCGCCGGTGCTTGCGCAGGCTCTGCAGCTCGAGCTCGGCCTGGCGCTCGCCTTCGTCCTGCTCGTGGCGCGGGAAGATCCCCTTGTCGTCGGCCTTGGGCGTCGCCGGCGAGCCGCTCTTGCCGCTGTCGACGAGGAAGCCGCCCGGCCGGTAGCGGTACTGCTCGTAGAACGGTTCGGGATCCGGCGCCTTCTCCTTGGACGCGGCGAAGAGCTTGGTGTCGTACTGCCGCCGGAACTCGTAGTCGCGCAGCATGACCCGGCCGGGCTGCACGGTGTAGCCGAGGCGCACGCGCCGCAGGAACTCGGGCGGCACGTGCAGCGGCGGCTCGTCGAAGGCCGGGATGGGCTCGCCCGGCCGCGCCGGGCCCTTGGTCGGATCGTCGGTCAGCACCAGATCCGGCTCCTTGGTCCCCTCGAAAGCGAAGTAGAAGCTGATCCCCGCCCACTCGAGCAGCCGGCAGATGAAAGCGAAGTCGCTCTCGGCGTACTGCACGACGTAGTCGTGCTTCTTGTAGAACGCGTCGCCCTTGGTGAGCTTCCAGGTGGCCGGGAGCTCCCATTCCCCGAGCAGCGCCTTGACGATGTCGGGCAGCGACAGGCGTTGGAAGATGCGGCAGTTGCGCCGCTGGGTAGTCTTCCAGAGCTGCGGCACGATGTGGAAGTAGTACGTGCTCTGCCGCACGCTGCCCTCGCTCACCTCGGCGTGCACCTGCTCGCAGTGGTCGACGAGGCCCGCCCAGACGCGCGTCGGCATGATCGGGTTGCCGCTCGTGACGCGCAGCCCCGCGCCCTTGCCTATGACCGCGGCGAGCGGGAAGTCGTGGTTGTCGCTCTCGGCGAGCACGCTCACGCCGAACAGGGTGCTCAGCGCCTCGTTGATGGCGAAGCGCACGACCAGCGGCGACTCGCCCACGCTTTCGAAGCTGAGCTGCAGGCGGTGGCGTTCCTCTCCCATAGCCGTTAGCGGTTGGCCCCTGGCGCCGCGAGCAAGGGACTGTATGGTCGGCTGGATGGGGCCGTCAAGCCTGGCCTGGGCCGGCGCCGGCCCAGGGACCTTGACAGGGTCGCCTGATAGCATGATATCATCAACACATGCCCCAATTCATCGTCCGCAACGTCGAACCGGACGTGAAAGCGCGCCTCCAGCGCCGCGCCGCACGTCACGGACGCAGCATGGAGGAGGAGCTTCGTGACATCCTTCGCAACGCCCTGCGAGATGAAAACCGGCCGCCCGCCGCGCTCGGTTCGCGCCTGGCGAGGCGCTTTGCCGGCTTGGGTCTAGATCGTCAGATCCCCGAGCTGCACGCAGGCGAGGCGCGCCCCGCCGCGTTCGACAAATGATCATCCTCGACACCAACGTCGTTTCCGCCGTGATGCTCGCTGTGCCGGACCCCCATGTCATCGCCTGGCTGGACCGCTGCCCGCCCGAGTCCGTGTGGACGACCGCGGTGACGGTTTTCGAGGTCCGCCTTGGCATCGAGCTGCTGGCCGCCGGTCGCCAGCGAAAGAGGCTCGAACAGGCATTCGATCGCGCTCTCGCCGAGGACTTCCAGGGCCGCGTGCTTTCGTTCGACGAGGCGGCCGCGCTAGCCGCTGCCGTCATCGTGGCCACGGCGCGGCGCCAGGGACGGCCCGTGGACATCCGGGATGCCCAGATCGCCGGGATCGCCACCGCCCGAAGGGGGGTCTTGGCCACAAGAAACAGCCGGCATTTCCGGGAGCTGGAGATCGACGTAGTGGACCCCTGGGAGGAGCAAGAGCGGCCGCGCCGCAAGTAGGGAGGTGTCCGTTCGGACGGCCGCGCCCACGGGCGCTAGCGGGCCGGGCTCCCGGGCCATGCGTTCCGACGCTCCCCCGTCAAGCCGCCTTGGCCGGCCCGGTCGCGGCGGGCTTGTCCGCCGTCCGAGGCGCCGCGCCCGCCGCGGCGTGGTCGGTGACGGCGGCGGCCAGGGCCACGGCAATCTGGGCGGTCATCTTGGCGGTGGGCAGCCGGGGGGAGAAGGCGAGGACCCGCTCCTCCGGTTTGCGCCCCGGGCTGATGCGCGCGTATCGCGACAGCGCCGCCGCCGCCCGGTCGCACTCCGAGCCGGCCACCGCGCGCAGCAAGATCTCCGGCATGGCCACGCGCGCCCCCAGGCCAAGGGCGTACGTCACGCCTACCTCGATGGCGCTGAAGCCGCGCCGCGGCAGCCGCGGCACCACGAGCAGGCGTAGCTCGTCGGGGTCCGTCTCGCCGTCCGGCAGCCGGATGCGCGGCACGAGCCGCAGGCCGGCCGCGGGCGCCATCTTGCGGATGCGCGCGGCGACCTTGGCGAGCAGGCGCCCGGGCTCGACGGCCAGATCCGCGGGCAAGCCGTTCGTCCGTCCGGTCCCGAAGACCGCCAGCAGGGCGGCCGAGTCGAGCCCCAGCAGCAACGCACGCTCCGGCTCGGAGCGGCACAGCCACGCGACCCCGGCCGCAAGGAGCGCGAGGGCGACCAGGCAGAGCGCCTTGCCCGCCCGCGTCGAGACGTCGAGCCAGGCGCCGGCGGGCCGAGGAATGCCCCGCAAGGTCTCGGCCTCAGTCACGCTGAGCCAGCGGCCGGGACCGCGCAGCGCGGCGCTCGCGCCGCCGGGGCGGGCCGCGGCAGCGTGGCGGGCCGCGCCGTGGGCGGCGAGCGCCGCGGCGCCGACCACCAGGGCGGAGCCGAGCAAGGCCCGATCCGTGCGAAGCTGCAAGCCGAGGCCGCCAACCAGCGCCGCGGCGGCGAGGGCGGCGCGCAGCACGAGCGGCAGCGGCACGAACGGCGGCACCTCGGCGCGGGCCGCGCGCGCGCGGCGCGCCACCTCGCGCCCTTTCAGGAGCACGCAGAGCGCGTAGAGCGCGAACAGGCCGCCCGCGCCGCCGAGCCACCACCGGCGCGCCCTGGGGTCGGCCGGAAGGCCCAGCCCGGCCGGCGCGGGCGCGGCCCCTTGGCGCAGCTCGGGCCGAGGCAAATCGGCGAACGCTCGCGGATCGACGCGCACCGTCCAGGCTATCGCCTCCCGCTTGGGAGCGAAGGCACGCACGAGCTCGATCTCGTCCTGCTCCTCGCCGCGATGGACCTGCGACAGGAAGGCCGGGGCGGCGCTCGCCTCGTCGCCCGGCGTTCCCATCTCGGGCAGCTCGATCGCCCGTGGCGGCGTAGGCGAGGCCGGCAGAGCGAAGGTCGTGCGCGCGCCGTCGAAGCCGTCCTCGAAGATCGGGCCCGTCCAGCTCACTTCTGCCATGGCGCCGTCGCGCGCGATACCGCCGCGCGCAAGCAGATCGGTGCGGTAGCGCACGACCAGCACGTAGCCGCCGCGCTCCAGACCGCGATCGGCGTCGAGCTCCAGTCGCAGCCGCGGCGGCGGCGCGTCCCGCGCGCCGGAGCCGTCCGCGGCCCGCGGCTTGGGCAGATCGAGGGCCGTGCGCAGAGGCACGGCCGACTCGAGCGAGATCGCGAGCGCTTCGCGCTCGGGCACGACGTAGCTGCCCTCGGCGGGCGCGGCGTCGGCGTCCACGCCCACGAGGTCGAAGGAGCGCAGCTTCTCGCTGCCCTTGGTGGTGATGCGGATCCGATGCTCCACGAGGGCCTTGCCCGAGCGCTCGATCTCTACACGCGCCTCGTCGCCCACGACGTGCGTCTCGATCCACGCCTGTGCCGGGCGCGCCGCCGCGAGCAGCGCCGCTACGGCACACAGCGCTGCGCCGAGGGGGCGGACCACCATGCTCGATCGGTCCCACATCGGCCGCGCGGGGGCCAAGTAAGCATGGCCCCCGGTAGGGCCGGCTACTCGAACAGATCCCGCAGCTTGTCCATGAACGTGCGCTGCTGCGGCTGCACCGCCTGGCCGAGCTCCTCGGCGAGCTCGGCGACGAGCTGGCGCTGGCGCTCGTTGAGCTCGGTGGGCACCTCCAACTGGATCTCCACGAGCTGGTCGCCGCGGCCGCCACGCAACCGGCGGGGCAGGCCCTTGCCGCGCACGCGCAGCACCGTTCCCGGCTGCGTGCCCGCCGGCACCCGCAAGAAGCCCTTGCCGTCGAGCGTCGGGATCTCGACTTCCGCCCCCAGCACCGCCTGGGCGAAGCTGATGGGCAGCGAGCACAGCACGTGGTCGCCCGAGCGCCGGAAGAAGGGGTGGGGCTTGACCTCCACCACCACCTCGAGGTCGCCGGCGCGCCGCCCGCGGCCGGGCAGGCGCACGACGTTGCCGGCGCCGTCAACGCGCCTGCTGGTTCCGCTCTCGATGCCGCCCGGGATCTCGACCTCGACGCGGTGCGGCCCGGAGCGCAGTCCCACGCCGCCGCAGCTCTGGCAGGGTACGTCCACGAGCCGGCCGGTGCCGTGACAGCGCGGGCAGGAGCGGTCCACGGCGAAGGGCAGGAACCCCTGCTCGGAGCGCACGCGCCCCCGGCCGTCGCACTCGGCGCAGCGGCGCGGGCGCGAGCCGGGCGCGGCGCCGCTTCCGCCGCAGGCGTCGCACTCGGCCACGCGCTCGTAGGTGATCGTCTTGGTGCAGCCGAAGGCCGCTTCCTCGAAGCTCACCTCGATCTGGCGCTGCACGTGCCCGCGCTGCCCGCTCCGGATGCCGAGTACTTCCAGCAGGTCGCCGAAGATGCCGTCGATGCCGAGCTCGCTCAGATCGATCGGCATGCCCCCGACCCGAAAGGCCCGGCGCCGCCGCCCTCGCGCACGCCGGCCTGACCGAAGCGGTCGTACAGGGCGCGCTTCTTCGGGTCCTTCAAGATCTGGAAGGCGGCGTTCAGCTCCTTGAAGCGCTGCGTCGCGCCCGGATCCCCCGGGTTCTTGTCGGGATGGTGCTTGGCCGCGAGCTTGCGGAAGGCGCTCTTCACCTCGGCCGCGCTGGCCGAGCGCTCGATGCCGAGCACGTCGTAGGGATCCTTCACCCCTGCGCTGATAGCACCGCGGCCCATGGCGCGCACGCGGCAGCCAGATGCTCCTGGCCCAACGGCTGGCGACCAGCGGCGATGGCCGGGCGCCCGGTGGCGATCAGCGCATCGTCTTGAGATGGTGGGCCTGACGGATCTCCTCGCCCAGCCCGTCGTCCCAGCGAATGGCGTAGCCCTGGCCGTCGAAGCGCAGCACCGTCGCGCCATAGATGCGCCCGTCCTGCCACATCACCTGCACGCGCGAGCCCGGTCCCAGCGTGGTCATGGACCGAAATTCTACCCGAGAACCCGGTCGCCAACACGTCCGCCGTGAGCAGATCTTCGATGCGCTGCCACCGCTCTTCGTCGTGCGAGGCAGGATCGGACAGCTTGCCGTGGCGGCCCGCGATGCTCACGTCGGCTCCGCCGCCTCCCTTGCCCCGGCCCGGCCCGCCGCTGGTGCTGCGGAGACCAGGAAGCGGCTCGGCTTGCCGAAGCCCGTCACCAGGACCTCCTTCTTCGCTCGGGTAGCCGCCACGTGCAACAGCGCGCGCTCGTGGCTCTCGGCCTCGCGTCTGACCACGGGGTCCTCCGACTCGAGATCGGCCACGTCGAGGGGCACGACGGCGTCGCGCACGCTCGCGATGATCACGTGGTCGAACTCCAGGCCCTTGACGCGGTGCATGGTGGCGAGCCGGAGGCCAGGGGCGCGCCGGTCCTCGGGCTCGGAGCGGCGCACGCGGTAGGTCTTGATGCCCTTCGTGCCGAGCTTGGCCGCGTACTGGTCGAGCAGGTCGTGAGTCCTTGTCACGAGGCAGCACGAGGCGAGCTCGGCGCCGTCGGCCTGGACGCGACCGAGGTGCTCGTGGATCGCCGCCACCTCCTGGTCGAATGACGCGAAGTGCCCGAGTTGGGGCTCGACTCCGTGCAGCAACGAGCGGTAGCCCTTCTGGTCGTCGGCTCCGTCGTCGAGATCGTCGACCGACATGCCATCGAGCAGGCGTACGGCCCAGCGGCGGGTCTCCTCCGTGGTGCGGTAGTTGATCCTGAGCTTCTTGCCACGACCGCGGATGTCGATGCCGCAGCGGCTGAGCACCACCTTGTGCCGGTAGATCCGCTGGTGGGCGTCGCCGACGATGAAGAGGCAGGGATGGTCCTCGCCGCGGGGCAGGAGCGCGCGCACGAGCGCGAAGGCCTGCGGACCCATGTCCTGGGCCTCGTCCACCACCACGGCCTTGTACCGCGGCGCGGCGTCGCGCGCCCCGAGTAGTCGGCTCGCGTCGCGCATGGCGTCCGGGGCCTCGCGCAGCCCCGCCCCGTTCAAGGCCGCCCGGTACTCCTCGAACACCGGCCAGATCTGCTTGCGCTGCTTGCGGCTGAGCCTCGTGCCGCGGCCGACGCGGCTGGCCCGCTGGTAGTCCTCCAGCGTCTCCGCCGACTGCGGCTGGATCACCAGCTCCCACTCCTCGCGGTAGAAGGACTGGCCGAGCCCTAGGTCCGGCGGCGCCACGAGCAGCGCCTGCTTCCAGTGCTCCCCGACGTCGTTGTCGTAGACGATCCTGTGGCCGTAGCCGTTGGCCCGGAGAAACTTGTCCACCCATCGATCGAGGTTGACGACCTCGATGCGCTTCATCGCGTCGTCGGGGCAGATCTTGGCCAGGTTGTCCCGGATGTCGGCGGCCAGGTTCCGGGTGAAGGTCGTGAACAGGATGCGGTCGTCGGGCCCGGCGTACTTCCTGGTGGCGAGCCACTTTGCCCGGTGCATGGCGACGACCGTCTTGCCGGTGCCGGCGCCGCCGAGCACCCGCACCGGCCCGTTCCAGTCGTTCTCCACGAGCTTGCGCTGCGAGGGGTGGAGGAACACGCGCCACTTCTCGAGCGGCGCGTTGAGCATCTCGGCCAGCTCCTGCTCATCCTCCACGACGAAGAAGCGCCGCTTGGAGTCGGGCCGCCCGAGGGCGGTGGCGAAGTCCTGCGGATCGACCCGCGTCGCGGCGGCGGGCAGGTCCATCTCCTGGCGGACCTCGTCGAGGGTGTAGCCCGCGGCCAGCATGTAGAGCGCTTCGGCGGCCTCCTGCGGGAGGTCCGACGCCAGGCGATCCAGGTCGGCCTCGGCCTTCATGCTGCGCACCACCGGCAGCAGCAGCGCGGGCACGCCGAGGCTGGTGACGGCCGAGTCGTCGAAGCCGTCGAACAGGCCGGGCTGCGGCGCCGGGGCGGGTGCGATCTGCGGCGCTCCCTCCTCGACGGGTATGACCTGCAGGCTGCCCGTCTCCGGGTGCACGCTGCACACCTTGTTCCGGGCCCAGTCGTAGGCCTTGTCGTGGTTGTCGACCCACAGGAGCACGTAGACGCTCTCGCCCTCGGGCCTGAGCACGATGCCCCGGTATGCCTGGTCGATACGCACCGAGCACAGGTTCGGATCCCGCGCGTGCTTCAGCTTCTCGTAGTGGATGCCCGGGAGCGTCGGGTCGGCCCGGAACTTGTTGATGAAGGTCAGCACCTTCGCCTGCTGGTTCCGGGGGATCCGGGCAAACCCCGAGAGGAAGTCGGAGCCGACCGCAACGGTGAGCTTCTTCGCAGTGTTGGTCATGGCTTGTCTCCAGGCTGATGCGCCTCGAGCAGCAGCTCGGGCCTGTCCACGACGTCGTCCGCGGCGAAGACCCTCCAGCCCCGCGCCTCGAACCGGCTCGCGCGCACGAGCTGGGGGCCATCGAGCACGGCGAGGCGCAGCTCGGGCCAGCCGAGCTCCGCCTCGGCGATGGTCTCGCCGCTCTCGTCCACCAGCTCGAGCGGCGGGTCGGCCGGCAGCGGCCAGCGCCGCTCGGCCAGCCTCGCGAGCAGCGGATGCAGGCGTGGGTCGGTGGTGTCGCGGATGTCGTCCCACGGGTCGGGCTCCGGGCCGGGCGGGGCAAGCAAGGGCGGGGCCGGGGGCAGCAAGCCGTACGCGTCGGCCTCGAGCCCGCTCGCGGTCACGAAAACGAAGCGCGGCAGGAACTGGAAGAGGTTGCCGAGGCGCAGGAATCCGGTCCAGATGGCCTCGAAGTCCGCTCGCTCCCTGGCCTCCGGCGTGTCGTGCAGGTAGACGCCGATGCGCATGGCGTCGAAGGTCTGCTCCTGGACGGCCGCCTGCTCCACGGACGCGAAGGCGCGGACGAGCCGTGCCTTCTTCGGGCCCTCCCGCTCGTAGAGGCCGAGCAGCGACGGCTCGGCCGCGGTGAGCTCGGCGCCGAGGTCACCACCGAAGGCTTCGTCGAGACGCTTCCGCCAGCTTTCCGCGGCTGCGGCGGCCGCAAATGCCTGGATGTCGGTGAGCATGAGCGCGTGCACGAACGCGTAGGCTCTCCAGGCCCGCAGGCAGCTCTCGGGCTCGGGATGGGCGAGCAGGCGGACGAGCCAGGCGAAGCTGCTCTCGCCGTTCGCGTCGCGCAGGCCCTCGGCGCCGAAGCCATGGGCGAGCTGCGCGAAGACCGCGGGGCTCGGCTTGTCGGCCGGGTCGAGGTAGTTGGCGAAGTGGTCAGCTTGGCTGCGGAGCTCGCGGTCCACGTCCTTCCAGGTGAGCGACCAGACGAGCAGCTTGCGCGAGCGCACGATCGCCAGCCGCTGCGCCGTGTCCTTGCCGACGCGGTCCTTGTGGTGGGCCAAGCCGTCGGTGAACACCGCGATGGGCAGGGCGCCGGCGCGGGTGGTGGCGGGGCGGATGACGAAGTCGGCACGGCTCGCAGCGGCCACGCCGTCTCCCGGCCCGAGCTCGACCTGCGGCTCGATGTAGTAGGACCGCTCGCCGATCTTGAAGAAGTAGCCAGGCTTGCCCGAGACGATCTCGCGGCGCATCACCACCGGCCGGTCCTCGCGGCCGCAGCGACCCAAGGCCTCGACGAACTTGGCCTCGAGCACGCTGTCGAACAGGGCGTTGACCGAGATCCCACGCAGATCCGGCGCCTCGACCAGCTTGGCGCGCCGCTCGACCACCGCCGAGAACAGCTCCACCGCAGCGTTGCGCGAGGTCTCCTTCATGTCGTAGCTGTGGCGGTAGGCATAGAGGCAGCGGTAGCAGCCATCGCGCGCCGGATCCTGGTTGCAGGAGCACCGGGTCAGCACGCCGAGCGCGCGATCGAACACCTCGATCGGCTCGCCGCCCGAGAGCATGAGCTGCTTCAGGTAGCCCGTGCCGCCGGGCACCGTGTCGCAGAGCACCAGGTAGCGCTTGCGATGGCCGGTCCCGGGATCCGGCTCGTCCTGCACGGCCGTCTGGAGGTGGTCGATGCTGCCACCGAAACGCTGCTTGAGCCCGAGGTGCAGCGCGGCCACGAAGGAGTGCAGCTTGCGATCCGACTCGGCGAACGCGGCGACGGGCAGCAGGATCCGGATCGCCTCGGAGCAGAGCTCCCGGTACAGGTAGACGCAGCGCGTGAAGTTCTGGTCGGCGCCCGGGGCTCGCGCCGTACAGGTGTGCGCGTGGCGGGCCGGCTTGTTCGGCTCCTGCACCTTGCCGCAGTGGCGGCAGATCTCGAACCCGCGTCGGGGCTGGCTCACGCCTGCCACGCCCATGAGCGACCCCTGGTCGCCCTTCTCGCCGAAGTTCACCTCGCGGAACGTGGCGCGGCTCAGGAGCTCGAAGCCGAAGGGCAGGTCCTCGCAGTCGAGCCGGTAGGCCTTGCTGATGTTCGCGGGATCGACCTCGACCAGCATCTGCCGGTCGTAGAACTTGGGCTCTCGATCGTCTGCGTCGTCGCCGATGAAGCTCCGGCGGTCGGAGGAGGTGGCAAACACCTGGCGCATCCGGAGCATCTGACACTTCTGCCCGGAGTCGGCCCAGCTCGTCTCGCCACAGCGAGGGCACGTGGCCTGCTCCTCCTGCTCGCCGAGCCGCTCGGCGTGCGAGCAACTCGGGCACAGCCGCCAGGTCTCGATGTCGGACAGCGCCATGTCCACCTGGTCGATCTCGACCTTCCGCTTGCCGGCGAAGAAGTGGTTGGCCGGAGCCAGCTCGGCGATGGCCGAGCTCGCCGCCCGCTGGTACTCGTACGCCCAGGTGTCGTACTGGCGCTTGCCGCTCGGCTGGTTGGTGCGCCGCCGGTAGATGACCGAGCGCAGGACGACGCCGGCCTCGGGGAAGGCGTAGTTCGGCAGCAGGCCCTCGTCGGTGAAGAAGTTGAAGGTGTCGCGGTCCATGATGGACGCCACGAGCCGCTGCAGGGCTGCGCGCTCCTGCTCCAGCTCCTCGAGCTCGGCCTCAAGGCTCCGGTCGCGGGCGACTTGGTCTCGCCTCCGCCGGATCCGCTCGCCGAGGAGCTTGATGTTGCCCGCGAGCGTCTTGCGCTGCTTGTTCAGCTCGTGCAGGCGGCTAAGGATGCGGAAGGGCAGCGAGCCCTCGGCCTTGGCGTCGCCTTCCATGAACCGCCGGCAGCCCGCGGCCGCGGCAGAGGCTCCGTCGAGGCCGAAGTCGGCGACGAACCGCTCCAGCAGCTCGGTGCGATGCGCCTCCACGTGCTGCAGCAAGCTGTGCGGGAAGCGGCTCGGGTCCTCGGGCTCGAGCTGCCGGAGCACGGCGCCCACGCGCGCGGGGACGGCCCGCTCGTCCACGCCGGTCTCGACCCAGCGGTCGAAGCAGTAGGCGGTGAGCTGCCGCTCGAGCACGGCCGAGGCCTCCAGGAACACGCCCGGCGCCTCGATGCGGCCGGCGATCATCTGCTCGGGATCCGCGAAGAAGTAGAGATCGTGGGGCCGGGCGTTGGCCACGCTAAGGGCGAGCGAGTTGCCGTCGCGCCGGCCGGCGCGGCCGACGCGCTGCACGTAGCTCGCCTGGGCTGGCGGCACGGAGCACAGGATGAGCGACGACAGATCGCCGATGTCGACCCCGAGCTCGAGCGTGGGCGTGCACGAGAGCAGGTTCGGATACCACGGCCGGCGCTCCGTGCTCCGCGTCTTGAACTCGGCCTCGATCGCCTCGCGCTCCTCGCGCGCCAGCAGGCCGCTGTGCTCGGCCGTGAACACGCGCTCGACGTCGCCGTGGGCGTAGAGCCTGCCGTAGTAGTCCCGGCCAGGCGCCGGCACGGCGGCGTAGCGGCCGGGGCAGTGGAAGCGCAGGCACGGGGCGTCCTGCCACCAGGGGCGAGAGCCCCCAGATGCTGTTGCCCTTGTGAGATTGCCGGTGCTCCAGCACGCCGAGATCGGTCAGCGTGCGGAGCACCAGGGCGTAGATCCGCTGCGTCTCGCCGGCGAGGGCGAGCCCCGGGCGGTCGAGGCTCTTGTCTGCCCAGCGCGCGCACCAGGTGGGCGTCGTGCCCGACGGGCCGAGCACGGGCTCCAGGCGGCGGTCCCTGCGCGTGGCGAGGAAGACCGGCGCCCGGGCATACTCGCCCGTGTTCGGCATCCAGTGCACGTGGTTCAGGACGAAGATGTTGCCCTCCTGCTGCACGTACCCATCGAGCACGGGGTGAAGGACGGCACCCTCGGTCCGCAGGTGGGTGACGAGACCGAGGAGCAGGGTTCTCAGCGCGTGCCCGTCTAGCTCGCGCAGGGGTCCGATCTCGTTGCGCAGCGGCTCGAGCAGCCGCGCCACGGCCTGGTCGAGCAGCCCCGGATCGACGTGCGCCACCGAGCAGCTCGTCTTCTCGAGCGTGCGGCCGATACGGGAGTTGTAGCCGCACTCCGCGTGGATCTCCCAGCCGAGCCGGCTCTGGATGTCGTGCAGGAATGCGCCGCCGGCGTCCACCTTGCCGAGCTTGCGCATGCGGTCGTGCTCCTCCATCCAGGCCATGTCCGGCGCGAGGAAGGTGGAGACGAAGGCCAGATCGCTCCCCAGGCGGGCCCGCCAGTAGGCGCAGAACCGTTCCGGCAGGTCGGACAGGCGCTGGCCTTCGCCCTCGGTCATCAGGAGCTGCTGCAAGGCCGCGCGCAGGGTGAACCGGAAGGTGCGGGCCGCGAAGAAGCCCGCGCGGTGCGCGGCGTCCTGCACCGAGTCGGAGAACGTCAAGAGCTTCTTGTCGTCGTTGAACGGCGACGAGAAGAGCTGCGCCACGAGCACGCTCGTGAGGCTCGCCGCCCGCGAGCCCAGGATGGTGAGGCAGTTGGACCCGCGGCAGTAGGGGCAATCGTGCAGGCCGACGAAGCGTCCGTTGCGCTTCTCGCGCGAGTCGGGGATCTGCACGAGCACGAGGTCGGGGTGACCGCACGACGGGCAGACCTTGGCCTCGGGGCTGGCGGCAAGCCGCCGGCAGTCGAGGCAGAGCTTGCGCGGCAGTGCCTCCAGGCTGTCGGTGCGCTGCCCGTCGGGCTCCGGGAAGAGGAAGATCACGTTGGGGCTGTGGGTGAAGAAGGCCACGTAGAAGGCCTGCAGGTCGCCGCGGATCTTGCCCTCGCCCTGGCGCTTGGTGCCGGCCCAGCCCATGGCGCCGCACTCCCGGCAGTGGACCACGGGCAGGTGCGCGTCGAGCTGCTCGTCGGTGAGGTCGTCGGCGAAGCGCAACGTGGGCTTCGCCGCCACCTCGGCCACCATGCGCCGCAGCTCGCGCAGCCAGAGCTGCACGCGCACGTGGAGGAACGGCTCCAGTCTCTCGGCTCCGGCGGCCCGGACGGCGGGCACGCGCGCCTCGGACACGAGCGCGAGCAGGCTGTCGAGCAGCTTCTCCCCGTACTGGCGGTCGGCCGACCGTAGCTCGGGCGTGACCTTCTCGAGCCGGCGGAGCAGGTCAGCGTAGCTCGTGGGCCGGCCCCCGAGCGCCTCGAGCACGTTCTGGAAGAAGAGGTGCCCCTTCAGCGCCTCGGGCAGGGCCAGGCGCCAGCCTGGCTCGGCGTACTGTGCCTCGGAAAGCGCCGTGCCGAGCCACAGCTCGTGCTGCGCGCGCACGTAGTCCGAGTGCCGCTCGTAGCTAGCGGGATCCAGCCTCTCGGCCCGGTCTCGAGCGGGCAGCACGAGCCTGGCGATGAGCGCGCTCTCCAGGAACTTCCCGGCGCTCTGTCGCTGCTCGGTGACCACGGAGCCCACGTCGAAGGGCTCGCCAAAGATCTGCGAGGCGTAGGCGAGCAGCTTGCCCGGCTCGGAGCCCTCGCCGAGCGTGGCCGAGGTCCCGACGCAGCAAAGCTGCTCCTTGGGCGCGCGGAGCCGGGCCTTGAGCCGGCGCACGAGGCAGGCGAGATCCGTGCCCTGCGCGCCGTCGAAGGTGTGCAGCTCGTCCACCACGAGGTAGCGCAGGGTCTCCGGGCCGTTTTGCGCCCACAGGGGGAAGTCCCTGGGCCGCACCAGCAGGTAGTCGAGCATCTTGTAGTTCGTGAGCAGGATGTGCGGCGGGCTCAGCCGCTGCGTCTGCCGGCTCGTGATGATGCCCGTCTCGGTCAAGACGTGCGTCGACGTCGCGTCGCTCTGGCCGACGAACAGGCCCGCGGTGACCTTGCCCCGGAGCTTCGGGCTCTGCCAGATGACCCGCGCCAGGCGGCCGGCCTGGTCGCTGGCGAGCGCGTTCATCGGGTAGACGATGATGGCCTTGACGCCCGGCTCGTTCCGGTGCCGGTAGCAGGGGTCGAGGATGGGCCACAGGAAGCACTCCGTCTTGCCCGAGCCGGTGCCGGTCGCGACGATGGTGGACCGGGGGCTCGGGCCGCGGAGCCGCGCGAACGCCAGCTCCTGGTGCAGGTAGGGCGCGAACCCGAGCGGCACGTCGGGGAAGTGCTCGCCGTCCCTCTTTTCCTGCAGGAACGGGAGCTGGATCGACAGGTACGGCCCCCGAAAGACGCTCCCGTCCGTTCGCAGCAGCCGCTCGAGCATCTCCGCGAAGAAGGGGCTCGAGACCGGGAACGTGGTGCGGAGGAAGTCCTCCACACCCAGACGGACCTGGTGGGCAAGGACCGAGGGGATCAAGGACGTCGCCTCCGTCCGCCACGCCAGGCACCGTCCGTCGCGCGCGGGACCAGGCAAGCTCGCTCCGCCCACATGGCCGCCGATGTTGGGCTACGCGGGCCGAGGGTACAAGCTCCGCGAGGCTCGCCTTGCGAAACGTAACCGTTCACGGCATTTCCGCGCCGGCAACGACGGCTCGCCGAGTCGGCCGCGATCGCGGCTTACGTCCTCGGCCCGGGTCCTCACGTACAGGAGTACGCTGCGGCCCGGGCCTGTGGGCGCGCTCGCGCTCGCGGCCGCCTGACGAGCCGACTGGGAGAAGGCGTGAACGCGTACTGCGAAACGATGTGCCTGGACTTGCACGAGGCCCCCGGATCGCTCTATGACTGCTGCGGACATGGGCGCAACCGGGATCGAGCTCGGGGTGGAGCATGCGCTGCGGCAGGTGCTCGACCGCCTGGCGGAGCCGCTCGGCCGCGCCTGGGTTGTGGGGGACGTTGGCTCCGGCCGGTCCACGCTGGCCGCGCGCCTTGTCGAGGAGCTCGCCCCCCGCGCCTGGATCGTGGATCTCGCCGATCTGGAGGAGCCCGATGCGCCGATCGGCGGGTTCTTCAGCGCGGCAGCGTGGCTTCCTGACGTCTCTTCGCGGCAGGCCTGCCTGCGCGACTGGCCTTCGCTGGGAGACGCCGCGCACACGCTAGACACGGAGGCGCGGCGCTGCGCGTCGGGCACTCGCTTCACGCTCATGGTGAAGGTGCCCGATTCGTGGGAAGCGAGCCCTGCCGGCGCGGATGACGACCTGGCTTTCGCCAGCGCCGCGCGGGGACGGGCGTTGCTCTGTGGCCTGGCGCGCGCCGAGCATCTCAGGATCGTGTGGCTCACTAGCCGCACGGCGATGCCAGAGCTCGTGGGCGGCGACTCACTGGATCCGATCCCTCTGCCGGCGCCCAGGAACGCCCTCGCCTTGCTCCGGACCGTGTCCTGGGGACCATACCGGGATGCGGCCGACAGGCTCCACGCGGCGGCGGCCGACGTCGCAGAGCCGTCGCCCCTCGCCGTGCGGCTCGCCGTTGCGGTGGTGGCCTTGGGGGGCCGCGTCGACGTGGCCGCCCAGCGGCTGGGGGAGGCGCGCGCGCCGGCGCTGCGCATGCTGGCGGACGATCTCGCGGAGCGCCTGGCGAGCAACGTCGCGTGCAGCCAGGCCGTCTCGCGCCTCCTTCTCGCGAGGCGCGAGATCTCCAGGAGCGAGGTGGCCGCGCTGGTCGGCGTACCTTCGGAGCACGTGCCGCTTGTCACCGACTGCGTGGGCTACGGCGAGCGGGCCGTGCGAGTGAGCCCCCCGATCCGGGATCCCCTGCGGCGGAAGAAGGGGCTGCGCCTGTCCGCAGACGATCTCGAGCGCGCCCATCGCTCGCTTGCCGACTACCACGCCAAGCTGGACGGCGCGCCGGTCATCGCCGACACAGAGCGAGACGGGACGCGCGCCTGGCTCGAGCGCATGCACCACCGCGCACACTGCGAGCCATCCGGGGACCTCGATCTGCCGTGCCGCGAGCTCTACTGGGACCGGGGCCGATACCTGAGCATCGAGCAGCGGGCGTTCGCCGAGGCTGCGAAGGTCTACGATGCCTGCCTCGACCGATTTCCGGACGACGGCTACTCCCAGCACTACCTCGCCTACAACCTGGAGCGCGCCGGGCGCAAGCGCGAGCGCGCCGAGCAAGCGTTCCGCGAGGCAGTCCGGCTCGACTGCACCAATCCCTGGTGGAACAGCCGGCTCGCGACCTTCCTTCTAGGCCAGGGGAGGCTACGTGCGGCGCGAAAAGCGTGGCGCGAGGCGCTCGACAACGTCGATCCCGACGGCGCCCGCACTGGCCGCGACGGTTGGCTGGCGGATCACTTCCACTACTGGGTCGCGCGCGGCTTCCTCGAGGCCGGAAGCGCGGCTGACGCCTTGGGTGTGCTACGCGCCGTGCCCGAGGACGTTGTGGCGGCGTCCCAGCGGCTCCGCGGCCTCCGGCAGCAGATCCTCGACGCCGTCGAGGCCGACGCCATCGGCGAGGCGGTCTACCCGCCCCATGCGCCCACGGACCGGCGATGGCGAGAGCCGGTTGCCCTGCCCCGCGAGCACGACGGCGCGCCACGCGAGCGCTGGTTCCCCGGGAAGATCGTGGCCCTGGGCGACGATGGCGTGCGCCTCGTGTACGCGGCGCGTCTCGACGACGGGACGTACGAAACGAGCGCCACCCTCGTCGACATGGAGAGCTGGCAGAAGATGGACTTCCCCGACCCGGCAGTTGGCACCTTCGTCGAGCTCGGGATCTACCGTGGCGGCAGCCGCCGCGTCTGCCGCACCGACGACGAGTGGGCCGCCTGGCGCAAGACAGCGGAGGGCGAAGCGGAGCGATTGCCGTCGGCCGATCTCCCGCTCGCCTACTTCGACCGGTGGCGCTCCCCGACGTGAAGCCGATCGAGGCACTTGCGCCTCTCGACCGCCGCCACCTGCACCTCTTCGTGGCTGGCCCGGGCGCGGGCGAGGGCCTCGCACTGGCGCTGCCGGAGCGAGGCTGGGTGCTGGTCGACGGGTGTCGTTGCGAGCGGCGGGGCCGGCCCGATCGGTATCCGCTCGAGCGCATCGTCGCGGACTTCGGGCCAAGCGACCCCGTCCTGCTCATGATCTGGACCCACCCCCACCAGGACCACGTCCACGGCGTGGCCGAGCTCATCGAGGCGCTCCGTCCCGAGCGCGTCGCCATCACCGGAGCGGGGAAGCCGCAGCGGAGCATCGCGGACGAGGTCGATTGCTTCGACAGGCTGCGGCGCCAGGGCCGCGACGGCGCGCAAGCTCTGCGCTCGGCGAACGTGGTGACCGCGCTCCGGGCCATCCAGACCTGGGCGGAGACACGGCCGGGGCACCTCTTGCCGCTCTGCGACGGGACGCGCCTGCTCGATCTCGAAACGACCCGGCTCACGCTGGACGTGCAGGCGCCGCACCCCACGGTGCTCGAAAGCTGGTCCGAGCAGGGCCTGCTCGCGCGGCACATGGTCGAGCGCGCCAACTGGCTCAGCGCCGTTCTCGAGGTTCGCTTCGCCGCGACCACGGTCGTTCTCGGAGGCGACCTGCCGGTGAGGGAGGGCGGGCAGGACGTGCCGACCGGCTGGCGCCGCGTGATGGAACAACACCCCGAGCTGACGTATCACGTGGGGCTCAAGATCCCGCACCACGGATCGCGCGACGCCCTGCATCCAGATCTCGTCGCCCCCTTCGGTCGCCCGCGAGCGTGGTGCCTGACGCCCTTCAACTCCGCCGGCCTCCCGCGCACGGACGACGACGACGGCCTCGACTTGCTGCTCGAGGCCGAAAGTCCGATCATGCTCACCGCGCTCTCCTTGTCGCGCAAGCTCCAGGCCGCACATGCGGAGGGCCGCGTGACACCTCGCGAGATCGACCTGGGGACCCGCGCGCTCCGATCGGGCGGCACGTTCCTCGACGGCGACACCCTGTGGCGCAGCGCAACCGCGCTCGACCCGCTCGACCCGGTGTGGTGCGTGGCGTTCGATGACGCCGGGCACATCGTGGATCGCTGGCGCGGCCGCGCAGCGCTCGAAGTGCACCGCTGACGCCGCGGTCACTTCTTCGCCGTCACCTTGCCGTAGCGCCGCTGCATCTCGGCCCAGACCACCTCGTAGTCGCGCTCGCGGTCGCAGCGGTCGAAGGGGGCGTGGTAGACGATGGTCTTCTGGCGCGGGCCGCCGGGAAGCGTGTCGTCTTCGACCACCTGCTCGACGGTGCCCCGCTGCATGCTCTTGACGTCCTCCCAGCAGGGGCCGTCGTTGGACCTGCGCGGGAGGCCGACCCCGGGAAGGCCCTTGCTGTTCGTGAACACGATGCGGCCTTTCTGGTCGTACCAGGTGTCGGACTCGTAGAAGCGCATCACGGGGAACTGCACTCGGTAGATGGTCACGAGCTCGCCGAGGGGCATCCCGAGCGCCATGGCCACGAGCACGTCGATCTCCACCAGGAGCTGGCGGCGGGCGTAGTCGGTGCGCACGGCCGAGTTGCGGCTCCACGAGGCATTGAGCCTGGCGTGGTGGCGCGGATCGAGGCGAGGATCCTGCTTGGCCCAAGCGTCGTCGCTGAAGGCCTTGTCGAAGGACTCCTGCCAGAGGTCGGCATAGTGGACCGTAAGGCAGTTTGGCACCGCTACGAAAGCTCGCGACGATGAAGGGGTCCTGGCCGGACGACGCGTGGGGCTTGCGCGAGCCCCCCGGATGGCTCTATGACTGCTGCGCACATGGGCGCGACCGGCATCGAGCTCGGGGTGGAGCGCGCGCTGGAGCGGATCCTTCACGCCCTTGGCCAGGGGAGGTTGCGGGCAGCGCGAACAGCGTGGCGGGAGGCGCTCGACAACGTCGATCCCGACGGCACCCGCGCTGGCCGCGACGGCTGGCTGGCGGATCACTTCCACTACTGGGTTGCGCGCGGCTTCCTCGAGACCGGAAGCGCGGCTGACGCCTTGGGTGTGCTGCATAGAAGGAAGGGGTGATGGCCGCGCCCCGCGGCGACGGCCGGGGCAGGGCGGCGGGCCGTCCGCCTTGCCGGGTTCGCGTTCTCTCAATGGTAGCCAGAAAACCCACACTACTGCGATGCCGGCCGTACTGGAGATTTGGCCTGCGATATCCAGCCATTGAGCCAAGGTGGCCCGTGCCTTCACGTCGCTCTTGACAACAAAGTTGTTTGGCAACAACATTGTTGGCTGGCGACTCGCCAGCAGGGAGCGCTGGACATGAGCACAGCGGCTGACATCGGACAGAAGGTGGCTCGCCTCATCGGCGAGTTCTTCCCGTGGGGGGAGCGCGACTACCCCCCGAGGCCCGGCCCCGCTACCCCGGAACTGCTCGCCGGGGCGGTCAGACGCTGGCTTGAAGAGCAGACGCGGCTCTTCCGCCATGCGGCGCTGGCCCTGCTTGCGAGGGTGGAGCCCGTCCTGCGCGAAGCCGAGCAGGCACTGCCCGCAGACGAGAGGCCGCGGCTGTTCGCTCGGATCGACTTGTCCGCGCTCGTCAAGAGCCCCGATGGCATCCTGGACAAGATGGTCCGGGACTGGAGCCCGGAGACGGGGGCCGCTCCGGGCCTGAACTTCCGGAACTTCAAGAGCGAGCTGGGAGATCTCGGTCGCTTCCGCATCGTGACAAACTTCCTCTCTGACGCCGACGAGATCGCGAAGGTGCTCGCGGCACCCTTCCAGGCCCCCGCAGCACAGCCGCTCACTGCTGCCCAGATCGCCTTGCGCGACGACTTCCTCATCGGAAAGGAAGGGTTCAAGGACGCCATCCGGCTCATGCCCGGAGCGCGCCCGACGGGCGAGCGCAGCTTCAAGGGCGTCTTCTTCCCGCGGCAGGCGGGGAGCAAGGACCTCAAGGTCGAGGTCCAGGTCCAAACGATGCTGCAGGAGGCGTGGGACAAGAAGGACCACTTCCTGGTCTACGAGCCCCGTCGACGCGGGCAGGAGCCCGATCCCCAGCACGTGCGCGAGATGTTCGCGATGAGCGAGCTGCTCTACGTGGCGGACTTGACCTTCGAACGCCTGCGCGAGGCCGTGCTCGCGCGGCGGCGAAGCTAGGAGGCACAAGATGCGCATCCGAAACGACACCCTGAGCGCCGGAAGCCTCCTGGCCTCGCTCGATCCCGACCGGCCGGAGAACAACCACGGCCTGCTCTTCCTCGTTGCCGGAGCGGACGACATCGAGCCGCTCACGGAGATCGAGCGGACGTGCCGTGACTTCATCGAGGGGCAGGAGCAGCCCTTGCGCAAGGGCTTCGCATGGTATGCCGTGTCGAGCTACGGGCAGGACGGCCCCATGGATCCGAGAGGCCGCGTGCCCTCACCCAAGAGACTCGAGGTACGAGAGTTCCACGGCCTGGCCCGCGCCGATCTCGAGAAGCTGCTGCATCCCGTCCTCGACAGACTGGCTCGCGGAGAGCCCGAGCTCCTGCCGAGCGCCGGAGCCGCGGTCGGGGCGCCAGCAGAGGGCGTCCAGTTCCTCGATCGCACGAGCGAGCTCGGCGAGCTGCTCCGGCTCCTGCGCGGCGGCAAGAGCGTGATCCTGCTGGCGCCACGTCGCTCGGGCAAGACGTCGCTCATGCGCCGGGCTCAGGTGGTGCTCGAGTCGGAGTGCCGGCTCGTGTCCCTGAACCTCGAGCGCGACAACACCCCCGAGAAAGTCGCCGCGCGGCTGCGGACCATCGTGTCGGGCGAGCCCTTCCGCCAGGCGCTGGGGCGCGTACAGGGCGACCCGACCGGGAGCATCCGGCAATCGATCGAAGATCTCGCCCGGCGAGCGACCCCATCGCATCCGCTGGTGCTCTTGCTCGACGAGCTCGTCGCCCTGCTCGACAACCGCCCGGTTCCGTTCGACGAGAACGTCCATCGGCGTGGCGCGCTCGGGTTCCTCCAGGCAATCGCCGAGCCGGCGGCCAAGCTGGGAGCCAGGTGTGCGGTTGCCGGCTCGGTGGATCTCTTCCACTACCTCGCCCAGACGCTCGATCTGGCGCAAGAGGATCTGCCGACCTTGCTGCGCGAGATCGTGCCCCTTCACCTCAAGCCCCTGGCGCTCGATTCCCCCGAGATCGAGCTGCGTCGCGTGCTCATGGGCAGCGGGCTCGTGCTCGAGCCGGCAGAGGTGTCGTGGCTGGTCGAGCACGTCGATCTCGCGCTGCCCTTCCCGGCGATGAAGCTGCTGGATCGGCTCACGGCGCAAAGCGCTGCTCCGCCGGGCCTAACGCTCGACGACGGGCGGCGGCTCTTGGCGGACTTCGTGG
>JACQWT010000077.1 GCA_016209145.1 Deltaproteobacteria bacterium | reverse complement strand
CGCATTCCAACACCCGGCTCGTCAGGCGGCCGCGAGCGCGAGCGCGCCCGGAGGCCCGGGCCGCAGCGTACTCCTGTACGCGAGGACCCGGGCCGAGGACGCAAGCCGCGATCGCGGCCGACTCGGCGAGCCGTCGTTGCTGGCGCCGCAATGCGTGAACGCATACCGCCGCCCCGCGTTCATGTCTCGACACACCAGGGGTGGGCGGTCCTACGGTGTTCCTCCGCATGACTTGCGCGGTCCGCGCCAATCAGCTTGCCGGTCAGGACGAATGGGGTTGGGGCCCCGTTCGCGGGGTCTGGGGCGAAGCCCCAGCGTGATGAGCTCGCCGCGGACGGCTCGCCTGCGCGTGCCGCCGGCAACGGCCGCGGGGCGTTGCTGGTTGGATCCGCCGGCTCCGTTCCCGAGGCATGTCGATTTCGGGCTTGGGTTGCGGGCAAAGCCCGCGCTATGTTTCTGGTACCAGCGTAGAGAAGCCATGGGTCAGCCGCTAGCAGCCAAGGCGGACGGCGGCCGCGAGTTCGTCTTGCGGTCGTTCGCGCGTAGCGACGTCGGGCGCCGACGCGAGCAGAACGAGGACTCGTACTTCCGCGACGACGAGCTCGGCCTGTACGTCGTGGCCGACGGGATGGGCGGGCATGCTGCCGGCGAGATCGCCAGCGCCGAGGCCGTGGACACCGTCTTCGGCATGATCAAGCGCGGGCTGCCCGATCTCGGCGAGTGCGGCCCGCGGCTCACGGAGGCACAGATCGCCGGGGCGCGGCGCCTGCTCGAAGGCGCCATCCAGGCCGCGACGTACATGGTGTACGCCATCTCGGAGGTCGATCGCGGCAAGGCCGGTATGGGCACCACCATGTCGGCGGCGCTGGTCGTGGGCGCGGTGGTCATCACCGGCCAGGTGGGCGACAGCCGCATCTACCGGATCCGCGGCCGTGATGCCCAGCAGCTTACCGAGGACCATACCCTCGTCGCCTGGCAGATCAAGCAGGGCGTGCTGACCGAGGAGGAGGCCAAGGTGTCGCCTCACCGCAACGTGATCACGCGCTCGGTGGGCGGGCGCGAGTACGTCGAGGTGGACACTTCCGTGCTCGAGGTCACGCGCGGGGACCACTACCTCCTGTGCTCGGACGGCCTGTACGGCTACCTGGAGAAGGACGAGATCCCTGACGTGGTCGCGCTCGGCGGCGAGGCCGCCATCGACGCGTTCATCAAGATTGCCAACGACCGCGGCGGACGGGACAACATCACGGCGATCCTCGTCTCCGTGGAATAGACCGCTCGTCGCCGCCCGTTTTGTTGGCCGGAGGCGCGCCTGCCTGTTACCCGAAGTCGTGGACTCGGCCGCGTTCGAGCGGCGCGAGTACCGCGACGAGGAGGTCGCTCCCATGAGTCGCCCAAGCTCTTCCGCTCGCATCGCCGTGGTCATGGGGGGATGGAGCGCGGAGCACGACGTTTCGCTCGCCTCCGGCACCGCCGTGGCGGACGCGCTCGGCGCGCGCGGCTACGACGTGGTGCGCATCGTGGTGCCGCGCCCGCGGCCGCGCCCCGGGCGGCCGGCCGGGCAGCGCCTCGGTGCGCCCCGCCGCGGATCGCACGGGGAGCTGCTCGCGGCGATCGAGAGCGCACGGGTCGACGCCGTGTTCCTCGCACTGCACGGGCGCATGGGCGAGGACGGTTGCGTGCAGGGCCTGCTGGAGCTGGCCGGGATCCCGTATACCGGCTCGGGGGTGCTGGCGAGCGCCCTGGCCATGGACAAGCTCAAGGCAAAGGAGCTGTTCCTGCTGCACAACGTTCCTACGCCGCCCTACTACGCCGTGCCGCGCGACCGGAGCCTCGATGACGCGGCGTCGATCCACCGCAACTTCGGGTTCCCGGCGGTGGTCAAGCCGCGCGGCGAGGGATCGAGCGTGGCCGTCAGCCGCGTGAGCTCGCCGGGCGAGCTGTGCGATGCGCTGGAGCTCGTCTTCGAGCTGGACGACTGGGCCCTGGTCGAGCGCTACGTGCAGGGCGTGGAGGTCAACGTCGGCATCGTCGACGGCCGACCCCTGGGAGCCGTCGAGATCTGTCCCAAGAGCGGCTTCTACGACTACCACGCCAAGTACACGCCCGGCGCGACCGAGTACCACGTGCCGGCCCGGCTGCCGCCCGCCCGCTACCGGGGCGTGCTCAACCTCGCCGAGCGGGCGGCGAGCGCGCTCGGGTGCGCCGGCGCCGTGCGCGTGGACATGGATCGCGGTGGCGGCGGGCCACGACTTCGGCGACCTGTGCGAGCTCATTGTCGGCGGCGCCCGCCTCCATGCCCCGCAGGCCCGGCCGCGGGCGCCCGCGCTGCGGCGTGCGAGCGAGATCGTGCTCGGAAGCGGGGCTGCCGCCGCGGAAGCCGACCAGGCGCCGTTGGAGCCGGCCGCGGCCCGATCCGCCTGAAAGCGCGGGGCGCCGGCACCGGCCCGCTGCCCTTCTCGCCTCCCGACGGAACCGCCCTCTACTTGGCGGACGCGACGCCACATTCCGCCACGGCCCTCTCGACGCAGTCGCTTCCCCAGCCCACCTTGCAGCAAGAACGGTAGCCACACACGCCAGCCACACAGGGGCTGCACGTCGGAAGCATCGCCGCTCCGACGGTGCAGACATCGTGGTCACAGCCGGCCTCGTCCGGGAAGCACCCACCCGCGGTGCAACGGGCAAGGCGCCCGTCGGGCGCGACCGCCATCCCTGACTCAAGCCGGCTTGCAGCCACCATATCCACATACCCCACAACTGCATCGTATGCCTCGCCGTACCCAGCCACGACCGGGTCCGCACATTTCCTCATGTCGTCGACCCGGCGGCCATCAATGGTGAGCGTCGTGACCTCCGAGTCGTCACCGATCGAGTACCGCTCACAGTCCACCCTAGGCAGCGCGGTCACACGTTCGTCCAGCCCGTCACGCTCGGCGTCAGAGAGCCCGTACGGCCCCACCTCGACATCGACAAGGCAACCCGGAAAAATGTCCCACAGGCATCGCTCACCTTCGGCGGCCAGCGTCAGCTCCCCGCTCTCGCTGCGCGTGACCGTCACGTCCCTAGCACTCCTCGCCGGCGGATCAAAGTACCCGAACCCGCCGGGCCACCGCTCCAGCCTCACCACGCGCGGCATCTCGTAGCACTCGGTGCACCCGGCCCCCATGGCGGTAGCGCCGCCAAACACGAGCACCCTAACCGCGCGTCCCTCTTCCGGACAGCCGGCCCCGCCGAGGCGGCTCCCAGGAGGGCGAACGACGCGAAGTCCGCGAGGCCAACCCCGCCGTGCTCACCAAACCTCCGCTGGCCCGAGGGCCTTCGCCTCCCAACGCTTCGTCAGCGGCGGGTCCCAGCCCGCCAACAGAGTCCAACGTCGCATCCACACCGAGCCGTCCTGTGCCGTCACATACACCTTCAACACCGACGTCGCCACCGAGCCGCCGTAGCCCCACTGGCTCTCAAGCCACGGGTACCGCGGGCTCCAGCAGGCAGTAGGCGTCCCTGTCACGCGGCCGCCCAGGTCCTCGATGCCGTCGAAGGGGAACCACACCGGATGCATCTGGCTGACCGCCCAACGATGGAACACCCGTCCCGACCTATCCATCCAGAAGACATCAACTCTGTCCTCGCGCGACACCACCGCGGGAGGCCCGATGACGTTCGGCCACACCACCTCCACACGGTAGCCTCCCCCGAAGTCCTCCCACTGCCCTGTATCCTCGGGGCGGTCCCCCTCATCAGCCGGCCACCTGAGGCAGCACCGAAGAAGCTGATTCTTGAACGGGATGACACCAAAACAGTCGATCCGGTCGGGCCCGACTCCGACCGCCACTGGTGCCCCCATCAGCGGGACTATCGGACCAGTGCGCCAGTCCGCCTGCGGCTGCCACTGGCCGGCCACGAGGTGCCCAAGCTCGTCGAATGTCCCGTGCCACCAGCGGTCATACAGCGCGCCGTCGTCGCCCCGCACGAAGCAGTGCACCGCGCGGTCCCGCCTCGACACGAGAGCAGGAACCGAGCCCGCCCTTCTGCTGGCAGGAAGCGGACGGAACGCGGGCGCCAGCGGATAGGAAGGCCCGGTCTCCATGCGATGGTACACGCGCCCGTCGTGGCCCAGCGCCGCCAGGTGAACGAAGTCGTCGCCTGTGTGCCAAGGGACGTGTTCCGGAGCCTGTACGCACGCAACACCACCAATGAAGCCAACTCCATTGACCGCACGACCGAGCGGCGTGCTGAGCGCGGCAGGCTGGTAGTCGGGGGCCGAGGCGGAAGTCAGGGTGATCGTGGCGAGGGCGGATCCGGAAACGAAGTCGGTCTGGGGCTCGTCGGCCGAGCGCTTCGTGCCATGAACCAGCACCTTGAACGACCCGTCCGGACGGTTGATGGCGTGGACCAGAACCTCGGCCACCGCCGAGGCCCAGCTCGCGCTCGGTACCTCCTTGGCGATCACGATCGACTTGCGTGACGCCAACGCCACCACCGGTGCTGCGGACCTGGTACTTCTGCCGGGTGGCGACCGGCGTGATACTGGCACCGCCGTTCGCCATGGCGGCGCCCATCGGCCCGAGCCCTTGCGGGCACATGCTGCACATGCTGTTCATTGCTCGGCTCCTTCCGCGTGCAAACGCGCGCCCCGGTGCGCCGCGCGGAGACTCACACGGTGGCCAGAGCACATCAGACCATGCCGCAGAGAGAGAGAGAGAGAGCAAGCCTGACCGCTTGTTCCCGGGGCCGGCTCCGGGCGCCGCAGCCGGAACCGCGTTGTGAATCGGTTATGTAACTCGAGATACATGAGCTGGCGGATCAACTTTTCTGCTTGCCCCCGCCGGCCCGATCGGGAACGCTTTGGAGTTGATGGACTCCATGCTGTCTACCCGGTCTCGGTTTCGCGCGAGAGCGCTGCGCCTCGGCCTGCAGGCGGCGGCGGTCGCGCTCGGCCTATGCCTGCTCGGCGGCTGCGCCAGCGGTGTTCCCAAGCGCCCGGTGCCGCTCCCGGACGAGGTCAGGCCGCTGCCCAAGTGGCACCCGCAGCAGCCATGGACCGGGAGCGGCGAGCAGGAGCGCGCGTACGTCCAGGGCAAGGTGATCTTCGACACCGACAGGTCGGCCCTTCGGCCCGAGGCCGAGCGGGTGTTGGGCGAGCTGGTCAAGTACCTCGACCAGAACCGCGACGTCTCGCGGGTGCGCCTGGAGGGCCACACTGACGCGCGATCGAGCGACGAGCACAACCAGACGCTGTCGGAGCGGCGGGCCATCGCCGTGGCCGACTGGCTGGTCGATCGCGGGCTCGACCACATGCGCCTCCTGGCGGTGGCGTTCGGCGAGACTCGCCCCATCGCTCCCAACGACACGCCTGCCGGCATGCAGGAGAACCGACGCACCGAGTTCCACGTGGCCGAGCTGGCCGGCCTGCGCTTCCGCGGGGAGGATCCGACCGCCGGCGGCCTGGTGCTCACGATCAAGAGCAAGGCCGAGCGCGAGGCCGAGAAGCGCAAGGGCACGGTGCCTACGTACGTGCCCCCGCCCTTCCATCCCAAAGGCGACGGCATCGAGCCGGTGCCCTCGGCCGCGAAGACGTTGGAGGGCCTCATCCTGCCGGGCGAGGAAGCGGCGGCGCCGCCGAAGCAGTAGCCGGCCCCTCACCCCATCGCCGTTAGCAGTTCCATCCGCCCGAGACCCGTGCCGTCGAGGCATGGACCAAGAAACGCGGGTAGGCGTGGCCGTGGCCTGGCGCCCGCCGCGACGAATGTGGAATGTGGAACGGCAGCGATCGGCAAGGGCAAGCGGCGGGCCCCAAGGGCGATGACCTCGCCTGCCGCTTGGGAGGGGCTCACCGGCGCGGTGCTCCGGGGCCTGCCCCGGCTCGATCGTGTCTGCGAGTCCAGGGGTGACATTTCACATTGCACGTTTCCGTGGCCCGCGTCCTCCCGCACCTCGGGCCGCCGAGTTGCTAGCGGCGATGGCCCCCCATGCCGGCACGCCGAGATCAGGGACCGAGGTGCCGTTCGAGCAGCGCCGGCAGCTTGTAGCGGCCGAGCATCGCGATCGTGGCATCGAGCGACCGGTGGTAGTCCATGACGTTGCCCTTCGGCGTCGCGTGCTCGAGGTAGAGGTTCTCGTCGGTCGAAACGAGGGGGCCGAGCTCGTCCTCGCTCTCGCTCACGAACCGATCGAGCTCGGGGCCCGAGAGCACGAGGCGCCCCAACAGCTCGCGCAGCGCTGGGCCCGCCTCGGCGCCGGCCAGCGTCGCCCGGATCTCCGGCCGCGCGCCGAGCTCGTCCAGGCGGCGCTCCGAGGCGCGCAGCTCGCTTGCGCCGGCCACGACGATGCCCTGGGCGCCGCTCACGAACAGGCCGACGTGCGGGAAGACGGCGCGCAGCGTGCGCAAGATCACCGCCAGGTCGCGCCGGTAGATGTGGTGGAGCTGGACCCACTGCTGCAACACGCCGCCCGGCCGGAGCCGGCTCCGGCACAGGCGGTAGAACTCCAGGCTGTATAGATTGGCGGCGCCGGCGAACCAGACGCTCGTGAGCTCGATGGTGATCACGTCGTAGGGCCGCGGGGCGAGCTCCAGCACGTTGCGGCCGTCCTCGAGCAGGAGCCGCACGCGCGGATCGGCGAGGGCGTTGCGGTTCGGCCCCGAGAAGAAACGCCGCGCGGCATCGACGATGGCCGGCGAGATCTCGGCGACGTCGATGGCCTCGTAGGGATAGGCGGCCAGCGTGCCGAGCGTCATCCCCGTCCCCAGACCGATCACCAGCGCGCGGCCGTGGTGCGCCGCAAACAGCGAGGGGAAGTGCGCGAAGGAGCGCTGGGCCGGGATCTGCGCGCCGTCGTCGCCCTGGAACTTGCCGTTCGTGAAGAGCGTGTGCACCGGGCCGGTGCGCTCCACGCTGGTCAGGCCGCCGTGCACGTCCTCGCGCACGAAGAGCAGCTCCTCGGGCCGCGGCCGGGCGTCGAAGTACACGTTGGCCCCGTTGGTCAGGCGCACCATGTCCCAGCGCGGCAAGAGCAGCGCCCCCAGGGCGCACAGCGCGCCGGCGGTGGCCACCGCCTTGGCGCCGGGGCCACGCGCGGCTCCGGCTGGGCCGGCAGCGCCGGCCTCCGGGGGCTGGCGCGCGGCTACCACGAGCGCTGCCCCGGCGAACGCCAGGCCGATGGCCCGCAGGGTCCACTCCGAGCCCAACGCGGGCAGCAGGAAGTAGGCGCAGCCCACCGAGCCGAAGATCGAGCCCAGGGTGTTGATCGCCGTCAGCCTGCCAACGAGCGAGGCAACGTCGTCGTGCCCGGCCACACGCCGCAGCAGCAACGGGAAAGTCAGGCCCATGCACGTCGTGGGCACCACGAGGATGGCGAGGGCGGCAAGGGCCCGCACGAGCTCGCGTGCGTGCCAGGACGAGACCCGATGGCCGGCTACCTGAAAGATGCTCGGCAGCCGATCCCACCAGGGCACGAAGGCCAGGACGGCCACCCCTGCCAGGGCAAGCGCCGCGGGCAGGGCCGCGCGGCCGAGCCGCTGCGCGAAGGGACCGGCCAGGGTGGCGCCGGCGCCGAGGCAGCTCAAGAAGGCGACGAGCATCAGGGAGAAGGCGTAGGCGCTGTTGCCAATGAGCAGGGCGAGCAGGTGTGTGTCGACGACCTCCGCCGCGAACACGAGCAGTCCCGAGACGCCGGCAAGCGCGCCGAGCAGGCCGAGCTCTCGCCGGCTCGGGCCCGCGTCGCCGGGCGCCGGCGGCGCGCCGGCATGGCCCGCGGGCGCGTCCGGCGCAGCCGCCTCGGGCGCTGCCAGGGGCGCGCGCCACCCGAGGCCCACCGCGACCAGGCCGATGGCCACGTTGACGAGCGCGGCCGCGCGCATGGCGCCGCAGACGCCCAGCACGGGCAGCACGAGGTAGCCTCCGCACAGCGCGCCGGCCGCCCCGCCCGCCGTGTTCGCGGCGTAGAGCAGCGTCAGGCGGCGGGCGGCGCCGCCCTGCTCGTCGCGCCCCGCGACCACGCGGGACAGCAGCGGTAGCGTCAGGCCCATGGCGATGGTGGGCACGACGACGACCAGGGCCGCCAGCAGCATGCGGATGGCGCCGAGCAGGCCAGGTGAGCCGACCTGCCCGCGGGCCGCCCAGACGTAGGCTTGGCCGACGGCGTCGAACATCCAGGGGCTCGCGGCGCACACGCCGGCTACCGCCAGCTCTGCCATCCCGTAGACGGCGAGCGGACGCCGCACGCGATGGCCCCAGCGACCGCCGAGGTGGGCGCCGAGGGCGAGACCGCCCATGAACGCCGCCAGCACGGCACTCACCGCGTAGGCCGTGGCGCCGAAGATGGTTGCGAGCCGCTTGCCGAAGGCCACCTGATAGAGCAGCGCCGTCCCACCGGAGAGCTCCGCGGCGAGAATGTCACGCTGGGGCTTCGCCCCAGACCCCGCGAACGGGGCCCCAACCCCGTTCGCCCTGACCGGCCGGTTTTCTGTGCCCAAGTGCATCGATTCTCTGACCTAGTAGATCGACAGGCGCGCAAGCTAGACTCTCCGGCCGCAGTCAACAAGCCTCTGCGCCTGCCAGCATGTCGCCCCCCGCCCCCAGCGCCGCTTCCCCCATCCATCCCGCCGCGCGCTTGCCGCAGGAGTGGCAAAGCGTGCTGGCGGCGCGCGGCGAGCCGCCGTACCGCGCCAGGCAGATCTTCCGCTGGATCCACGGCCGCGCCGTCATCGACCCGGCGAAGATGACCGATCTGCCGCTCGAGCTGCGCGCGGCACTGCGCGCCGATGGCCTCGCCGATGTGGCGACGCCGGAGCGAATCCATCGCTCGGCCGACGGCGCTCGCAAGCTCGTGCTGCGGCTGCGCGACGGGGCGCTCATCGAGACCGTGCTCTTGCCCGCCGGCGCGCCCGGGGCGGACGACGACGCCGACGTCGCGGCGGCCGACGACCGCGACCACGGCGCGGACGACGCCCCCCGGGCGCCGGACCCGAGCACGCGCGTCGCCCAGTGCGTCTCCACGCAGGTGGGCTGCGCCATGGGCTGCGCCTTCTGCGCCAGCGGCGCCGCGGGCCTGCGGCGCCAGCTCGGCCCGGAGGAGATCGCGGGCCAGGTGATCGAGGGCCGGCGCCAGCTCGATCCGGGCGAGAGACTGCGCGCCGTGGTGCTCATGGGCATGGGCGAGCCGCTGCACAACTACGATGCCGTGGCCCGCGCCATCCGGCTGCTCACCGACACCGACGGCGTCGGCCTGTCGCCCGCGCGCATCACCGTGTCCACCTGCGGGCTCGTGCCCGGCATCAGGAAGCTCGGCGAGGACTTCGGCGGCCGGGTGGGCCTGGCCGTCTCGCTGTGCCACGCCGACGACGCCAAGCGCGCCGCCCTCGTGCCCGTCGCTCGCCGCCATCCCCTGGCGGAGCTCGTCGCCGCCCTGCGCGAGTACCCGTTGCCGCGTCGCCGGCGCATCACCGTCGAGTACACCCTCTTGCGCGGCGAGAACGACACCCCCGCGGATGCCCGCCGGCTCGTCCGCTTGTTGCGCCCCGTGCGCGTCAAAGTGAACCTCATCCCCATGAACCCCATAGCCGGCGCGCCATTCCAGCCGCCCGCGCCCGAGGCCGTGCTCGCCTTCCAGCAAGAGCTCGTGCGCGCGGGCTACGCCTGCTTCGTACGGCGCCGGCGCGGCGACGACGTGACGGCGGCCTGCGGCCAGCTCGCGGGCGTGCTCGACGGCGCCGGCGGCGTCGAGTAAGGGAGGCGCGTCAGACGCCGCGCGCGCGGGGCGCGCGGCCCCAGCACAGCGCAAGGACAAGCAGCGATGGTCAAGAGAAGATCAGCAAGAGTCGGCTCGGCGGCGGCGCCCGTGCGCCGCCAGTGCGGTGCCATGCAGGTGCACTTCCGGCTCCTGGAGACGCACCCCGGCTTCCGGGAGGCGCAGTTCGAGCTGGAGCAGCAGGCGCGGCGGGCAATGCGCACCGGGCCGGCCGCCCACCGCACGGGCATCGTGCGCATCCCGGTCGTGGTCCACGTCGTCTACGAGAAGCCCGAGCAGAACATCACGCTCGCCCAGATCCGCAGCCAGATCCGGGTTCTCAACCGCGACTTCCGCGCCAAGAACAAGGACCGGCTGGGCACGCCCCAGCCCTGGCAGGGCCTCGTGGCCGACGCGGCCGTGGAGTTCTTCCTGGCGCGCCAGGATCCGGACGGCAAGCCGACCAAGGGCGTGACGCGCACCAAGACCGCGCGCGCCTCCTTCGGCACGGGCGATACCGTCAAGGCGGCGGCCACCGGCGGAGCCGATCCGTGGCCGACCGATTGCTACCTCAACATCTGGGTGTGCAAGCTCGGTGGCGGCCTCTTGGGCTACGCGCAGTTCCCCGGCGGCCCTGCACAGACCGACGGCGTGGTCATCCTGCACCGCGCTTTCGGCACCAAGGGCACGGCGGCCGCCCCCTTCAATCTGGGCCGCACGACCACCCACGAGGTGGGCCACTGGCTCAACCTGCGGCACATCTGGGGCGACACCGAGGACTGCTCCGGGACCGACTACGTGGAGGACACGCCCAACGCGGCCCTGCCCAACTACGGCGTCCCCGCGTTCCCCAGCGTCTCGTGCAACAACGGGCCGAACGGCGACATGTTCATGAACTACATGGACTACGTGGACGACCGGGCCATGTACATGTTCACGAGCCAGCAGGTGGCGCGCATGCGCGCGGCGCTCGACGGGCCGCGCGCCGCCGTGGGCGGATGACGCGCGCGCGCTCGCTCTCGCCGGCCGTCCTCTGCCGGCGCTGGCTGCGCTCGCACGAGGAGGGCTCGCCGGACGAGCTCGTCTTCCGTCCGGCCGGTTACGCCTTCCCGCCCTCGCGCGGGCGATCCGGCTTCGAGCTACGGCCGGACGGTGCGCTCGTGCGCATCGCCATCGGGCCGGCCGATGGCCCGCGCGAGTCCGCGGGCCGCTGGCGCCTGGAGGACGACGAGCTGGTCATCGAGCCCGCGGGGTCCGCCGAGCCGCCGAGCCGGCGGCGCGTCCTCAGCGCCACGGCCGAGCGGCTGGTGGTGCGCCGGTAGGGCGACCGGCGGTAGTCTGTTTTGAAATCCAGCGCGCGTGACGGCACGGCCCGGCGCTCTCACCCCGCTCTGCGCCGAAGAGCGTCAGAACCGTACCTCTGTCGGCACCCAGCTCGACTCCCAGCCGCCGTTGCCGAGCTGGCCGTACTGGTTCTCGCCGCAGCAGTACACCGACCCGCCCTCCAGAAGCGCACAGCCGAAGGAGGAGCCAAGCGCCCGCGAGCGCACCTGCGGCAGCGTGTCGATGACGACCGGCTTGTCCGACCAGCCGCTGTCGTCGCCGGACGCCTCGCAGGGGAAGTCTCCCCAGCACTTCAGTGTGCCGTCGGCAAGAACCGCACAGACGCCGAATCCTCCATACACCCGTAGTTCCTTGACATCGGCGAGCCCCGGCACGGCCACTGGCACCGGGCTCATCTCGTCCTTGATTGACGGGCTCCCCAGCTCCCCCATGCTATTGTCGCTCTTCGTCGGAAACCGGGCCGAATGATTCGGTGCGGTTGACCGCGATCGACGACGCGGACAGGCGCAGACAAGCCTGATGGCCCTTGGCGCCAAGAGTGCCGTCGCAGCTTGACCGGACGGCAGCCCGAGAACAAC
>JACQWT010000076.1:13350-22485 GCA_016209145.1 Deltaproteobacteria bacterium | reverse complement strand
TTCTGCCAGGAGCAAGATGAGGCGCTGGTGGTCTGTGCGCTCACCCACAGGTCGGTGAGCTGCGACGAGCAGGGCAAGCCGGTCGGGCCGGGCTGCGAGCCGGCGGCGCAGGATCTCGCGGCGTGCGCGGAGCTTTGCGCGCAGGCCGATGATGGCAACGCGTGCACCGAGGACCTGTGCGACTGCACCCTGGAGAGCTGCGATCCCGACACGGCCACCAGCCACGTACCGGTCGCCGAGGGGACGCCGTGCCGGGACGACGACAAGTGCAACGGCGACGAGGCGTGCGACGCCTATGGCGCCTGCCAGCCGGGGGTGCCGGTCCTGGTCGATGACCAGAATCCGTGCACCATCGACGCCTGCGATCCGCCGACCGGGCAGGCAAGCCATACGCCCGCGCCGGAGGGAACGCCGTGCCCGGACGGCGACGTGTGCAACGGCGACGAGAGCTGCAACGGGGCGGGCGTGTGCGCGGCCGGCACGCCGCTCGTCGTGGACGACGGCAACCCGTGCACGATCGACGCTTGCGATCCCGTCACCGGCGTGGCGCACAGCCCAGCGCCACCGGGGGCGCCGTGCCCGGATGCAGACAGGTGCAACGGCGACGAGACCTGCAACGGGCAAGGGATCTGCCTCCCCGGCCAGCCCGTGCCGGTCGACGACCAGAACCCGTGCACCGCTGATTCGTGCAACCCGGCGAGCGGCGAGGTGACGCACACGCCGCTTGTGCAGGGCACGCCCTGCCCGGACGGCAACCTGTGCAACGGCGAGGAGAGCTGCGACGGTGCCGGAGTCTGCGTTTCCGGCGTGCCGCCTGTGCTTGACGACCAGAACCCGTGCACGATCGACGTTTGCGATCCGCTCGCCGGCGTCGCACATGCGCCCGCGCCGCAGGGCACGTCCTGCCCGGACGACGACCTGTGCAACGGCGACGAGCTCTGCAACGGGGCTGGGATCTGCGTGGCCGGTGCTCCGCCGATCGTGGACGACGGGAACCCCTGCACCATCGACGGCTGCGATCCGCTGCTGGGCGTAGTCCACGAGCCCGCTGCACCGGGCACGCCGTGCCCCGACGCCGATGTGTGCAACGGGGACGAGCTTTGCGGGCCTGTCGGCGAGTGCGTGCCCGGCACGCCGCCCGCAGTGGACGACCAGAACCCGTGCACGGTGGATGCGTGCGATCCGCTTGTGGGCGTCTTCCACGAGCCCGCGCCCTACGCTACGCCCTGCCCCGATGAGGATCAGTGTAACGGCATCGAGCTCTGCGACGGTGCAGGGACATGCAGCGCGGGCCTGCCGGCTGCCATCGACGACGGCGACCCGTGCACGCTCGACACCTGCGATCCGGTCGCCGGCATCAAGCACCGCGCCTGCTCCAAGCTCGATCTTGCGGTCGCGACGACGCTGTACGAGGCGGCGAAGTTCCTGTTCACGGGCGACGATCCGATCCAACAGGGCGTGGCTCCGGGCACGATCGATCCGCTGCGCATCAGCGTGCTGCGCGGCCAGGTCAAGGGAGTCGACGGCGTGGCGCTGCCGGGCGTGACCATCCGCGTGCTCAGGCGCGACCCGAAGGAGCCCGACTGCGGCAGCACGGTCACGCAGGCGAGCGGCTTCTTCGATGTGGCCGTCAACGGCGGTGGCTCGGTCGTGGTGGTCTACGAGAAGGCGGGCTTTCTGTCGGTGCACCGGGAGATCGACGCGCCCCAGCAGGACTACGCGGTCCTGCCGGACGTGGTGATGATCCGGCAGGACGAGAAAGTCAGCGCGATCGATCTCAGCCTGCCCGGAGTCATACAGGTGGCTCGAGGAAGCGTCGTGAGCGATGCGGACGGCAGCCGGCAGGCCACGGTGCTGTTTGCGCCGGGCACGCAGGCCGAGCTCGTTTTCCCCGACGGACAGACCCAAGCACTGAGCACGCTTCATGTCCGCGCGACCGAGTACAGCGCGGGCGAGGCCGGTCCCGAGGCCATGCCCAGGCCGCTTCCTCCGGCCAGCACCTACACGTACGCCGTCGAGCTCAATGCCGACGAGGCCGTGGCCGCAGGCGCCTCGTCGGTGGCCTTCAGCCAGCCGGTCGTCTTCTACGTGGAGAACTTTCTCGGCTTCGGCACAGGCAGCACCGTGCCGGTCGGCTCCTATGACCGGCTCGGCGGCTGCTGGAACCCCGAGCCCAACGGGCTGGTGGTCAAGATCCTGGGGGAGTCGGAGGGCCAGGCGCAGCTCGACACGAACGGCGACGGGCTGGCCGACAGCCCTGAGCAGCTTGCCGCGCTTGGCATCACCGGGCTCGAGCTCGCGCAGCTCGCCCTGCTCTACGAGCCGGGCCAGAGCCTGTGGCGGGCGGCGGTGAGCCACTTCTCCGAGCCGTTCGACTGCAACTGGCCGAACGATGGTGATGACGACGATGACGATGACGACGATGACGATGATGACGACGACGACTGCCCCGACTCCTCCAGCTCGGTCATCGGCATCCAGCACCAGCGGCTCGGCGAGTCCGTCCCCGTCGTGGGAACGCCGTTCCGGCTGCACTATCAGAGCGACCGCGTGCCGGGCCGAACCGAGGCCCACACCCGTCAGATCCCGCTCACCGGCGACGCTCCCAACCCCGATCTGAAGGAGATCCTCCTGCGCATTGATGTGGCCGGGCGCTCGTTCTTCCACCGCATTGCCTGCCCCCCGCCGGCCGGCTGCGCGCCCAACCTGCGCCACGAGTTCACCTGGGACGGGAAGGATGCCTACGGTCGCACGGTGCAAGGTTCGGCCGAGATGACGGCTCGAATCGGGTACGCATCCGGGTCGGTCTACGCCCGGCCGAGCGACTCGCCCGCGGCCTTCGGCCTGCCCGGAAGGGGTGCGACGGCGGTTCCGACTCGCTTCCCCGTCACCAGAGCAAGACGCTGGCAGCGACTGGTCGGCTCCTGGAACCACCGGCCGCAGGGTCTGGGTGGTTGGAGCTTGAGCGTGCACCACGCCTACGACCCGGTAGGCAAGAGGCTCTATCTGGGCGACGGCCGGCGGCGCAACGCTGCCGCGATGGGGGCCACGGAGACCGTGGCCGGGGGGGCGCCGTGTTGCACGCTGGGCGACGGTGGGCCGGCCAAGAAGGCGTACCTGCCCACGCCCGATGGGATCGCGTTCGGCCCGGACGGCAGCATGTTCATCGCCTCCGGCGTCCGCGTCCGCAAGGTGGGGCCCGACGGCATCATCAGGACCGTGGCGGGAAGCGGCGCGTACGGCTCCGGGGGCGACGGCGGGCCGGCCACGGCCGCGGCGTTCAAGTACACTGCGGCCGTGGCGGTGGGCGCGGACGGGAGCCTGTTCATCGTTGACATGGTGGACCAGAGGGTGCGGCGGGTGGGGCCCGACGGCATCGTCCGCACCGTGGCGGGCACGGGAGTGTACGGCTTCTCGGGCGACGGGGGCCCGGCGACGGCGGCGAAGCTGGCCAACCCCATGGCCATTGCCCTCGGGCCCGATTGCAGCTTCTACCTCGCCGACACCTACAACCGGCGCATCCGCCGCGTCGGAGCCGACGGGGTGATTCGTACGGTGGCGGGCGGCGGGGACGCGTACGCCCCTGGGCCGGCCACGAGCGTGTCGCTTGGCTACCCGAGCGGCGTGGCGGTGGGACCGGACGGCAGGATCTACATCGCGGACCAGGGCATTGGCGGCTACGGTATCTACATCCGCCGCGTCGGGCTGGACGGCATCCTGAGGAACATCGCGGGCAAGGGCTACGAGGGCGCCACCGGGGACGGGGGGCCTGCCGTCCAGGCGACCCTGAGCGCTCCGCGCTCCATCACCGTGGCCCCGGACGGCAACGTCTACTTCTCGGTGGGCAACGTGATGCCGAGCGGTCCCGGGGCTGCCGGGGTCCGCCGCGTGGGCCCGGACGGCATCATCAGCCGGGTGGCCGGGACCTACGACCCGAGCTGCCGGAGTGACTTCTGCGGTGAGGGCGGGCCAGCGACCGCGGCGGTGTTCAGCGTGCCGGCCGGTGTCTCGCTGGGGCCGGTGGGGCCGGACGGGAGCCTCTACCTTTCCGACCGGACCGCCGGCCGGGTCTTCCGCATTGCGACGCCGCTGCCCGGTCTGTCGGTGGGCGACCTACTGCTGCCCTCCCGCGACGCGAGCGAGGTGTACACCTTCGACCACCGCGGCCGCCACCGCGAGACCCGCCACGCGCTGCTCGGCACGACGCTGTACAGCTTCGGCTACGACGACGCCGGCCGGGTCGAGACAGTCACGGATGTCGACGGGCAGGTGACGGACGTGCTGCGCGACGCCGAGGGCAACCCGACGGCGATCGTGGGCCCGTACGGCCAGGTCACGGCGCTGGCGCTCGGCCAGGACGGCTACCTCGGGAGCGTCACCAACCCCGCGGGCGAGAGCGTGGCCATGAGCTATGCGCCGGGCGGGCTGCTGGCGAGCGTGACCGACCCGCGCGGGTACACGACGAGCTTCGAGCACGATGCGGGCGGGAGGGTGACGAGGGCGACGGATCCGCTGGGGGCGTCGCGGACGTGGGTGCGCAGCCCGATTGCGGACGGCTGGAAGGTGGCGCGGACCAGCGCGCTGGGGCGCGTGACCACCTACGACACCGTGCTGGCGGCGACCGGCTCCCGCGTGCTCACCAAGACGCTCCCGAGCGGGCTCTCCCTTGTGACCGAGCTTCGGCCGAACGGTACGACTCTGGCTACGCAGCCCGATGGAACGACGATCACGAGTATCTCGGGGCCGGACCCGCGCTTCGGGATGCTCGCGGCATTCGGGGCGTCTGGGCGCATGAGCACTCCGGCGGGCTTGGTGAGTCTGCTCACCGCCCAGCGCACGGTCACGCTGGCCAGCCCGATCGACCTCCTCAGCCTGTTGACGCAGACGGACCGCGCGACACTCAACGGCAAGACCTGGACCACGGTGTTCGATGCCCCCAGCCGCACGCGGACGGTGACGAGCCCCGCTGGCCGTAGGACCTCGGTCACGGTCGACGTCAAGGGGCGTCCACTTCTCATCAGCCTGGCCCCGTCCCTGCACCCCGTCGAGCTCAGCTACGACGCTGCCGGCCGCCTCATCGGGCACGTACAGGGCTCCAGGGCATGGTCCTACGGCTACGACGCTGCCGGCCTTCTCGCGAGCGTCACCAACCCCCTCCTGCAGACGCAGTTCTACACGTACAATGCGGCCGGCCGCCTGGTGGCCTCCGCACGAGCCGACGGCAACGTCGTGCTCTACGGCTACGACCAGCGCGGGAACCCGACCAGCATTACGGCGCCAGGCCGCCCTGCCCAGTTCTTCGCCTACGGGCCGACGAACTTGCTCGAGCAGTACATCGCCCCGGACGCGGGGCAGGGGCCAGCGGTCACGCGCTACCAGTACGACGCCGACCGCCGCCCGATCGCGGTCATCCGCCCTGACGGCTCGCAGGTCACCCTGGGCTACGACCCGGCCGGCAGGCCTGCCAGTCTTGCGCTGCCGGCCGGCAGCATCGCTCTGGCATACCATCCCGCCACCGGCCGACTGGCGACCGCGACTGGACCCTTCGGCACGAGCCTCTCCTACGAGTACGACGGGCGGCTGCTGACACACCGTCGCCTTCCGGTACGACGACGACGGTCTTCTCACCGGGGTCGGGGCCCTTGGGCTGAGCTACCAGCAGAGCACGGGACTACTCGCCGGCGCGAGCATCGGCAGCGTCACCTCCAGCTTCGAGCATGACGCCTTCGGCGCCGTCTCCGACGTAGGTGCGTCCTTCGGCGCCACGCCGCTCTACTCTGCGACGTACGACCGCGACGGCCTCGGGCGCATCGTGCGTCGCGCCGAGACCATCCAGGGGCACACGGGTGTCACCGAGTACGCCTACGACGCCGCCGGCCGCCTCACATCCGTCACTACGGACGCCAGCCCGACCGCCCAGTACGAGTACGACGCGAACGGGAACCGCCTCTCACTCTCAACCCCCGCTGGCTCGCTCACCGGCGCATACGACGCGCAGGACCGCGTCCTCCAGTACGGCTCCTGGGCCTTCGGCTACACGCCGAGCGGCGAGCTGCACACCAAGACCAACACGGCCACGGGCGAAGTCACCACGTACAGCTACGACGCGCTGGGCAACCTCCTGGCGGTCAACCTGGCGGACGGGCGCCTGACTGAATACGTCGTCGACGCGGCCGGCCGCCGCGTCGGCAAGAAGGTAGACGGCGTGCTGCGCCAGGGCTTCCTCTACCGCGACGACCTGCGGCCGGTGGCCGAACTCGACGGCAGCGGCAACCTCGTCAGCCGTCTCGTCTGGGCGGACGGGGCGGCCCCGGACGACGCTGTTGTGCGCGGCATCCGGGCGCGGCTCGGCCTCGCGGCCCCCGTGCTAGCAGCCGGCAGGCAACCGGACGTTGCGTCCGTGTACTTGCTCAAGGGCGCTGACGTCTTCGCCATCATCGCCGACCACCTCGGTAGCCCGAGGCTTGTGCTCAACGTTGCCACGGGTGAGGTCGCCCAACGGCTGGACTACGACGAGTTCGGTAAGGTCACCCTCGACACCAACCCCGGCTTCCAGCCGCTCGGGTTCGCCGGCGGCCTGTACGACTCGGACACTGGGCTCGTGCGCTTCGGCGCGAGGGACTACGATGCGGATGTCGGCAGGTGGATGACGAGAGAGCCCGTATTGTCGGCCTTGTCCGGCGGCAATGCGTACCTGTACGCCTTCGCCGATCCGGTCAACCTGACGGACCCCACCGGGCTTCTCTCGCCCATGGAGTCGTGGGTGGGGTGCATCATCGCCGCAAACGTCGGCCTTGCGGCATGCTACGCCTCCTGCCTGATTTTCGCCTGCTGGAACGAGTTCACCTGCGTCGCCTGCCTACTCGCCTGCACCGCATTTGGCGTGGCGGCGGTTAAGGACTGCGGACCTCCACCTTCACCTCCGCCGTCGCCCCCGCCTGGGCCTCCACCCGACGGCAATGGTGGACCAGGTGACGGCTGCAAGCCCTGCGATGATTCCTGCGGTTGATGGCGCCATGGCAGAGCAGACGAGCCCCCCTCCAGGCACGACCAGAGCTGGCTGGCAGGTAGCGGTGTTCATTGCCGCCTCCGCGCCTGGCCTCGTGCTGCTCGTGCTGTTCGGTCTGATGCTCCTCCTGGGTCCTCCCTTGCGCGGCCCGGCGCTTCTCGGCCTTGCCGCACAGGCCGCGGGCACCGTCGTCGGCCTCGGCTTGGGCTGGCTGAAGCGCCGGGTCCTTCCGCCATGGGCGCCCGGCATCGTTTTCGTGGCGCTGGTTCTGATTTCCGTGGTGGTGCTGCCGCACGGAACGAGGCCGGTTCCGGATCTGACCCTGGTTGCGGGATCGGCGGGAGGCATGGCGGGTCTGGCTGCCGGCGGGGCGTGGTTCTTGCGCGGCGTACCCTGGCGCCGCCAGGCGCGCAGGGCTGCGGTGATGGTGGCCATCGCGTTCCCGGTCGCGGTGCTTGCAATCAACGTCGGGGAGCCGGGCCGCGTTCGAGATGCACTGTTCGCAGTTGGTATTTTCGCGGCTTGCGGGTGTGTCGTGCGGTGGCTGTGTCGGCGCGCACGCGGGACGCGGCCTGGTGCCGGTGACATAGGCAGTAACCGTTCACGCATTCCAACACCCGGCTCGTCAGGCGGCCGCGAGCGCGAGCGCGCCCGGAGGCCCGGGCCGCAGCGTACTCCCGGACGTGAGGACCCGGGCCGAGGACGTAACTCCCGGACGTGAGGACCCGGGCCGAGGACGTAAGCCGCGATCGCGGCCGACTCGGCGAGCCGTCGTTGCTAGCGCCGCAATGCGTGAACGCATACCACAGGCACACGTGATGGCGACGCGCCGGGATGATAGGTCGTGCGAGACCGATTGCATCGTGGCCCTCTGCGAGCGACGTCCGTTGTGGGCTCCACCGCGAACAGCGGCCCGATCAGGCGCAGCCCCTCCATGGCCACGCGGTCGCCCTCGCGTGCCGCCTCCACAGGACGGCGCTGGGTGCTCCGGGGCGCCCGGAGTGCCGGCCGGCGTGACCATCATGGGCGCGCTGGCAGGCGGGAGGCGGCGGCGGATGCGAGATGTGAGGTTGGTTCGGGGTGTGCTCGGCGGATGCGTCCTGTTGGCCGGCATTTCCTTGGTGCCGTTGTCTGAGGCCGGTGGCCTCCTTGAGCCGTGGCCGGGCATCGCGTCAGTCGTTTGTGTGGTGCTGGTCTCAGGCGGGCTTGTCCAGGCGGCGTGGCGGCTGCCGAGGCTGCGCTGGCTTCGGCGGGGGTGGGCCTGGACAGTCGCGGTCGAGGGGCCGCCGCTATGCGCTGTGGCCGTCTCTGTGGCGGTGTTCGTGCGTTCCTTTGAGCCGCGGCCGCAGATCTGGTGGTCGCAGGAGGAATCTGAAGGGGCGCTCGGGCTCATGGGATGGAGCGTTGGCTGGGCGGTGGCGTGGTTGGGAGGCATGTCGTCCGGGACGCTGCTGCTTTCGGAGCGGTCGATTCTGACAATTCGGCGACTTGCGCGGATGCGGCTAGCGGGCACGCAGCGGGTGCTCCAGAGGCTGTGGCCGCTGTGAGGGTTGCGGCGAGCCATGGGCAACTTGATCGGGGGCGGTGCAAACATGAAGCTCCGGCTGGCGCAGCTCCTCGTCGTCGCGGCCGGACTCTGGCTCGCCTGGGCCCTTCTGGGGCGGCTCGGGGCCGGGGCGAAGGGGCAGCCCGCGACCAGTGCTGCGGCAGGGGTGGCTGTCGGGCAGCGGTCGGCGGAGCCGGCGCCCGGGCAGATCCCGACTGCGGGTGCGCCGTGGGTCGCAGCCGGGCGGGAGCGCGTGGTCTCGGCAATCCACGCCGCGGCCGGGTACCTGCAGGGCCGCCTGGGCCAGGACGGGCGCTTCGTCTACCGCGTCAACCTGGACGGCCGGCGGCTCAAGCCCAGGTACAACGTGGTGCGTCATGCCGGCGCGATCTACGCGCTGGCGGGCTACCACCGGCAGTGGCCCGGGCCGGCGACGAAGGAAGCGATCCTCCGAGCCGCCCGATACCTGCGCGAGCAGCGACTGCGCCCGGTTACCGGGGCGGACGCAGCGCTGGCGCTGATGTCCTCTCCCGACGAGGAGAAGAGCAGCACGGGGCGGCCGGAGGCGAAGCTCGGCGCC
>JACQWT010000076.1:3236-13291 GCA_016209145.1 Deltaproteobacteria bacterium | reverse complement strand
GAGGCGCGCGCGCTCGACGAGGCGGTCGTGAGCGCCGAGGAGCTGCGCGCGCTCGGGCGGTTTCTTGTCTTCATGCAGACCGAGCCAGGCCGGTTCCGGGCCAAGTACGGGGAGCAGGAGAAGTTCTCGGGCGACTTCGAGTCCCTGTACTACCCGGGCCAGGCGGTGCTCGCCCTGACGATGCTTCATGAGATCGACCCCGATCCGGCCTGGCTCGCCGCCGCCGCGAAAGGGGCGGCATACCTGGTGCGAGCCAGAGCCGGCCAGCGGAGGCTGCCAAGCGATCACTGGCCCATGATCGCGGCGCCGCGTCTGCTGGCGAGTTGGGACAAGCTGGCCGCTCCCCCCGTGGCGCAAAGCGAGATCCGGGCTCACCTCATCGCCGTTGGCCGGACCATGCTCATGGAGCAACGCCAGGCGGCGCAGCCGGAGCTACGCGGCTCGTTCGTGCCCGATGGTCGGTCCACTCCCACGGCCACGCGCGTGGAAGGGCTCGTCGCGTTGTTCGATCTGCTCGGTCGGGGCGAGGATGTCTCGCTGCGTGCCGCCTTGCGGCAGGCCATTACCGAAGCCGTGGCCTTCTTGCTGCGGTGCCAGGTCCTTGAGGGCCCCCACCAGGGCGGCTTCGTGCGCGCGCTGCGGAAGATCCCGGGCGCCGGCGGGGGGTTCAACCGCCGGCAAGCTGAAATCCGGATCGACTACGTACAGCATGCACTGTCGGCGCTGCTCGGCTACGCGCAGCTACCGCAGGGATCACCCGGCGCTCGGCCCGGTGACCTGCCGCCGGCCGGCAGGGCGACAGCCGAGCGGGGTGCGCTCGGCCCTTTGCCCGGCGGCCCGCCGAGGACGGACCCTTCGGGCAGCGCGACGGGACGGTAGCCCCGCCCTGTCGTCGTCCGGGGCGCGTAGCGAGCGCGGCGTCGTGGGCCGCCCGTGCGCGAGCTGCGCCCACAGCCGCCACAGCCGCCGTGTCGCCCGCCGTGACACGGGCGCGGCCGCGGCGTATGCTTTTTTTTGTCGAGTCGGCCTCGTCCCTCCGCTCGAGGCCCCTTCGTCGCCGACCAAATCCGGCCCGGCGATCCGTACAAGCGACGCGGCTGGTGCGGCCCGGCGAGGAGCTCGTGGCGCCGGGGGTGCTGAGCCATCCGGTGCCGGTCGAAGCGCTCTACGAGCGCGACCGCGCCGAGCAGCATGCGCTGCGCAACCTGCTAGGGCGGCGTGGCTACGCCAGCCTGGACGAGGTGCGCGCCGAGGGCGAGGCCAAGGGCCGCGCGGCAGCTCTCGCTCGGGCGGTGCTCGGCGTGCTTGCGGCGCGCGGGCTTGCCCCCAGCGACGAAGTGCGCGCTCGCATCCTCGGGTGCACGGACGAGGCGACGCTCGAGCGCTGGGTCGGCCGGGCAGCGGTCGAGAGCACGGCCGAGGCGGCGGTCGGCGGCTGAGCCATCGTTGCGGTGCAAGGGGCCAATCACCTGCTCGGGAGCACGCAGCGCAGGCCGACGCTGACCCTTCAGGACGCGGGCGAGGAGGTCAGGAGCAGGGCGAAGAGCCCGGCGCGGACACCGCGGCCCCCGTCGCTGCCGCGGTTGCCCTGGCGCCCCTGGACTTTCGAGGTGCCGCCTCGACGCTCGCTCTCGTTTCTGCTTTCATGGCCGCCGGGTGCCATGCCTCCCCAGACGATACCCGCCCCGACGCTCCTCTGTCTTGCCCTGCTGGCTGCCGGCTGCAGCACCGCCGCCACGCCCCCCGGTTCCGGCGCCGGCTCCCCTGCCTCGCCGGCGAGCGGGCCGATCGTCGAGGTCGCGCCGCCGGCCCCGGCCGCGTCGGCCACGGCAGCGGCATCCGCCGACCCCCGGGCCACAGCCGAGACATCGGGCGACGCGGGCGGGGGACACTCCGCTCGCCCCGGGCTCCCCGCGGCCTTCGCTCTCATAGGCGGGAGCTGCCCGCCACCGGCCGACGCCGGGCGCCGGAGCCAGGCCGAGCGCGTGCTGTGCACGGACGCGGGCCGCGTCGCGGGCAAGTACGCCGACATCTACGCCTGGACGCAGCCGCCCCCCTCGGCGCTGGTGCTGGAGAGCAAGGAGATCCCCGGGCGCGGGCCGCGCAACCGGCGCGAGATCTTCTTGGACGGCGACCTCTTGTGGGTGCGCGTCGATACCTGCGCCATGTGCCGGCGCATGCTGGGCTGGTGCTTCGTGGGCGAGCTCGGGGCCTTGACCCACGACCAACTGGTCGAGCTACAGGGCAAGATCGGGATCCCGCCGGCCACGCCGCCGCCGCGCACGGCCGAGCAGTGGCGCCAGTACTACGGACGCTGAGCGCACAGCAGCTCTACGGAGCACCCTTGGTATCGAAGCGCAGCGCGATGCCGTGGAACTTCGCCCCGTTGTTGTAGGGCACGTAGTAGACGAACCGCCCGTCGAACGCCGAGAACTTGTAGCCCTTGGTGTCGAGCCCGTCGGTCGAGCCCGCATCGTACCCGGTCCAGCTCTGCGCCGCGTGGAAGTCGCCCTGGGTGTCGTAGCGCAGCGCCCGGCCGTGGAAGATGTTCTCGTCGCCGCTGTAGGGGACGAAGTAGACGTAGCGCCCGTCGAACTCGGCCCCGACGTAGCCCTTCGTGTCGAGGCCGTCGGTGGCGCCGGCGTCCTGGGCGGTCCAGCTCGCGGCCGTCCGGAAGTCTCCCTTGGTGTCGTAGCGCAGGATCCGGCCGTGCCGGTCCGTGTTGTCCCGGAATGGCGCGTAGTAGACGTAGCGGCCGTCGAAGGCCGCGCCCTTGTACCCCACGGTGCTCATGCCGTCGGTCTTCTGCGCGTCGTAGGCGCTCCAGCTCGCCGCGCTCTGGAAGTCCGCCTTCGTGTCGTAGCGCAGCATGCGGCCGTGGAAAGCCGAGCCGTCGTGGAAGGAGACGAAGTAGACGTACCGGCCGTCGAAGAGCGCACCGTAGTAGCCCTTGGTCTGCAGGGCGTCGGTCGAGGCGGCGTCGTAGGCGCTCCAGCTCGCGGGGCTCTTGAACTCCGCCTTGGTGTCGTAGCGCAGCACCTTGCCGTGGGCCACGGGCTCGTAGCCGAAGGGAGCGAAGTAGACGTAGCGGCCGTCGAAGGCCGCTCCGTCGTAGCGGGTGGTGTCCATGCCGCCGGTGTTGCCGGCATCGTAGGCCCTCCACGAGGCAGCCGACGTGAAGGGCTGCGTCGTGTCGACGCGCAGCACCCGGGCGTGAGGCACCTTGCCGTCCGTGAACGGGACGAAGTAGACGAACTTGCCGTCGAACACGCCGCCGGCGTACCCGATCGTGCTGAGGCCGTCGGTCGAGCCCGCATCGAAGCTCTCCCAGCTCGCCGCCGTCTTGAACTCGGCCTTGGTGTCGTAGCGCAGCGCGACGCCGTGAAAATCGGCCGTGCGGCAGGGCACGTAGTGAACGTAGCGCCCGTCGAAAACGCCCCCGAAGTAGCCTCTGGTCATCAGCCCGCCGATGTTCGAGGCATCGAAGGCCGACCAGTTGGCGGCGTTGGTGAAGGCGTTCTGCTTCGGCCCGGCATCGTCCCCGGCGTCGGTCCCGGCGTCATCGCCAGCGTCGACGCCCGCGTCCCCGCCCGCATCGGTCCCGGCATCCGCGCCGGCCGTGGTGCCGTCCTTCGCCGGGGACTCGTCATCGCCGCACGCGCCCACTACGAGGCCCGCCGCCGCCATCGCCGCCAAGAAAGATGCTGCCCGTCTCATACGCTCGCTCCTCTCCCTGGTGCGGCCGTGCGACGCGCCACGGCCGCACCGCCGATGGTGGCTCCAGCGTTCCACGGCACGGCCCGCGCCGCAACCGCGCGCGGCGACCTACCGCCTCGCGCCGGCGGCCACCGCCCGGGCCGGCGCCGGGGTGGCGTCGGGCGGCCGGACGTAGATCGGCTCGATCTCGCCGAGCGGGACAAGCTCGCCGCGCGCCAGCCGCGCCGCCCCGCAGCGCGCCACCCAGACGGCGTCGGGCAGATCGCAGCCGTGGCCTCGGATGCGGCGCTCCTCGCCCAACCCGCACGCCTCCAGCGTGCCGCCCACGAGCCCCACGTCCGCGGCGCCGAGCAACTCGCACAGGACGTCGGCCACCGCGTCCCGGCGCACGCAGCTTGGCGGCGCGAGCACGGCACCGGCGCGGTCGTAGATCGCGAGGAAGATCTCGCCGCGCTTGGCGTCCACGGCGCAGGCGAGGCGCAGAAGCGGCGAGTCGGGCGCGAGCGCGGCGAAGCCTGCCGCCGCCATGGCCTCGAGCCCGCCGACCCCGATGAGAGGCAGGCCGGCGCCGAGGGCGATGCCCTTGGCGGCGGCGAGGCCCGCGCGCACCCCCGTGAAGGAGCCCGGGCCCACGTCGCAGCACAGGGCCGCGACCTCGGCGCGCGCGATGCCGCTGGCGGCGAACAGCTCGTCGAGCAGGCCGAAGATCCGCTCGGCGTGGCCGTGCTCGTCTTCGTAGGCGGCGCGGCCGAGCACGCGCTCGCCCTGGACGAGCGCCGCGCTGCCCCGCGGGGTGGAGGTCGAGATGCCCAGCACGAGCGGATGGGGGTCGGCATGCGCCACGCCGGGATGCTATACCACGCACGGACTGAGTCTGCGGGTCAAGGGTGAAACCGATACGCCCGCGCGAACGGAGCGGGCAGACGCGAAAGGCAACGCCCCGCGGCCGTTGCCCCCTGTGGCCGCAGGCGGGCCGTCCGCGGCGAGAATTCCACGCTGGGGCTTCGCCCCAGACCCCGCGAACGGGGCCCCAACCCCGTTCGCCCTGACCGGCAAGTTCCTGCCGGAACCGCAAAATACGACCGCGCGCAGCATACAACGAGCCGAGACGAAGCCGCCCGTCCATGTGCACCATCGTCCTGCTGCACCGCTTGCACCCCGACTACCCGCTCGTCGTGGCGGCCAACCGGGACGAGCTCTACGCGCGCGCCTCGGGGCCGGCCGAGCTGCTCGGCCCCTCGCCGCGCGCCGTGGGCGGCAACGACGTCCAAGGCGGAGGCACGTGGCTCGGCGCCAACGAGGCCGGGCTGTTCGTGGGGCTCACCAACCAGCGCACGCACGCCTTGCCCGATCGGTCGCTGCGCTCGCGCGGCCTGGTCGCACGCGAGGCCCTGCGCTGCTGCTCGGTGGCCGCCGTGAGCGAGCTCGTGGGCGCGCTCGATCCGCGCGCCTACAACCCCTTCAACCTCGTCTACGGCGACGGCGCACGGCTCTTCGTGGCCTACGCTCGCCACGAGGACGAGCGGATCGAGCCGGCCCCGCTCGGGCCCGGCTTGCACGTGCTGGCGAACGACCGGCTCGGCTCCCCGGAGTTCCCCAAGACGCGCCGGGCCGCCGCGCGCGTGCGCGCGCTCGTCGAGAGGCCCACCCCGCCCGGCTGGACCGAGCTCGCCGCCGGGCTCGGCCAGATCATGGCGGACCACGCGCGGCCGGAGCCAGACGACGTGCCCGCGCCACCCCCGGGCTCGCTGCTCACGCGGGAGCTGGCGCACGAGCTCCAGGCATTGTGCATCCACACGCCGGCCTACGGCACGCGCTCCTCGACCATCCTGGCCGTCGTCCCGGGCAGCGTGCGCCACTACCTGTTCGCCGCCGGTCCGCCGTGCTCCGCGCCCTACCGGGAGATCGCCACGCTCCTCGCCGGCTAGCGGTCTACGTTGCCACCAGCACCTTGGCCTGCGAGGGCGCCACGTGGCAGCCCGACGGCATGTTGGCGTTGCTGCCGTTGTGGGCAGTCGTGGCCGTGTGGAAGACGATCTTCTTGCCCTGCGCGTAGACCTTCGAGGAGAACGTGCGGAAGGCCACCTCGCCCATGTTCGTGCCGCTTACCACGCCCATGGCCGTGCCGGCCTCGTCGCCGCTGCTGCACGGGATCTTCGAGCTCTCGACCACCGTCTCCTTGTTCTCGACGAGCACCTTGGCGCAAGCCTGGTCGGTGCCGCTGAGCTGACCCATGTTGGGGTAGGGAACGGGCACGACCGTCGATCCGGCCGGCGTCTTGCACACGTCGGGGAAGGCCATGGCCGTTCCCCCCTTCTTCGTGGCCGCGGGCATTCTACTCATCGTCCCTGCTCTCCGTTGTCGGCTTCGGGCGCATCGAGCTTGCTCGCGGCGACGATCGCGCCGGCGAGCTTGGCGCTGCTGAGGTCGGCCTTCCAGGTCTCGGCGGCGTAGAGGTTGGCGCCGCGTAGGTCGGCGTCGCGCAGGTCGGCTCCGTGCAGGCAGGCCATCATGAGGTTGGCCTTGGGCAAGCTCGCTTGGGCGAGCACGGCGCCGCGCAAGCGCCCCTCGCGCAGGTCGGCACGCGCCAGCACGGCCCCGCCAAGCCGGGCGCGCTCGAAGCTCGCGCCGCGAAGCCGGGCGCGCTCGAAGCTCGCGCCTTCGAGGCGCGCGCCGGCCCACACCGAGCCCGGTGCCGCGGCGCGCGCGAACGAGCTCCCCGGAAGAAAGGCGTCGTCGGCACGCGCCGCCGTGAGATCGGCTTCGGCGAAGGACACCGCGGTGCCGGCGGCGTCGTAGAGGCGGATCTCGCGCAGCCGGGCCCGATCGAACTGCGCCCCGTCGAGCACGGCCGCGCTGAAGTTGCACTCGGGCAGATCGGCGTCGGCGAAGCGCGTGCCCTGCCAGCGTCCCTCGGAAAATGAGGCGCCTGCGCCGGTCGCGCCGTGCAGATCGGCCCCGCGGCCGTCGGCGCCGGCCAGGCTCGCGCCGGCGAGCGAGGCGCCCGCCAGGCTGGCGCGCTGCAGCTTGGCGCCGTGCAGATCGGCCCGATCGAGCCGGGCGCCGTCGAGCACGGCGTCGCTCAGATCGGCGCCGCCGAGCTGCGCTTCGCTGAGATCGGCGCCCGCAAGCCGCCAGCCGCACATCCGGGCCCCCTTCATGGCCAGGCCGGCAAGCGCGCGGCCCGCGAGATCGAGCCCGGATAGATCCACGCCGCACAGATCGAGACCGGCCAGGCCCTCGCGGGCGCCCAGGCGCCGGCACACCTCGGCCCGCTTCCCGCCCGGCGCCGCGGCGGGCGCAGCAGGAACAGCAGGAGCAACCGGGCCCGCTCCCCGCCCGAACGACCCCACCAGAGCCGCCACGTCGGCCTCGCTGGCGCCGGCACGGCGGAGCTGTGCGGCCATGGCCGCCGGATCGGCCGGCGGCGGCTCGCCCGCCCAGCCCGCTCGCGCGAGATCCGGCTGTGCGGCCGGAGCCCCGGGGCCCTCGGCCACGACGGGTAGCGCGCCGCGGGCGGCCAGGTACTGCGCGCGCACCTGCTCGAGCGGCAACGGCTCCGCCGCCAGCGGCTCGATGCTCACGTACAGCGCCTCGATCTCGCTCGCGCGCTCGTCGGACACGTCGATGCTCCCGCGCCAGACGAGGTTGAGCTTGCCCTGCTCCAGGTCGAAAGCGGCGGTATCGAGACACAGAGGGATCTCCCGCAACTCCTGCGCCTGGCCCTCGCCGCCCGGCTCGGCCGCGCCGGACTTGGCCTTGCCTGTCCGGTGGGCGAACAGCCGCGCGCGCAGCGCCGGCAACGCGCCACGCATGGCGGCGCCTTCGGGTCGCATTCCTTCAACCGCGTACGGCTCGTCGCCGCGCAGGAACGCGAGCTGCTGGGGCGGGGTCGCTGCCTGTAGCTCGGTCCGGTCGAAGCCCTCCGGCAGGTAAGGCCAACGCGACGCACGCCAGCGCGGCCCGTAGCGCGGCTCGTCGCCATCGCGGGCCGCGGCGCGCCGCATGCGCCAGAGCCCGGGAACGGGCGCAAAGCAGGCCGGCGGCGGCATGTCGTCGGGCCCTTCGATCGGGCCGGCCGCGTGCTCCACGTTGGGCAAGGCCAGACCGGCCGGAGCCACGTCGGGACCCCGGTAGCCTATGCCAACGGGGTTGGGCGCGTAGCCGGGCCCGCCAAAGGCGTGCTCGTAGTCGAGCGGCATCTCGGCGAACGGCGCCGGCGGCGGGGCGCGGTAGCGCAGGCGCGACTTCTCCCAGCGGCGCTCGCCGAAGACCACGAGACGCCGGTCGAAGCCGCGCCGCGCCCCGTCCTTGCTCCCCGCCTCGGGCTCGCCGAAGCGGAACCTCACGTCCACGCGCGCGGCCTTGCCGCCCGGCGCGTATGCCTTGCCAACCAGGGTGACGTCCGCCCTCTGCTTGTGGATGGCGAAGTCGGAAGCGTACGCGATGCTGCGGTCCCCCTTCAGATCCGGTCTGCCGTCGGGCAGCAGGTCGCCGTCCAGCAGATCGCCCTGGGCGCGCAGGACGGCCGGCCCGTCCGGCACGAGATCGAAAGTGCCCTTGCACACGACGACCAGCGCGTCCTGCGGAGGTCGGATCTGCCAGGACAGGCTTGCCACGGCGAGCGGCGTGAGGTTGACCACCGGCACCGCGTCGCTCTTGCGCGGGGGCTCCTCCCGCGGGAACGCGCGCGGCTCGGGTGCGGACGGCTGCGGCGATCGCACCTCGGCCCGGGCCGGAAGCTCCGCGGTAGCGAGGAGCGGCTCTGCCGGAAGAAGCGGGACGAGCGCCGCCGGCACGGCCGACCACGGCGCCCCGGGCAAGGGCGCCGGTCGCAGAACGGGGCGCTGTGCGCCCAGGGCGGCCTGCGACGGCGCCAGCGGGAAAGGCGCCACCGGACGGCGCGCGGCCGGGGCAAACCGGATGTCGATCGTGCCGCCCACGGGTGGGACGGGCGGCTCGGCCACGGCGGCGCGGAGCTGCGCACGCGGCTCGGGCTGCGGCGGCGCGAAGGCAAGCGTGGGCGGCGCGGCAAGTGGGGCCGGCGCGAGCTCCGCCGTCGCGCCGAGGGCGTCGCGCGCCGGCGCGATCTCGACTGCGGCCGGCGGCGGCGGCTCGCCAGGCCGGCGGGAAGGCTCGAAGGGCAGCGCGGCGCGCGGCGCCGGCGTGCCCGGCTCGATGCCCAGCGTCCCGAGCAAGGCGTCGCGGGGCGGCAGCGGCGGCTCGGCCGCCGGCTCGCCCGCACTGCTCTGCTCGCCGATACGCACCGTGCGCAGCAGTGGGTCGGTGGGAGCGGCCACCTCCGGCTCCGCGGGCGGGTACTGTCCTAATTTCCCTTGACGGGGCGCCCCGCGCGGGCGAGGGTCGGGCATGGGCAGGCAGAAGCTCGGCTGGCGAACGTCGGGCCGGGCAGCCCTGGGGGCCGTCGCCAGCGTTGCCGGGGCGGTCTGGTGTTGTCCTGCTTTCGCTTGACGCCTTGGGGGGGGTGCGCGAGGCTGGAGCATGCTCCAACCCCTCCAGTTGTGGCAGTCCGCGGACGGATCTGCCGAGCGAAGCGTTTGGCATCGCCGTTGGACCCTTTTCGGCAGGGGGGTGGACGTCGTGAACGTCCTCTGGTTTCTCTCTCTGGTGTGGGCCAAGTACATGGCGTGGCTCACTACTTCAACAGCGCGCTCCGTGGGACTTGTCACGCTAGGCGCCTGGGCCATATGGTCCATCTACCGGGCCAACAAGGCGACGCGCGCGGCCGTCAGGGCCATAGCAGAGCGCGACAAGGCGGAGGCGAAGATCTCGGGTGACGCTTGGCCACCAGAGCGCGCACTTGGTGTCAGGATTGCTTCGCCCCGAGGACACGAGGTCATTCTTGCCCAGGAGGAAAGCACCCTCCGCCGCTCGCTTGAATTTGTGAACCACGCGCCCTTTCCCGTCAAGGTCATACACATCAATGTCACGTGGCTAACCTACCTTGGAGGACTGCTGGACAAGACGGTTGACGACACACCGACGGGCTCAGAGGGAACGCTGCAAGAAGGCGAGGCCTGGACGTGGCGACCGCAGAATAAGCAGATCGTCCCGCCTGGCAAACCCACGCGAGTGTTTGCGGGAACAGGGATTGCGGCGAGGGTCGAAGTGGAAGGGAGCATCATTGTGGCGTCGGGTCACTGGGACGAGGATAAAACGTACCCGGTGTCTACTTCGGCGTGGTACTCGGTCTTGGATACCCGCCCATAATAGGGAGAACGGCCATGAACATCTTCCCGTTCGAGAAGCAGGTCGCGGCGATTCACTCGCTCTGCGAGGGCATGTCCATCCGGGCGGTCGAGCGCGTGGTCGGCGTG
>JACQWT010000076.1:0-3223 GCA_016209145.1 Deltaproteobacteria bacterium | reverse complement strand
CTCGCGCCTGCACGACGAGCTTTTCCACGGGCTGCGGTGCAGCTCCATCGAGCTCGACGAGGCGTGGTCGTTCGTGATGAAGAAGCAGAAGCGGCTCGCGCCAGGCGACCCGCCTGATACTGTCCTAATTTCCCTTGACGGGCGCCCCGCGCGGGCGAGGGTCGGGCATGGAAGGAAACCATCGGTGCCCGAGGTCGGCCTGGGCGGGCATCGTTGCCTCAGCGCTCCTTGGACTGGGCGGTGGCGGGACGGCGCTCAACAAGCTGGGGTGCCCCATGTGGTTGGCTGTAGTGCTTTTGTTCGTGGCCTCCTTGTCGCTCGGATGGCTGGGGTTGACGCTGCGGAAGAAGGATCGCCTTTTGGCAGCGCTCGGGCCCGCGGGGGCGTGTTCTAGGTGCGGGGCGAGCGTTCGTGAGTGGTTTCTCGAACGATTCCCGGAGGGCGGCATCTTTGCTGGTCCCGAGGGCTCGACGCGCGAATCGATCTGCCGGCACTGTAACGAAGGCTGGCCCTACCCGGCCGAGCGCGAACTGGAGGACGACTACGTGGACCGGTTGAAGGCGTGGCGGGCGGAGCAGAGGAAGCTGGACGAGCAGCGCCCGCCAGCGGACGCGGGGAAGGACCAAAACGCCGCGAAGAGCGACCTCGGCGCCCGAAGACCAGAGGTGGTGGTCGACCGCAGCGAGCGGGGCGTAGTCAAGCTGACGGGCCCGGCGGTCGAGTTGCTTATCGCCGAGTGCGAGGAAGCTGGCTTCCCGCTGCCCAAGAAGACCAAGCGCGAAGGGATCTTCGGAGGGCGTCGTGGCTAGGCGCCATCGTAGCTTTCGCAACCCCGGACGTCGCGGGCGGCTGCCAGATGTCGCGCTGCTCGACGGGGTGGTCGCGCCGAAGATCTTGGCGGCCATGCACGCGGCCTCCGAGCAGCTCGCGGCAGCCCGCGTGAGGCATGCGCTCGTCGGCGGGCTGGCCGTGGGAGCCCACGGGTATCCGAGGGCGACCAAGGACGTAGACTTCCTCGTCGGCGAAGAGGCGTTCGAGCATCACGGCGGAGGCATCGTCACGATTGCGCCGGGCGTGCCGATCGCCGTTCGAGACGTGGCGGTGGACACGCTGTCCATCGGCCCCGGGGAGGAACACCTGGATGCTGCGTTGGAGGAGCCGGAGGTCACGGCCGGGGTGCCCGTGGTCCCCCTTGCGGTGCTCGTCTACCTCAAGATGAAGTCGCCGCGGAAGAAGGACGCAGCCGACGTTGTCGAGCTGCTGAAGGCTGGCGCCGACGCCCGGGCGATCCTCTCCTACCTGCGCGCGTACGCTCCCGACATGGAGGATCTGTTCGTCGAGTTGAAGGATGCCGCCGATTCCGAAGGAGACGAATGAACGTCCTCCCCTTCGATAAGCAGCACGGTGATGCGCCTTGGGCGCGACGCCGGCGAGGGCTGCTCGCGCCTGCACGACGAGCTTTTCCACGGGCTGCGGTGCAGCTCCATCGAGCTCGACGAGGCGTGGTCGTTCGTGATGAAGAAGCAGAAGCGGCTCGCGCCGGGGGACCCGCCCGAGTACGGGGACGAGTACGCCTACCTGGCGATGGACTCCGATGCCAAGGCGCTCGTCGCCTACCTGGTGGGCAAGCGCAACGACGCGAGCACTGCGGCGTTCGCGCTCGACCTGCGCAGCCGCGTGCGCGGAAGGCCACAGCTCACCTCCGACGGTTTTCAGCCGTACGTCAAGGCCGTGGCCATCGCCTTCGGCCGCAGCGTGGACTACGCGATGCTGGTCAAGCTCTACACGGCCGACTGCTCGGTCGAGGCCAAGCGCCGCTACTCGCCGGGCGCAGTCGTCCAGGCCGACAAGGTGATCGTGTTCGGCGACCCCGACCTGGGACGAATCGTGACCGCGCACGTCGAGCGGCAGAACCTGACGCTGCGCATGCTCACGCGCCGGTTCACACGGCTGACCAATGGCTTCAGCAAGACGCTTCGGAACCACGCTGCGGCCATGGACCTCTACGTCGGCTACTACAACCTGTGCCGCGTGCACGAGAGCCTCGGCACGACGCCCGCCGTTGCGGTGCGAGCCGTTGGCCGCAGTTGGCCCGTCGCCGAGCTCGTCAAGGAAGCCCTGGCGCGCTCCGACCCCGACAACCCGCCAGCGAGGTCCGGCAGCGTCCGCTACCAGGAGATCGTCTGCCGCCGCGGGCTGTGCGCCCCAGCGGGGCGGAGGGGGTGATCGCCGTGCTTGCCCGGGAGGCACAAAAAACGACAAAGAAGCCGCAGCCGGCTGCCATGGTAATCGTTGTTGGACTCGGAGGATTGTTCGCCGACGTCTGGACGTCGCTGTCGCCCACGCGGCAGGTAATCGCGGTCGTGGCGATACTCGTCACGGTGGTGTTCTCGGTGCTCGTCGTTGTGGAGGAGGTACAGCGACGGAGGAAGGAGGCGGAGGTGCGCCGGGCCGAAGGGCGCGAAGCGAAGCGTGCGGCCGTGGTCTTGCTGGAGAAACTCGGCGCACGGCGCATCAACGGGCGCATCGAGCCGAACGAGACGCAGGAGTTCAGCGGCGAGGCGCGGGAGCAGGCGGCGATTCTGGACCGGCTCCTGCAAGACGATCCCGAACTGCTGGCCCGGCTGGATCCAGAGCCAGAGCCGGAGGGCATCATGGAGGCACACCGCAGGGGCTAGAGAGCGGCCCGCCGCAACGTCCTGCGTCCCGAGCGGGCGGGCCAGCCGATAGAAAGCACGCCCATGCCGTTGCCCCCCCACCGCCACCGCGCGGCAGGTCGGCCGCGAAACCTGGCCGAGTCCCCCGGAGGCGGGCTACTCCGTCGGACATGACGGACAGGACTCATCTGGAGGCGAAGGAACGCGAGTGCCAGGCCATCAGAGCGGAACTCGCCGAACTGGCGGCCGAACGTGCCCGAGAGGACTTCGAGGGCCAGCCCGACAAGAAGGACGCCTACGTCGAGGAGGAAGCCCGCCTGGAAGCAGCGCTGAAGTGCTGCGAAGAAGAGAGCAAGATGCTGTTGGCTGAGTACGAGCGGGATCAGCTCGCCGCTAGGCTCGAAGAGCAGCGCCAACGCGCCGAGGCGGGTGCATATCCAACGTGGGCATGGGTTCGGAGCTGTCACGGCTATGCGGCGAGCCGTACGTCGGCCTTGTAGGTTTGTTCAAGCTGGGTTGATAGGCTGTCGAAGCGACGGGAGAGAACGGCAGCGCGATACGTCAGG
>JACQWT010000075.1 GCA_016209145.1 Deltaproteobacteria bacterium | reverse complement strand
TGCCGGAGTCGCTGCGCGCGCAAATCCTGCGCTGTCGGGACACGGCGGCGCTCGACCGGTGGCTGGCGCGCGCGGCCACGTGCGCGGCGGCCGATGAGCTCGGGGATGCGGTGGGCGGCGAATGCGGAAATGATTGAGCAGTGCGGCAAGCCGCGCCCCCGCGCTTCCGCGGACGGAAGGAGCGTTGACCCCGCTGCCGCGGCCTCCACCGGCGGCGGCGGGGCCGGCGCGGCCGGACGGTGCGCCTCGCCGCGCGCGAGCCCGGCTTGCCGAAGGCGGCGGGACGCACTTGTCCGCACGCGGCTCCTATGGCGCAAGCTGCGCCACGAAGATGCCGTCTTCCTGTTGATCTTCTTCATGATCCGAACCGATCGGTGCTCCAGTGCCGCCCGGACGGCCCTCCGAAAACAGACGACAACTTCTGCCGGGCGGCACTAGGCTTGCCTCCATGGCCCTCGAGTTGGCCCAGCGCCTGGCCACGGCAGCGGCCCTGCGCAACCGCGCCGCGCACGGCTACGCGACGCTGGACGTGCAGCGACTGTGGGCCGAGCTTCCCGGCGCCGTCGGCGCGCTGGAGGCATTCGCGGTGGCAATCGCGCGGCTGTGCGAGCCGTGAGAGAAGCGCGCCCCGACCGCTACGCCGCACTCGTGCGACGCCGGCTCGGCCGCGAGATCGGCCGCATCGACAAGCAGGCGCCGTTCGCGGTCGCTCTCGCCTACCCGGCCTCGTACGCGGTGGGCATGAGCTCGCTCGGCTTCCAGCGGATCTACCGCGCCATCCAGGCCGAGCCGGACATGGCTTGCGAGCGCGCGTTCCTGCCCGACCGGGCCGGCTCGGGCTCGCTCCGCGGGCCCGTGCTTTCGTACGAGCGGCTCCGTCCGCTCGGCGACTTCCCGGTGGTCGCCTTCTCGGTGGCCTACGAGCTCGAGCTCGGCGCGCTGGTCCAGATGCTCGGGGCCGCGCGCATCCCCGGGCTGCGCGAGCAGCGTGACGAGCGGCACCCGTTCGTGCTCGCGGGCGGGCCCCTGACCTTCGCCAACCCCCTGCCGCTCGGCGCGCTGGCCGACGCCGTGGTCGTGGGCGAGGCCGATGCGCTCGGGGTGCAGGTGCTGCGCGTGCTGCGAGACGCCGGGGGACGCCGGGCAGCCCTCCACCAGCTTGCCGCGCTGGCCGGCGTATTCGTCCCGGCGCGGCACGGGTCGAGTCTGCCGGAGCTCGCGCGCTGCGACGACGCGCTCTTGCCGGCCTTCTCGGCGATCAGCACGCCCGAGGCGGAGCTGGGCGACATGTTCCTCGTCGAGGCCGAGCGCGGCTGCTCGCGCGGCTGCGCCTACTGCGTGATGCGCCGCTCGGCGATGCGCACGGTGGCGGCCGAGCGGATCCTGGAGCTTGTGCCCCCGGGCGCAAAGCGGGTGGGGCTGGTGGGCGCGGCCGTGAGCGACCATCCTCGGATCGGTTGGCTCGTGCGCGCCCTGGCGCAACGAGGCATCGAGGTGGGGCTCTCCAGCCTGCGTCCCGATCGGCTGAGCGAGGAGCTCGTGGCGGCGCTGCGGCCCGCTCGGAGCCGCACGCTCACCACCGCGCTCGACGCCCCGAGCGCACGGCTGCGCGAGCGCCTGGGCCGGGACGTGAGCGAAGAGCACGCGCTGCGCGCGGCCGAGCTCGCGCGCGAGCACGGCCTTCTGCGGCTCAAGCTCTACCTGATGGTCGGCCTTCCGGGCGAGACCGACGCCGACGTCGACGAGGGCGCGGCCCTGGTCACAAGGCTCTCGCGCCTCGTGCCCGTCTCCCTCGGCGTCGCTCCGTTCTGCGCCAAGCGCGGCACGCCCCTACAGGGCCAGCCCTATGCCGGGATTGGCACCGTAGGCGCCCGGATCGCGCGGCTGCGCCGGGCGCTCGCCGGTCGCGCCGAGGTGCGCGCGACCAGCCCGCGCTGGGCGTGGGTCGAGCACGCCTTGGCCCAGGGCGGACTGCGCCAGGGCCAGGCGGTCTGGAAAGCGGTGTGTGAGGGCGGGCGCTTCCGCGACTACCAGGCGGCGCTGGCCCACGCGGCGACAGCGCCGGCAGGCGCGTCCGTGTTGTAGGATCTGACCATGAAGCTGGCGCTGCTCGGCGAGCTCTTCTTCATCGGCCTGTCTGCGATCGGCGTCTACTCGTTCGTGCGCGCCGCAGGGCAGGACGAGCGGCGCGCGCGCTGCAGCGCGCTGTGCGCCCTGCGCCCTACGTACGCGGGGCGCAACCGCCTGGCCCCGGACTTCGAGCTGCCCGACATGGAGGGCCGCCGGCAACGGCTCTCCGCCCACCGCGGCCGAACCGTGGTGCTGAGCTTCTGGACCAAGACCTGCAAGCCCTGCCTCGCCGAGATGCCGCTCTTGGGCGAGCTCGCCACGAGCGCCCGAGAACGCGGCGTGGTCGTGCTGAGCGTGACCATCGACGAGGGGCCGGACGACGTGCGCGAGGAGCTCCGGCAGGCGTTCTCCGGCCGGCCCGCACCCTTCGCCGTGCTCTTCGATCCGGAGATGGAGGTGGTCCGCGGCAAGTACGGCACCTCGCTCTTCCCCGAGACCTGGATCATCGATCCCGAGGGCGTCATACGGGCGCGCTTCGACGGCGAGCGGGACTGGAGCACGCCGCTCGTGCTGGACGTGCTGGAGATGGTCGGCCGCCCCCTGGGCTGCCCCGTCGAGCTGCGTGGCGGCGTGCCCTTGGGCCCCTTCGCCTCGCTGTGCGAGGAGGCCGGCTAGGGCGCCGCGCTCAGTTCGTGTTCAGCTCGACGCGCAGCAGCTTGCGGCCGATGAACAGGTACTCGCCGTGGTTGAGCTCGCGCTCGCCCACGATGCGCACAAACGTCCCGTTCTGGCTGTCGAGATCGGTCAGCGTGAAGCCACCGGCCATCTCGTCGATGCGGCAGTGCTCCGCGGACATGTAGATGTCCTCGGGGAAGTTCAGGTCGGCGCCGTCCCGGCCGATGGTCATGCTCACGCCGCTCGCCTGCACGGTGAGCCCGCGCACGCCACCGCGAAAGATCTGGCAGAGCTGGAAGCGGGCATCCTTGCGCGGCGAGCCGTAGAAGCTCGTGCCGTCCGGGTCGGGGCCGTCGTCGGCCAGGTCCTCGCACAGCTCCAGGCGGAAGAGTTGCTCGCCCGCGAGCAGGGTCGCGCCCGGCTCGATCGTCACCGTGCCCCGGATGCGGATGTAGACGCCGTTGAGCGAGCCCTCGTCACGGACGACGAGCTTGCCGCGGCGGTAGAAGAAGTTGGCGTGCCGGGGCGACACGAACGGGTCGTCCGGGAAGATGAGCTGCCCCTCGCGCCCGACGATGTGCTGCTCCGCCTTGAGGTGAAACGACACGCCGTCCATGCCCTCGCCGCGGATGAGGATCAGCTTCGCCTTGTTCGGGTTCTGCATGTCCCCGAAGAACTCGGTGCGCATGTCGCGGAACTGCGGCGGAACGGGCGTTCCGCACCGGCCGCAGAACTTGTGTCCTGCGGGAACCGCGCTCGAGCAGGAACGACACACGAAATGACGAGCTGGCTCCATCTGCGACTCCTCGGATCCGGATACGACTGGCGGTGGCGGACCGGCGGGCGGTTCAGGGGGCGGCGGCTCGGGCGCTAGCGCCGGGGCCGGCGCCGCGGCGCTTTCCTCCCTCGGGGCGGCAGGCGGCCGGTCCCGGCCCCGGGCGCCCAGATCGAGCGGGTGCGAGCAGTGGCCGCAGCGATCCGTTCCCAATGCGTTGAAGGTGTCACACTGGCCACAGACAACCCCGATCTCGTGCGCTTCGCCGCTGCTCAACCTGCCTTGGCCCCTGCGTCATGTCTACCACGGCTGGCGGCGCACCGTGGCGTGATTCGGATCTACTCGCCGCAGCGGGGCGGGGTCAAGGCGCTGCAGGGGCCCGGCGTCCCGGTCAGCGGATGTACGTCATCCGGCTCTCGGTCTCGGTAAAACCCGCCTTGCTCCACAGGCGGAAGAAGATCCTCTCCTTGCACGTGCTCTTGAGTAGTGGCCCGAAGTCTCGCGAGTCCTGGTGCATATCGCGGTTGTCGCTGAGCAAGAAGACGCGATCGCGGTCCACGGTGCGCTGGAAGTTCTCCTGCGTGCGCGGCTTCGCGAGGTTGCCCCGGAAGTGCCAGCTTCCCCCCATCTCCACGCGCGAGCAGCGCATCTCGATCTCCGAGCCGGTGTCGGGATGCTGCACCGTGAAGCGCGTCTTGGTGCACGACTCGGTAGCGTCGTAGCGGGTGCCGCCGATGCGCAGGATGCCGCCCGCCATCTCGATGGCGTCGCCCTCCTCGGCCACGATGCGGCCGACCACGAAGCCGCCGGGATTGTCGGGATCGCTGCACCGGACGAGATCGCCGAAGCCGGGACTGCCCCGCGTGAGCATCAGGACCAGATCTCCGCCCCGCAGCGTGGGCGCGACCGACACCGAGAGCCACGGGTCGTCGGGGACGGTCCACGTCGCGATGACGACGCCGCGCAGGACGACGCCCACTAGGACCGCTATCCCCACGATCCACAGAAGTGCCTTGATCGTTTTTCTCATCGCCGGTCCGCCTCAAGTCTAGGACGGATGCCCGGCGCCGGCCAGCTCAGACGACAGGGCGAGCTCCTCGTCGAAGGCCGCCTCGAGGCGGCGCTGCACGTAGTCCGGCAGCAGCGCGGCGCGGAGGACCAGGCCGTCGAGCCAGCGGGTCAGCTCGTCCCGGAAGTCCTCGGCGCCCTCGGCGCGGGCGAGCCGTCGCGGCGTGACGGCCGGCGAGAAGGCCCGCAGCACCGCGCGGTCCACCGCCGCGCGCACCCGTCGCGCCTCCGGCGCCTGCAAGCGCAGCGTCCCCGCCGTGCGGTGGCGTCGCGCGTAGCGGTCGAGCAGGTGCCCCAGGGCGTAGATCTCGAAGGCGCTCACGACCGTGCTCAGGGCCGCCAGGGGACCAAGCCGCCGGAGCAGACGGCGCGTGAGCATCTCGACGGCCTTGCGCACGAGCACGCGCAGCCGGTCGGGGGAGTTGGGCGCGGCGAGCACGGCCCGAGCGTCAGTCGTGAGGCTGATGCCCCGCCGGGCCAACACGTCGTGGGCCAGCGCTCCGCGCACCTGCCGCCGCACGCGGTCCGGCACCGTGGGGATGGGAATGAGGCCAACGAGCAGCGACATGCCCGAGAGCATGGCCAGCCGGCCGCTCGGCGCAGCAGGCGGCGCGGGCTCGGGCGCCCGGGGTTGCTCGCCCGCCAGCTCGGTGCCGGCCCCGGCTTCGCCGCCAGCCCGCCGATTGTTAGTCCCGCCGTTGCCTTGCCGCTCTTGCACGCTCGCCTCCGGAACGGATAGTGCCCTCTTACCCGAGCAGCGGGGAGCACGAGATCACCACCGCCCGGACGCGCGCGGCCGCGGCAAGCGCATCGGTGACGCTGGCGTGCTCCGGCAGCCTGAGACAGAAGTGCAGCGGGCCGCCCGTCAGCGCCATGCCCGCCTCCGCCAGCTCTTGCCGGAGCGCCTCGGCGCCGCGGCGCACCGTGAGCTCGTACATCGCGGCCGCGGGCAGGAGCTCGGCCGGGGCGGCCTGCGCCACGAGCCGGCCGCCGCGCAGCACACACAAGTCGGTCGCCGACCGCAACAGCTCGCCCGCGGCCCCCTCGAGCACGACGCGCCCGGCCGACACGAGCGCCGCCCTTCCAGCCACGGCGCGGCCGAGGACGGTCTGGATCCAGAGCGCGGCATGACCCTCGAGGCCGCAGAGCGGATCCTCGACGACGATGAGCGGGGGCGTGGCCACGAGCGCCTGGGCGATGACCGCGGCACGGCGCTCCGGCGTGCCGAGCACCCCCAAGCGGCGTCGTCCGAGATCGGCCAGGCCGAGCCGATCGAGCGTGGCGTGCGCCAGGGCACGGCTCGCCCGCGCAGATGCTCCCGCAAGCCGCGCCGCCCAGCCGAGGTAGTCCACCACCGGCCAGCGTGCGGGCAGCGGCGGATCGAGCGGCGCCAGACCGCTTGCGGCGTAGTGCTCGCCCCGGCGCACGTCGCGGCCGAGCAGGCGCAGCGAGCCGGCCACCACGCGCGCGAGGCCGCCGGGCGGGCCGTCGCCGCGCCCGGGCGCGACGCGCGAGGTGCCGCACAGCGCGCCCAGGAGCGGGCCGGTGTCGCCCATGCACAGGACGCGGTCGCCGCGCGTGGCGAGATCGAGCTCCGCGTAGGCGACGACGCCGTCTACGGCGATGCGCGCTGCTTGCGCGAGCAACACCGGCACGCTCGGGCAGCTCGGCGCGGCCGGCACCGGAGGCTCGGGCGGCGCGCCGGGGGCGACTTCACGGCCCATCGAGCAGCAGCTCCGTGCGCGCCAGCGGCTGATGCGGCTCGAACAGCGCGAAGGGCGCCAGCAGGCGCGCCAGCTCGCGCGCCGGCGGCAGCTCCCAGAGGCCCGGGCCCGGATCCCGAAGGCTGGGCACGCCCGCCGCCTCCAGGGCCCATGCGAGCAGCGACGGCTCCCGCTCGGGCAGCTCGACGAGCGCCGCGTCGGCGGGCAAGCCGGCGAGGGAGCGCGCGCGCCCGAGCGCCTGCCTGAGGCCACCGATGCGGTCTATCAGGCGGACGGACAGCGCCTGCTCGCCGGAGAAGACGCGCCCCCGGCCCGCCTCGTCGACCTCGGCCGGGCGCAGCTTGCGCCCCTCGGCCACGCGCGCCACGAACAGGTCGTAGAACTGCTTGACCTTGACGCCGAGCACGCGGCGCTCCTCGTCCGTGAAGGGCCGGAAGAGCGACTCGGCGTCGGCGCGCGCCGAAGTGCGCAAGCCCTCGGCCTTGACCCCGAGCTTCTCCAGGAGCTCCACGAAGTCGACCTTGCCGTAAAAGATGCCGATGGAACCGGTGATCGAGCCGCGCAGGGCGTAGATCTCGCGCGCCGCCACGGCCGCGTAGTACCCGCCGCTCGCGGCCTGGCTGCCCATCGAGACGACCAGCGGCTTGGTCTTGCCGAGGAGCGTCGCCTCGCGCAGGACGATGTCGGCGCACAGCGACGAGCCCCCGCCCGTCTCGATGCGCAGCACGACCGCCCGAACCGACTCGTCCTCGCGCGCCTCCTTGAGCGCGCGGGCCACGGTGCGCGAGCCGGCGAGCTCGAGGCCGAGCAGCGGAATGGTGCGGCTCTCGCCGTCGATCATGTCGCCGTGCAGGTACACGACCGCGATCTTGGGCGCGGAGCGCCACTGTGCCGGCGCCCGATCCTGGGCCGCAAGCTTGCTCAGCCGGACGGGCCGGCCGAATGCCTCCTCGGCGAAGCGTTGGATCTCGTCCTCGTAGACCAGGGCATCGACGAGCCCAGCCGCGCGTGCCTCCGAGGCAAGGAAGGGTCCGGCGGCGAGGCGCTGCTTGACGATGGCGGGTCCCAGACCGCGGCCGCGGCCGATCTCGTCCAGGTAGACGCGCTCGGCGCTGGCGAGCAAGGCCTCGTGGTCGCGCCGCCCCTGCGCGGAGCTCTCGTCGAGGCCGAGTTGCTCCGGGGCGAGCTTGTGCTCGCCGATGCGCACGAAGTCGGCCCGCACGCCGAGCCGGCGCAAGAGCCCCCCGAAGTAGAAATGCTGCATGCCGAGGCCGGCGAAGCGCACGCCGCCGGCCGGGTTGATGCCGACGCGGTCGGCGCCCGCGCACAAGAGCAGGGCGCGGCCCTCGGCGTCCTCGAGGTGGCACAGCACCTTCTTGCCCCGGCGCCGGAGAAGCGCCACCGCGTCGATCAGCTCCTCGGTGTGGGCCAGGCTGTCGGCCGGCGGCGCCCGCAGCGCCAGGAGCACCCCCTCGGTGTCGCTTTCCCCGGCCAGCCGCCAGAGCGTGCGCAGCAGCCGCACGTGACGGCGCACGCCGGGCGTGGCCTCGAAGTCGATCCGGACGACCTTGGCCGGAAGGGGCAGCTCGGGCTCGGCCCGGAAGCTGCGCAGCGCCGCGCCCGCGTACAGGCCCGCGCCATCCCGGGTCAGGGCGCTGCCGAAGACGGTGCCGCCGGAAAGCTCGAGCTCGGCCAGGCGCACGTCGAGCCCGGCGCTCGCCACGGCGAGGCCGCGCGCCGCATCGAGCATCTCCACCCCGGCGCGCAGGCGACCGACGTACGGCACATCGACCGCCATCGTCACCTTGGGCACCCAGCGCTCGGCCTGCGGCCGCCAGCTCGCCTCGCCGCCGAGCTCGAGCAGGCCGTCTCCCGCCGGTCGCACCGCCAGGCCGAGATCGAAGCTCGGATCGATGCTGGCGCCGGCCTCGTTGCGCGGGTGGTTCCAGTCACGGGCCACGGCCGCGGCCGAAAGGAAACGGCTCGGCCGCGCCACAAGGCCGGTCGTCACGGAAAACTGGTCGTCGAGCCGGTGGTGATCGGCTTGGGACCAGGCGAGCGTGTTGCCGATGGCCGCGAGCTCGCCCAACTGCAGCGCGGCCGCCCAGCGCACCCAGCCGAAGGGATTGCCCGCGCCACGGTCGGCGAACGGCGGTGGCGCGGAGGCGGGAGGTCGGACGAAGTCCAGACGCAGCCCGGTGGCAAAGATCCAAAGCGGCACCGCGCCGCCGAGCGACCAGCCGCGATCCGGGATGGTGGCGGCAGAGCCCGTGTGCACCCACAAGAGGCGCAGCTCGGGCCCGGGCAGGAAGGCGAGAAGCGCGGGATTTAGCACGATCGCCCCGCCGTCGTCCGTGGCGCTGATGCTCTGCGAGGGCACGACGATGCCCTCGCTCGCACGCGGCGCCGGAGCCTGTGCCCGGGCGTCACGCGGCAGGATGAGCGCCAGGAGCGGCCCGGCGGCCAACAAGGCAAGAGAAGCTGGGGGTCTCATGATGCACGCTCGCAGAGTCGGCAGAGGGCCTCGGCCTCGGCGTCGTAGATCCTCCGGACCTTGGACACGGCGAATCTCTCCAGGGCAGGGCCGAGCACCGGCAAGCGCACCTCGATCCGTCCGGCCACGGAGCGCCGCGTGCGGCCGCCCGGGATCGGATCGAGCCGGTAGGTACCCTCGCTGCGGAAGTAGCGGCGCCAGGCGGCGTGCTCGTCGCGTTCGCCGGCCGGCACGATCGACCAGTTGGCCTGGTGGTCGAGAAGACGGTAGCCCAGGTGCTGCTCCCAGCTTGGCCGATCCGGGCTCGTGCGGCGGCGCCCCAGCAACGGCAACGAGGCCGACGCCTGGAAGCGCAGCACGCGCCGCAGCTCGCCGTCCTCGGCGCGGCTTTCCAGGGCGTGCACCGAGCCGAGCCCCCGGACGCCAGCCACGAGCAGCTCCGGCAGCTCCGGCGACAGCGCCGCCTGCTCGACGGCATCAAGGGGCGCGTCGAAGTCGTGGCTCACGGTGAAATACACGGCCCCTGCATCGATACGGCGGCGGGCCCCGCAGCGCAAGGCGGGTGTGACATGGTTTCGGGCCCGCGCCCGGCCCGACCCCGCCCCGAAGAAATCTGCACCTGGCGCGAGACCAATCGCCTATTGTTGCCTCTCCGAGCCTGATCCAAGCTTCTCGGGAAGTCGCGCCATGCGCCGAAATGTCTTCCAAGCCGTGCTCCTGCTGACACTGGCGGCCCGGCCGAGCCGGGCAGCGCCGCCCGAAGGCGCCCCGGTGGGACCGGAAACCGGGTCCGACACGGAGCAGCAAGCCGGCACCCCGGCGCAGAAGCCGGAGCGCCCCGTCCCCGCCATCGCCACGGCCCCGAAGCCGGCCGCGGGCCCGGCCGGCGAGGGGGAGCGCGCCCCGAGCGCGGGCCGGGGCACACCCGGCTTCGCCGAGCAGCTCGTGCTGGACTCCGGGCGGATTTCTGCGCCGGAAGTGAACCGCGACGCCCTCTCGCTTGCCATGCGCGGCGAGTTCCAGCTCCGGTTCCAGGCCATGCGCGATCTCAGGCTCCAGGCCCCGATCACCGACCCGGGAGCCGACACGCTCGGCCAGACGCACTTCCTCATGCAGTGGCTGCGGCTCACGCCCACGCTCCAGTACCGCGACAAGCTCAAAATCGTGGGACAGATCGACATGCCGCGGGGCATGGTCCTGGGCGACACGACGCGCTACGTCGGCGCGGCGCGCGATCCGCGCGACGCGCTCGACTGGTACCAGATCCATCCGCGCTATCTGTACCTCGAGTACACCTCGCCCATCGGCCTGTTCCGCCTGGGCCAGCAGGGCTCGCACTGGGGCATGGGCCTGGTGGCCAACGACGGCGACCATCCCGCCCTCTTCGGCGACTACCAGCGCGGCTCGCTCGTGGAGCGGCTGCTGTTCGCGACGCGGCCCTTTGGCGAGGGCCACCCCCTGGTGGCCGCGCTGGGCGGCGACCTCGTCTTCGAGGACAACCGCGCCCGCCTGACGAACGGCGACCGGGCACTCCAGGCCGTGGCCGCGCTGCGCTGGGCGGCACCGCGGTTCGAGCTCGGCCTGTACGGCGTCTACCGCGACCAGGAGCGGGAGCGCAGCTCGAGCGGCGCGCTCAACGAGTTCACCGAGGAGCTCGCCGTGGGCGTGCTCGATCTGGCCGGCGGGTTCAACGCCCCGGTGCCCGGCGCAGACGCCTTCGTCTTCGGTCAGTTCGAGGGGGCGTTCATCGCCGGCAGCACCGATTTCGTGCGCAGCATCGACCAGAGCGCCTCGGGCATGGACGAGCGCATCCGCTCCTACGGCGGCGCGCTCGGTCTCGGTGGCGTGCGCACCGCGGGCACCGGCGCGGATCGGTGGGGCGACGTGGTCGTGGCCCTGGAGTGGGGCTTTGCCTCGGGCGACGCCGATCCGAGCGACGGGACGAGCCGGCGCTTCACCTTCGATCCCAACCACAACGTCGGCCTGGTGCTCTTCGACCACGTGCTCGCCTGGAAGACGGCGCGCGCGGCCACCATCTTGCAGGATCCGCAGCTCGTGCGCCGGCCGCCGCCGGGCCTGGACCTCCTGCCGTCCGAAGGCGGCGTCTTCGGGGCCACGTACCTGTACCCCACGCTGGTGGTGCGGCCCCGGCGCTGGCTCGATCTGAAGGCCGCGGCGGTCATCGCCCAGAGCACGGCAGATCTCGTCGATCCCTTCCACTACGGCGCGCTCGGCAACTACGCCAACTACGAGGGCGGCGACGAGAGGCGGCACGATCTCGGCCTGGAGCTCGATCTGGGCGCGGACGGGCGCATTGCTTTTGACAAGGGCCTCACGATCCAGGCCGGCGCCGAGGGTGGCCTGCTCCTGCCCGGGCACGCCTTCGACGACGCGGCCGGCAATGCGCTGCCCCCGCAGTACCTGCTAAATGTCAAGCTGGGCATGCAGTTCTGAGAGGCCGTACCCGGCGCGCCCGCTGGTCCCCGGCCCGCTCGCCCTCCTGCTCGCCCTGGGGTGCGCCGCGCCGGCGCCGCTGCCCGAGACGGCTGGCGGGACGCCGGCGCCGCTGCCCACGGTGCCGGTCGCGCCCGTCGCGACGGCCCCGCCCGAGCCGTCCGCCGCCGCGCCGCCGCCTACCCTGCCCGCCCGCGCCACCCTGCCGGAGCCGCCCGAGAGCGAGCCACCACCCGAGCTGCCGCCCGGCGCAGGATCGCCGCCGCTCGGGTTCCGGTGCCAGCTCCGGACCCCCGCGGTGAGCGAAGATCCCTGCCGCACCGACGCCGACTGTGGCCCCTCGGCGCCCTGCCATGCGCCGGCGTGCGTGGCGCGGGACAAGAGCCGGCCGCCCACTCCCGACACGCGCTGCACCATGTCCTACGAGTGCCACACTGCTGACGCCAACCGCTGCGGGTGCTACCAGGGCCGGTGCGCCCTTGTCCCGCCCGGATCCTGATATGCGCTACTTCGTGACCCTGCCCTCCCACCCCGAGCTCGCCGTGGAAGTCGGCGAGAGGCCCGGCGGCAGCGCCGAGGTGACGGTCGAGGGGCACCGGCTCGAGGTCGAGGCCATCCCGGCGGGCGACGCCCTGTGCGTGCAGGTGCAAGGACGCATCGTGGAGCTCTGGCTGGCCGGCCGGCCGCCCGATCTCGACGCCACCGTCGCCGGAGCGCGGTTGGCAGTGCAGATCGAGAGCGCGCGCTCGCGTCTGGCCGGGGCGAGGTCGGGCAAGGCCGAGCGAGGCGCGAGCCGGATCTGCGCGCCCATGCCCGGGCGCGTGGTCAAGGTGCTGGTGGGCCCGGGCGACGAGGCCCGGGCGGGCGTGCCCGCGGTGGTGGTCGAAGCGATGAAGATGGAGAACGAGCTGTGCCCCGAGCGCAGCGGGCGCGTCGCCAAGATCTGCGTCGAGGCCGGCCAGAACGTCGAGGGCGGCGCCGTGCTCGTCGAGCTCGAGTGAGCGGGCGCGTGAGACGGCTGCGCTTCGCCCACTTGCCGACGCCGCTACAGCAGCCGCGCCGGCTGGCCGACGCCCTGGGCATCGATCTCTGGGTCAAGCGCGACGACGCGACGGGCGGCCCGGAGGCCGGCAACAAGGTGCGCAAGCTCGAGCTGCTGCTCGCCGACGCGCTCGGCCACGGCTGCGACACGGTGATCACCTGCGGCGGGATCCAGAGCAACCACGCGCGCGCTACCGCCGTGCTCTGCGCCGCCCTCGGCCTTCGCGCCGTCCTGCTGCTGCGCTCAGGCATCCCCTCATTCTCGTCAGCAAATTCGCGTAGTTCGGCATAGCCGCTTTTCTCGCGTCCCGCGCCCCCGGATTTCCTCGAGCAAGATCGATTACGCCCCCCGGATTTCCTCGAGCAAGATCGATTACGCCGCGCGCCGGGGTACCTCCCACGCGGCGCCACCTCAATGGCAACACGTTGCAATGGCGCCCGATTCCTATGGAATATCCAGTAGTTACAAATGAGGGGATCTTTGAGGCTGCTGCGCGTACCGGAGCTCGGCGACGACGACGGCGGCAGGGGCGTGGCGCCGAGCCCGGAGCTCGCGCCGCTCGTGGGCAACGTGCTGCTCGACCGCCTGGTCGGTGCGGAGCTGCGGCTCATCACCGCGGCGAGCTACGGCCGGCGTGACGAGCTCATGGCGCGGCTCGCCGCACAGATGCGCGCTCTCGGCGCTCGCCCCTACGTCGTGCCGGAAGGAGGCTCGAACGGCCTTGGCGCCCTCGGCTACGTCCATGCCATGGCCGAGCTGCGGCGCCAGCTCGATCTGGGCCTGGCCGGGGGCCGGCCCTTCGACCTCGTGGTGCACGCCTGCGGCTCGGGCGGCACCGCGGCCGGCGTCGCGCTCGGCGCCCGCCGCCACGGCGTGGCCGCCGCGCTTTGCGCCATGGCCGTGTGCGAGAGCGCCGCGACGTTCGAGCAGCGCATCAGGGACATCATGGACGAGGCGCGCGCCCTGGATCACGCGCTGGGCGAGCCGGCAAGCTGGTCGGTCGACGACAGCGCCAAGGGGCCGGCCTACGCCGTGGCAAGCGCCGAGCAGCGCGCGTGCATCGTGGAGGTGGCACGCCTGAGCGGGCTGGTGCTCGATCCGGTCTACACGGGCAAGGCGTTCTTCGGGCTGTGGCGTCGCTGCGCGTCGGGCGAGCTGCGGGGTCGGCGCGTGCTGTTCCTGCACACGGGCGGCCTGCCCGGCCTGCTCGCCCAGGGCGACGAGCTGGCGGGGGTGGTTTGACCTGTCGGCGCCGTCAGGGCGGCAGGCGTGCTTGACGGCACGCACCGGCTCGCGAATAGTGAGGGAGGCAGAGCAACATGGCCTGGCAAGCCATCATCGAGCGCCGCGCGGTGGACGAGGCCGTGATCCGGCTCAAGATCGCGGGCCTGCCCGAGGGCGGCTACGTGGCCACGAGCCCCGACGTGCCCGGCCTGGTGGCGCAGGGACGCACGCTGGCCGAGACGGCCGAGATTGCGCAGGACGTCGCCCGCAAGATCCTCGAGTCCTGCCTCGAGCATGGCGACCCCATCCCGCCGGTGTTCCGCCGTCACCGTCACGCGCTGCCGGCGTCGCTCGCCGTGGCTGTGGGTCTCCCCGCGGGGCGCTAGGGTGGGCAGGCTCGGCGGCTTCACGTATGCCGAGGTGGCCCGACGGCTCCGGCGCGCCGGATTCGAGTTCGACCGGCACGCCAAGGGCAGCCACGAAGTCTGGCGACGGCCTCGCGACGGGCGCAGAACCACGATCCCGCACCACCCGGGCGTGCTGGCCGAGGGCACGCTGCGCGCGATTCTCCGCCAGGCCGGCGTCGCGCCGGCCGAGTTCCTCGCTCCGTAGACCGCGCCGGCCATGGCGAATCATCGGGGCTGCAACTATGCTCCGAGCATGCAGCGACATCGCCGCCGTGGACACACCATTGCCGCGCTCTGCGCGCTTGTCTGGCTCGCCGCTTGCTCCGGCTCCGGTCCCACACCGCCGGGCACGCCGGCCGAGAGCGGCAGCGCCGAGCCGCACATCCAGCTTCCCCGCACGGTGGTCAGCGCCAAGAGCCCCCGCGACCTTGCCGCCGAGCTCGAGCTGGCGCGCGGCTTCTTCCTCGCCCTGCGTTTCGAGGATGCGGCGCGAGCCTTCGACCGCCTGCTGCCGGCCGCCGAGGGCACGGATCTCGCGGCGCCGGCCCTTTTCAACAGCGGCCTCGCGTACGAGGGCATGGGACAGCTCGAGACGGCGGCCGAGCGCTACCGCGAGCTCGGCCGGCGGCATCCGCAGGCCGAGGTGTCGAGAGGCGGCCTGCTGCGGCTCACGCGCGTGCTGGGCTATCTGGAGCGCTGGGCCGAGCTGGGGGAGGCCGCCGACACGGCGCTCGGCCGCAAGGACCTGGAAGCGCTCGACCGCGTCGAGGGCTTCGGCGCCAAGGCCCTGAGCCTCGTGGAACGCGGCCAGGTGGACGACGCCGAGCGCATGGTCAACCGGGCTCGTGACATCATCGAGCAGCACCGCTTCGGCGAAGCCAGCGTCCCGCCCCTGCAACTCGCCCAGGTGGCCTTCGCGCTGGGCGAGATCCGCCGGGCGCGTTCCGAGCAGATCCAGCTCGTGCCGGTGCCCCCAAACTTCCCCGAGGTACTCGAGGCCCGCTGCCAGGGCCTGCTCGAGGCGCAGGATGCCTACGCCGAGTCCATGCGCAGCCGCGATGCCCACTGGTCGGCGATGAGCGGCTACCGCATAGGCCAGCTCTACCAGCAGCTCCATCGCGAGGCGATGCAGATCCCGCCGCCCGATTCGGCCAATAACCTACGCCAGAAGCAGCTCTTCGAGGCGGCGATGCGGCTGCGCTACCGGATCCTGCTCGAGAAGGGGCTGAAGATGATGGAAGCCACGGTGCGCATGGGCGAGCGCACGGGCGAGAGCTCGTACTGGGTCGCCCGGGCGCGCGAAGCCCAGCGCGATCTGGAGCGCGCCCTGGGCGACGAGAAGGCGGCGTTGGGGAAGATGCCCTTCGCCGAGGACGACGTGCGCGCGGCGCTCGAGTTGTTGAAGGGCAAGCCCGACCCGAGCCCGCCCAAGAAGCCGTGAGAGGGGGCGGGCGGGCACGCTGCGCCCCTGGTGTCTCGTCAGCAGCGGATCACGCAGTCTGCACAGAGCCCCCACCGGCGCAGGTCGTCCGGATCGCTCGTCGCCACGAGGGCGTCGCGGATCGAGGCGAGGAACACCACGTGTCCGTCGACGACGTCCGTCGCACCCGTCGCTGCGGCACGCACGCCCACCGCGCGGCTCGCCTGTTCGCCGAAGGGCACCTCCTCCAGCAGCCGGCTTCGCAACACCCGCGCCAACCGAGCCTGTCGCGTCCCGCCACGCCAGACCTGGGCGACGACGGCCGAGCTTGTTGCCAGGGAGAGGTGTCCGCGAGCCGCCAGGAGCACGTAGTTTCTCACGCGCGCGTCGCCACGCTCGAACGCGATCAACGCCCCCGCGTCGAGAATGACCTCCCTCACTTGTGCCTCGCAGGCCGCGAGAGCCCCAGCGCGCCGAGGACCCACGCCGGCGACCTGCCCAGGCTGCGCGCGATGTCCTCGATGACTTCGCGGGGCGTCGGGTCATGCTGCTCTATCGCTTCGAGATCGGCGATGAGCTCCGCCCGCGCCGCCGCGGTGGCGCGCATCGCGTCGGCCACCCACGCGCTCACCGACGCCGCACGCCCGGCGGCCACGTCGGACTTGGCGAGCGCAACGAGCGCATCGTCGACGCTGACGGTGATTCTGCACATACTTGAAGTATAACATGGTATGCATCCCGGCGACACGCATGGCCGCAGCGGGGGTGCCTAACCGAATCGGGGGCGGGCGGGGAGAAGCGAACCGCCAAGGCGCCAAGCACGCCAAGGAATCCGTTGTTCTCCTTGGCGGCCTTGGCGGTTCATCCGGCGGCGCTCCCCAGTTCTGGTAGGCACCCCCGCAGAGCGGGCGCACCGGCGCCCGCATCGGTGCTATGCTGGGCGCCGCCGCCGGCCGGGCAGCGCCGGCGCGGGCGGCCCAGCCACGAGGTTCTGCCATGCGAACGACTCACCAGCTTGCCATCTGCTCTGCGTTTCTGGCCACCGTGCTCGCTCTGGGGTGCCGCAGCGAGACGAAGGAGACGGCCACGACCACGCCCACATGGACCGGCACCGGCGGCGGCGGCGCCACGACCGGCACCGGCGGCCAGGGAGCAGGGGCCGGGCAGACCGGCACCGGCGGCCAGGGAGCGCAGGCCGGACAGACCGGCACCGGCGGCCAGGGAGGAGAGCCGCCCGATCCGTGCCAGGCCGGCGGCGATCACCTGCTCATCTCGGAGATCGGCACCGCCCCCGAGGACGGCGAGTTCATCGAGATCTGGAACCGGGGAGGGAGCGAGATCGACCTCTCCGCGTACTACCTCTCCGACAACTCGGTCTACTACGACATCGCCGCGGGCAAGGCATGGAGCCCCATCACCGACAACCCCAACTCCGACTTCCTGGTGCAGTTCCCGCCCGGCACCAAGATCGGCGCCGGCAAGGTCCTGGTCGTCCAGGCGGGCAAGGGCTTCGAGACGTTCTGGAAGAGCTGCCCCGACTTCGTCATGGCCAACGCGGACATCACCTGCGGCGGCGACAGCGTGCCCGCCATGGCGATCCCGAAGAACGGCGGCCTGGGCACGGACACCGGCAAGTACCTCACCAACGACCGCGAGATGCTGGTGCTCTTCTGCTGGGGAGGCAAGGCGGCCACGGTCAAGGACGTCGACTACGTGACGTGGGGCACAACCTTCGAGCCGGGCACGCGGGCCGACAAGAGCGGCGTGGCCGGCTATCAGGCCGACACGGCGCCCGACAAGCAGAAGCCGGCGCCGAGCTACAAGTTCAGCAACAGCCCCGACGCCGGCACGCCGGCCGAGAGCATCGCACGCGCCGGGGCCGACGAGAGCGCCGAGAAGAGCTCGGGCGGCAACGGCCTGAGCGGCCACGACGAGACGAGCGAGGATCTGGGCGCCGCGTTCTCGGTGCAGCAGAAGGCATCGCCCGGCGTGGCGCCGGGCGGCAAGTAGGCTCCCGCGCTACAGGCTCGCGAGCCCGATCGCCGCCCGCGCCCGCACCGCCTTCTCGGCGATCTGGCGGAGGCACTCGCCGCTGTCAGGCACGAGCGCCCGGCAGCAGTCGGGCCGCATCTCGTAGATGCTGCAAAGCAGCCGGCCGCGCCCAGCGTCGCGCGCGAGCGCCGCGCACCGGTCGTCACGCAGCTCGAGGTAGCAGCCGTCGCCGTCCGGCCGCGTGAGCGCGCGGGCGCGTGCATCCATGCGGTCTAGATCTACCCCGAAGACGCGCAGGTAGCGCGGCCCGTCCGCGAAGCAGCAGGCGCCGCAAGCCGTGCAGTCCCGGGCCCCGGAACCACCCGCGTCCCGGGCCCTCCGTCTCAGAGCCGCACGTCGACGTGCGTTCGCCGCCGCAGATCCTTGAGCCACTTGTACTTGGCCTTCTCGAGCTCGGTAGCCTTGAGGCGCTGGAGCAGCTCCGGCCTGGCCGCCTCGATGCTGGTGTAGTGCGAGGGCTGCCGGCTGAGGACGGTGAGCACCACCAGCGCATCGCGGTACGGGACCGGATCGGCCACCTCGCCCGGTTCGAGCTTCATGACGACGGCCTCGATCTCGCGCGCCAGCACGGGCCGCTTGCGGCTCATGGCCGCCGGGGAGCCCTGCGGCGCCCGCACGCCCAGATCGCCACCCTGCTCGCGCGTGTCCGCGTCGTCGGAGTAGCGCCGCGCCAGCTCGGCGAAGTCCTCGCCTTTGCGGGCCCGTGCGGCGAGCTCGCGGCCGAGGAGAGCGCGCTCCGCCTTGGCCTCGGGCGTGAGAGCGGCGGGTGCCCGCAGCACGATCCAGGCAGGATGGTAGAGACGCACGCCAAGCTCCTCGCGCACGGCGCGCTCGAACGCGGCCTGCAAGTCCCGATCCGAGACGCGGATCCGGTCCTCGACGAGCCGTTGCAGGAGCTTGCCCTCCAGCACCTGCCGGCGGATCTCCTCCCGGTACTCCTGCTCAGTCATGCCGGACGCGGCCTGCACCTCGGAGAGGAGCTGCGAGACGCCCACGCCGCCCAGCCGGGCGATGTTGCGCAGGGCGCTGTCGACGTCCTCGCTCGTGACGCGCGCGTCGCCCCGGGCGGCAGCGCGGGACTCGAGCTCCTCGTCCACCATGCGCTCGAGCAGTTGCTCCAGCATCTGTGACTCGGCCGCGGCGCGCTGGGGTCCGGCGGGGATCTTGGCGTAGAGCTGGACGAGAAACGGACGGGCGCGACCGCGCAGATCGGTGGCCAGGATGGCCTTCTCGCCTACCACCGCCACCACGCGCTCCACCACCACGGCGCGCGCCGGGGCCGGCGAGGCGGCCAGCAAGGCGAAGAGCAGCACGCAGCAGAGGCGTCGGGCGAGCACGGCCGATACCTAGCCGGACGGCGCGGGCGGGGCAACTGCGAGCGCTGCCGCTGCGCCCGGACCGCTGCCTGGCGGCGCGACTGCCGCCGGCGCGGGGACCGCGCTCGAGCCGGAGGCTAGGAGTGTGTCGGGGAAAAGCGCTCTTGGCCGGAAGTCGGGAGGCGTGATCTCGCGAGACTGCGGGATCCGTGACGCCGGCAGGATCGTTACCCTCACACCTGCCCCTCTCCCGGAGGGAGAGGGGACACCGAGACGCAACTGCGAGCGTGCTCGTGTCGATAGTACGAGCATGGCGCGACTGCTGCGGGCTTCGACCTTCCGTGCCCGTGCGCTGCGGCGAGCGGCGACGCTAGCCGA
>JACQWT010000074.1 GCA_016209145.1 Deltaproteobacteria bacterium | reverse complement strand
TTGCAGTCCAACGCCAGCATGGCCGCGACCACGCTGCCGCCGAGCACCATCGCCGCCGCCGGGCGGGGCGCTATCGCTTTGCCGCCGCTCCTCCGCATGCGTCCATCATGGTAGCCGCGGAGCGGTCGCCGGGCCAGGTCCGGACCAAGGCGAGCCGGTGGCCTTTGCGCTGCCCGGCAGAGCGGGGTATTGATCCGGGCAAGGAGTTGCCGATGCTCAGAGCACACACCCTGCTTGCCCTGCTGGTCGTCTGCGCCTGCGGCGGCCAGGCCGCGGTCGAGGGCGCCGCCGGCGGCGGCACCGGAGGCGCGGGTGGCGGGGCCGGGGGCCACGGCCAGGGCGGCGGTGGTCCATCGAGCGGCTGTCCCGAAAGCGCGCCCCAGCCCGGCACCCCGTGCGCTCCCGCCGAGATGGCGTGCACCTACGGCGACTCGGTCGAGCCGTGGTGCCGGACCCGCTACGCCTGCAAGCCTTCCGGCTGGACGCCACCATTGCCCCTGCCCTCCGCGTGCGCGGGATCGCCGCCGCCGGGCTGCCCGGTCCCGGCGCCGGCCTCGCATTCTCAGTGCCCGGCCGAGCTCGTGGGCACCCAGTGCATCTACGCCAGCGCGAGCGAGCTGTGCCGCTGCACCGACATGGAGTGCGGCGGCCCCTGTGAGATCATCGATCCGCCCCAGTGGCGCTGCTTCGGACCCCCGGCCGAGCCGGGCTGCCCTGCCGTCGTGCCCAATGACGGCGCGGCGTGCAGCCAGCCCGGCCTGGAGTGCTCGTACCTCGGCGGCCCGTGCGGCGGCGGCACGCTCGCCCGGTGCGAGCAAGGCGCCTGGCACTGGATCGACAACGTCACGTGCCCGGCCTGAGCGGGACCGCCCTCACGCAGTGCAAATCGCGTCCAGAATGGCGAAGTCGCCGGTGCGGTTGAAGCGCTCCAGCTCCTGCACGAGCCGCTCGTCGCCGGGCCTGAGGAACGACCCGCCCGCGACGGCCAGTCCCTCGTCGTTGAGGCCGACGAACACCCGCAGACGCTTGCCGCGGGCGCGGCGCACCGCGCGGGCCACGTCAAGAAGCTGCGGCGGCACGTAGCGCCCCGCCAGGAATGCCTCGCCGAGCGGCGTGCCGCGCGCGGCGTAGGTGGGGTTGAGGTGCACGCCGATATGGGCCCCGCGCCGCTCCACCAGATCCGCCAGGTAGTCGATGGCGCGCTCGATGTCGCGCACGGCCTCTTCGTCGCTCATCTGCTCGACCGGCTTCTGCATGAAGTAGCACTTGAGATGAAAGTCGTGCCGCACGACCTTGTCGACCAGCCGCTCGAACTCGGCGAGGCTGAGGCCCTTGCGGAAGCGGTGGTTGCGGATGTGCTCGTCAAAGGCCTCGAAGCCGATGGCGATCTCCAGCACCGTGCGCGTCTCGCCTTCGGCCATGGCCCGGGCGAGGAACTCCAGCTCCGGCTCGTCCACGTACTCGGCCCGCGTCTCCAGCGAGAGCGCGGCCACCTGGGGGAGCTGCAAGTTGATCTGCGCCACGAGGTACATCAGCGCCGTCGAGGAGAAGGTCGCCTCGTCGAGCACCGAGCCCTGGTTGCTGACGATGACCTTGCGGATCTCGCCCTGACGCGCGCGCACGTCGGGGCGGGCGAACACCGCGTCGATCTGCTTGGCGAGCGCGCGCAGGCCCACGTGGTGCAGCGAGCCGGTAGACGGCAGGGGGCACCCGGTGCACAGGCTCCAGCGGCAGGCCCGGGTGTAGAAGACGAGGAACAGCACCAGGCCCTCGTCCGACTCCTGGAAGAAAAGGCCCACGGGCTCGTTCGGATCGTGGGCGGTGTCGAAGCCGTAGCTCTTGCCGGCCTCCCGGGTCAGCTCCAGCAGCCGCGCCTCGATCTTGTCAGGACCGCCCATTTGCGCATTCCTTCCAGGTGAATCGCCTCCCCGCCAGTCTTGGTCGGGGGCGGCACGGACACAAGGGCATCATGCCGGGAATAAGCGCTTCTTCCGGCGCCGCCGGGTAGCGTGGAATTCTCGCCGCGGACGGCTCGCCTAGGGCTACAGCGCGGAACGGCCGCGGGGCGGTGCCGGTCGCGTCTGCCCGCTCCGTTCGCGCAGGCGTATTGGTCTCACCCTTGAGCCGCAGACGCAGCCGGCGCGTAGTATAGGATCCCGCCAGGAGCAAACCGCCGGCGTCGCTGGGCGGCCAGCCGACGTCGGCAAGAGGACGCGGACATGGCACGAGGAATGTGGAAGTGCGTGCGGGCTCTGCTGGGGCTCGCGCTGTTGGCGACCGGCTGCGCCGAGGAGCGCGCGCCCATCAGCCGCATCCAGGCGGGCGCGCTCGGCAAGAGCTTCTTCGTCGGGCAGCTCGGCGACGACTCCGACAACCCCGAGTTCTACATGCGTACGAGTGTCGTGTACGCGGCCGTGGGCGCCGGCGCGGACGGCCTGTTCACGAGCTCCGACTCCCAGCCCACGGTGCGCGTGCGCTGGGAGATAAGCGAGGAGCTGCTCCTCGCGCGCCTGGCCTACGAGCTCGTGGCGGACACCGACTTCAAGGGAGCCCGGCGCGCGGCCGACGGCCAGATCGTGGCCGCCTACGCCGTCCAGAAGCACTTCGACATCCGCCGCGACTACAACCCGAGCACGGGCGAGGAGTACAACGTCGTCGTCGAGAACGACACCGACCGGCCCTGGTACCAGCGCGAGTACTTCCGCGTCGACTGGTCGCGCAACCTCGTGACCGACGCCTACGACCTCGACACGCTCGCGCAGCTCGGCATCTACTACGGCGTAAAGTGGGATCCGGTCGCCTACTACGTGAGCCAGCCGGATGACCCCGACGCGCCGGTGCTCGACCGGGAGCGGGGCTACTTCGACGTGACGAACAAGGCCCTGGCCGCGCCCCAGGTCATCGAGGACGAGTACTGGGGAGATTTCCCCGCCTGCTGGCTCCTGGGCAGCTTCCCCGAGGTAAGCTGCAACCCGAGCGAGATAACCCTGCGCCAGTCTTTCCTGCGCGTCGCCGACACGGACTACGAGCCGGCCGACTGGGACGGCAAGCGCATGGAGCTCTTCGGCTACTTCACGCTCGACCGCCAGGGCTACGACCGGCGCTACGGCGTGGTGGACGACAAGTGGCACCGCTTCGCCGCGCGCTGGAACATCTGGCACAGATCCCACCCCGACCCCGTGGCGCCGTGTGCCGGCAAGGCCGGCGTCGATCCGCATCGCGACGTGGATCCCGCCGACGGCACCGAGGACGAATGCGCCGCGGTCGGACCGGGCGCGCGCTGCGACGAGCTGCGCGGCGAGTGCACCATCCCCTATCGGGACCGGAAGATCCGCACCATCCCCTGGCACGTGAACACGGGCTTCCCCGAGGAGCTTCTCGCGCCGACGGCCGAGGCACTGCGAGGCTGGAGCGACGCCATCCGCATCGCCGTGGTGGCGGCGCGCCTGGCCGAGTGCCGGCGCACGGGCGGGGCCGGCTGCGAGCAGGAGATGGGCTGGCCCCAGCCCTGGCACGACGACTACGTGCCGCCCGTGGGATCGAGCTCGGCGGCACAGGTGCCCGAGATCTTCGTCCTTTGCCACAACCCGGTCGATCCGGCGAAGGGCGACGGCCCGCCCTGCGGCGCCGCCGGGACGAGGCCGCGCCTGGGCGACCTGCGCTACAACTTCATCGCCGTCATCCAGGACCCGGAGTACATGCGGCCCTGGGGCATCATGGTCGATGCCGAGGATCCGCTGAGCGTCCAGAAGATCGCGGGCAGCGTGAACATGTGGGGGGCGAGCCTCGATCGAGCCTCCGCCACGCTGACCGATCTCGTCTTGCTGCTGCAGGGGCTGATCGATCCGGATACCTACGTCACGGGCCAGAGCGCCAGCGACTGGGTCAAGGCCAACCAGCCGGGCGGGCCGGCCGAGCGCGGCGGCGCGCCCATGAGCGCGGGAGAGCTCGCTTCGCGCCGGCAGGCATTCGACCCGGCGGTCGTCGAGCGCTACCTCGCCGGCGCGGCCGCGCCGGCGCAGAAGAAGATGCACCCACGCCTGCGCCGCCAGCAGCGCTTGCAGGAGCTCGTGGACCAGGGCCGGCTCGGCCCGGGCAACGCCGTGCTCTTCGCGCGGTTGCGCGAGCTGCGCGGCAGCGAGGTGGAGGCGGCCATGGTTTCGCCCGAGATCGCCCAGGCAGCAGGCTACGACCCCACCGGCCCGATCTCGGCCGAGGCCGTCCGCCGCGGCTCGCCGCTATGGCGCAGCAACCCCACCGTGCGCCAGTTGGAGGAGCACGCCAGCCGGCTCGGGCAGGCCCGGCGCCACGCCTGCAAGCTGCGGGCGCCCGAGCCGGACAACCTGCTGGGAATGGCGCGGGCGGTGCAGCAGCTCTTCTCCCCGCCCGAGCCGGGCGACGCCGCCGGCCTGGCCGCGTATCGCGAGAAGATCTACGGGTGGGCGCGGATCGAGTTCACCAAGGGCGTGTTCGCCCACGAGCTCGGCCACTCCATGGGCCTGCGCCACAACTTCGCGGCCTCGTTCGACGCGCTGAGCTACGCCCCGCAGTACTGGCAGCTTCGCACCCGCAACGGCACGCTCACCCAGGACTGCAAGCCGGGCACGACGGACGGCGCCGAGTGCGTGGGTCCGCGCTGGCGCGATCCGCTCTCCGACGAGGAAACCCAAGGCAACATCCCGCGCTACGCCACGAGCAGCGTCATGGACTACCCCGGCGACCAGAACCAGGACATGCGCCTGCCGGGCGCCTATGATCGGGCGGCGGTGCGCTTCGGCTACGGCGGCGTGGCCGACGTCTGGGCCGAGGACGGCGTGAACGTGACCGGCCAGGGCGCGGGCCGGAAGAAGGCGTACTGGCTGACGGCCTTCGGCGCGAATCCCGGGCTGACCGGGATCTACTTCTTCCCGCCCGTCGATCCCGACGAAGGCGACTACGCCCTCATTCACTACAGCCAGTACCAGAAGCACTTCGGGCTGCTTGCCGACTGCCAGCCCGACAGCTCTCCCGAGGCGGTTCTGGGCCAGCGCTGCCGGGGGCCGGCACTCGATCCGGTCGACTACCGCGATCTCCAAGACTGGGTCGAGAGCGAGTACCTGGAGGACTTCGCCTGGGCCTACGTCCCCAAGGCGGTAGATCTGCAGGGCCGCGTGCGCCGCGGCTACCTCTTCTCCTCGGACGAGTACGCCGACGCGGGCAACGTGCCCACCTTCACCGACGACTACGGGGCCGACGCCTACGAGATCGTACGCTTCCTGGAGGGCCAGTACGAGAACCGCTACCTGCTCGACGCCTTCCGCCGGGAGCGGGTGCCGTTCAACTCCTGGGACGTGACCGCGCGCATCCAGTCACGGTACCTCGACAACATCGAGCAGGTCGCCAAGACCTTCGCCTTCGGCGCGCTGCTCGACGGCGACCCTTCCCAGCCGAGCGAGGAGTTCCTGGCGGACGGCTACTACGGGCCGCTCGCCCTGGCCGGCACCGTGGCCCTGGACATGTTCGGCCGCATCATGACGCGGCCCGAGCCCGGCTACTACCTGACGCCCTACGAGCTCGGCTCGGCTCAGCCCTACGGAGTCGAGCAGGATCTCCACGTCGCCGATCCGGCGCCCGATCCCGAGCACTGGGGCCATCTCTACGACTTCCGCGTGCGCCTGGGCGAGGGCCGCTACCTGCACAACGACTACGACTACACGCAGTACTACTGGTGGGGCGACTACCAGACGCAGGTCGGGGCCTACTACGAGAAGATCTGGGCGACGTACTACCTCGCCGAGGCGTTCGACTACTTCATCTCCAACGCCAAGGAGGACTTCACCGACTCGCGCTACAAGAACGTCAACTTCGCGACGGTGTTCCCGGAGCAGGTGCGGCGCCTGTACGCCGCGCTCTTGACCGGCGACTACGAGAGCTACGCGCCATACGTCGTGCCGCCGCCCGGCGCGACCAAGGCGCCGGTGCTCGACTTGCAGTACCCGCTCTGGCATGCGCTGAGCGACCCCGCGCCGCGGCCCGAGGGCGCGCTGCTCGTCGATCCCAACTACGCGTGGAACGAGCAGATCTACGCCATGGTCTGGGGCGCGATGTTCTTCCCCACCAACTGGTCGAATGGGTGGGTGCACGAGGCGCGCATCATCGCCACACCGCCGAGCGAGAAGCCGGAGTGGCCCGGCGCCGAGACCTACGTCTTCTACTACCCGCCCACCGCCGTGACCTACTACGCGCACGGCTCCGGTACCGAGCAGCTCCTGGGCCGCAGCGTGCAGCGCGGCGCCGGCGCCCGCATGCTCGCGTGGGCGAACCGGCTCCTGACCTACGCCTACGTCGTGGAGCGCGACGAGGACGGCCAGCCCGTGCTCCAGCCCGATGGCCGGCCCATCCTCGTCTTGGACGAAGACGGCAAGGCGCAGAAGGACGAGAGCAACCCCGGCGCAAGCGGCGTGCTGCAAGCCTACGTCGATACGGTTGACCTGATGCGCCAGCTCACGTTCAGGTTCGCCATGCCCCTGGGCGATGGCGATCTGCCGCAGCCGTAGGGAGACCGAGTTCCATGAGCGAAAAGAACGGCGCCCGGACGGGCCGGCCCCAGCCGCTGTTCATGAGCGGCGACATCGACGGCTTCTTCGGCCTGGCCATCGACAACCTCATCCAGTTCCTGCTCATCCTCAGCCTGTGCCGCGCCGTGCTCGGCTTCTCGACCGAGCTGTTGCTCGGCACGGTGCTGCCCGGGGCGGCGGTCTCCGTGCTCGTCGGCAACCTCTTCTACTCCTGGCAGGCGCAGCGCCTGTCGGCGCGCACGGGCCGGAACGATGTGACCGCCCTGCCCTACGGCATCAACACCGTCTCGCTCTTCGCCTACGTGTTCCTCGTCATGCTGCCGGTCAAGCTCGAGGCCACGGCTCGCGGGATGGCGCCCGAGCAGGCGGCGCGGCTGGCCTGGCAGATCGGCCTGGGCGCGTGCTTCGTGTCCGGCGCGATCGAGTTTCTGGGATCTTTCGTGGCCGAGCGGATCCGGCGGGCCACGCCGCGCGCGGCGCTGCTCTCGACACTGGCCGGCATCGCCATCAGCTTCATCGCCATCGACTTCGCCATCCGGACCTTCGCCATGCCGCTCGTGGCCATGCTGCCCCTGGGCGTCATCCTCACCACGTACTTCTCCGAGGCGAAGATGCCGTTCCGGGTGCCCGGCGGCGCCTGGGCCCTGCTGCTCGGCACGGCGGCCGCCTGGATCCTGTACGCCGCCGGCGATCCCAGCACGCCGGTCGACGCGGCGCGGATCGGCGAGGCCACCGCCGCCGTGGGCCTGCACCTCCCGGTGCCGGTCGTCGGCGACATGGTGACCGGCCTGCGCCACCCGCTCGGCCACCAGTTCCTCGTCCCGGTGATGGTGCCGATGGGCCTGTTCAACGTACTCGGCTCCTTGCAGAACATCGAGTCGGCGGAAGCCGCGGGCGACACCTACCCGACCATGCCGTCACTCGCCGTCAACGGCATCGGCTCGCTCCTGGCCGCCCTCTTCGGCTCGTGCTTCCCCACCACGATCTACATAGGCCACCCGGGCTGGAAGGGGCTGGGCGCGCGCTCGGGCTACTCGATTCTGAACGGCGTGTTCTTCACCGTCCTTGCCCTGGGCGGGCTCACGGGACTCATTCATGCCGTCGTGCCCATCGAGGCAGGCATGGCCATCGTGCTCTGGATCGGCATCGTGATCACGGCGCAGGCGTTCCAGGCCACCTCTCGCCGCCACGCCTCGGCCGTGGCCGTGGGCCTGTTCCCCGCCATTGCCGCCTGGGGCCTGCTCATCCTCACGCAGACGTTGGGCGCGGCCGGGTTCGCCACGGGCGACGCCGGGCTCGGCGCCAAGGTAATCGCCCACACCGGGGCCTTCGTGGCAGCCGGGATCAACCTCGGAGGGCTCGTGGCAATCTCGCAGGGCTTTCTGCTGACGTGCATGATCTGGGCGGCGCTGAGCACCGCCATCCTCGACCGCGATTTCCGGCGCGCGGCCGGCTGGGCGCTGGCCGGCGCCGTCATCGCGTTCTTCGGGTTCATCCATGCGGGCCGCCTCACTCCGGCCGGCGGCGTCTACGACATCGGCTGGGCTACCGGCTGGAGATGGAGCGTCGGCTACGCGCTGTGCGCGCTGTTCATGCTGTTGATGGCGTACTGGAGCCGCGCCGCGACCTCTCAGCGCGGGCTGACGCCCGCAACCCAAGCAAGAAGATGAACCGCCAAGGCGCCGAGAACGCCAAGGAAGAAACAAAATCGGATTCGATCTTGGCGCCCTTGGCGTCTTGGCGGTTCGTTTTTCTTCGCGCCACGCGACGATTTTCGGACCTAGGAG
>JACQWT010000073.1:9356-12690 GCA_016209145.1 Deltaproteobacteria bacterium | reverse complement strand
TCCCACTATCCCGCATCGCGGAGTTCCTTGAGAACTTTGTGGCGCACCTGCAGCGTCCCAACGCGAAGGTTAGGCCGAGACAGATCGACCGACTGCGAGAACTCATGATTGCGTCGGCGCAATTCGCTTAACGCCTATGCGGCAGCCCGGGAGGGGGGCCGGGCCGTCATCCGGTCATCGGGACCCACCGACAGACTGCATGGAACGGGCCGTCGCTTCCGTAGTACGCGGGCTTGTCGCTGAGGCGACTACCGCAAACGAAGGACGGGCCATGAAGACGAATAGCACCATCACGTGGGTTCGGCTGGAGGTGCACAAGAACACCATCGCGATCTGCTGGCTGCGCGGCGACAGCCAGGTCCAGGAGACGCGCGAGATCCCGAACGACGAGCGCGCCATCCGCACCGTGTTCAAGCGACTCGCCAGCGAGGGGGTGGTGCGTGCCTGCTACCAGGTGCGGCCTTGCGGCTACCCCGCGCGCCGCCGGCTCGATCAGATGGGCATCGCGTGCGATGTGATCGCGCCGGCGATGATCCCGCGCCGACCGGGCGACCGCATCAAGACCGACAGCCGTGATGCCCGGAGGCTCGCGCGTCTGTACCGCGCTGGCGAGCTCACGCCCATCCGCGTCCCCTCCGAGGCCGAGGAGGTGGTGCGGGACCTCGTGCGCTGCCGCGAGGACCCGGGCGCAAGTGATTCGTCGTCGAAGCGCGCCCCACGCTCGTCCGCTGACTCGGCTGCCCCACGCGACCGGGCCTCCGCCCGCGTGTCCCCGCTCGAAACGCCACCGGGGTGGGTCCCGATGTCCTGGCCGTTCCACCCTGGGGGCCGCCGAAGGGGCTGGCCACGGAGCCGCAACCGCGCTCCAATGGGGGCCATGAGGAAGTCCAGAGGTTGGGCGAAGCGGCCCTGCTGGTTGCTCCTGGCGGCGGTTCTGCTCGGCGCGGCGGGGAGCTGCGTGGTGGAGGACGAGGAGCAGACCCCGAAGAAGCATGACCACGGCACCACGAGCACGAGCTCGGCCTCCAGCTCCGGCACCGGCGGCGCGGCGGGAAGCGGCGGCTCCGGCTCCAGCACGAGCACGAGCTCTGGGTCCAGCACGAGCACGAGCTCCGGGTCCAGCACGAGCACGAGCTCCGGGTCCAGCACGAGCACGAGCTCGAGCACGAGCTCGGGCGAGGGAGGCGCGGGTGGGGGCCCGGTCGCGCCCGAGTCCTGCGACCCCTATCAGCCCCGACTTGACCCACCGACCTTGCTGATCGGTCCGACCGGCCTGGAGAAGGCCCTGCTCAAGCTCATCGACGGCGCGCAGAGCTCGCTCGACATCATCATGTACCAGTTCGCCTGGAAGAGCATCTGCGACGCCACCATTGCCGCCAAGGGGCGGGGCGTTGCCGTGCGGGTGCTCCTCGACGGCGATGAGTCGGTCAACAACACCACGCGCAAGCAACTGCAGGCGGCCGGCATCGCGGTCAAGGATTCGCCCGACAAGTTCACCCACGCGCACGCGAAGGTGATGATCGTCGACGGCAAGAAGGCCGTGGTCACCTCGGCCAACTTCAACCAGTACTCGATGTACAGCGAGCGCAACTACGGAGTCGTCGACTATGCGGCCGACGACATCGACGACCTGCAGGCGGTCTTCGAGAGCGACTGGAGCGGGGCGCCGCTCGACTTGTCATGCACGCGCCTCATCGTGTCGCCGGAGAACGCGCGCCCGCGCCTGGTCGCGCTCATCGAGGGGGCCAAGAAGAGCCTCGATCTCGCGGTGATGTACATCAGCGACAAGCAGGTCAAGGCCGCGATCAAGGCTCGGGCCAAGGCCGGCGTCGCCGTGCGCGTGCTCCTGGCCGATCCGGCGTGGATCGCCGACAACGTCGCCACTGCGGCCGAGCTCAAGGCGGCGGGCATCGCGACCAAGTACTTGAAGAACTGGGAGCTGCACGCGAAGCTGGTCATCGCCGACGCCGTGGCCTTCGTCGGCTCGGAGAACCTGTCGCCCACCTCGCTCGACAAGAACCGCGAGGCGGGCGTGCTCGTGACCGAGCCCGGCCCCGAGGCTGCGATCCAGAGCCAGTTCGAAAAGGACTGGACGGCCGGCGTCAAGCCGTAGGAGCCGGGCCGGCGCGTTTTTTGGGCTTGCGCACGCCGTCGCTGGGATACGCTAGTCGGCGGCGGGCATCCTCGCCGCGGCTGGCGAAGTGCATCCCGTCGTGCCCCAAGCCACGCTTGTGGCGCCGTCGCCCGCCGGGTGACGGTCTGCAGGAGGTAGTGATGAGCGACAGAAGGCGTTTCGCGTGGACGGCGGTGGGGTTGGGGGCCGCGCTGGCCGCGGCCGTGGCGGCCTGCTCCGGCGGCGAGCCGATCGTGGCCACGACCGGCGGCGGCACGAGCAGTGGCGCCGGCGGCGCCGGCGGCTGCCAGTGTCCGGCCGGGATGATGTGCTGCAGTGACACGTGCGTGGCGACCAAGGTCGATCCGGCCAACTGCGGCGCGTGCGGCACCGCCTGTGCACAGGGCGAAGTCTGCTCGGCGGGCCAGTGCTCGGTCGAGTGCCTCGGCGGCACGACCAAGTGCGGCGACAAGTGCATCAACACCGATAACGATCCGGGCCACTGCGGCGGCTGCGGCAAGGCATGTGGCGCCGACGAGGTTTGCTCCGTCAGCCAGTGCGGGCTGGAGTGCAAGGGCGGCAGCACCAAGTGCGGCACGACGTGCGTCGACACCAAGACCGATCCGGCCAACTGCGGGGGCTGCGGCAACGCCTGCAAGCCCGGCGAGATCTGCTCCCAGGCCCAGTGTGCGCTCGACTGCGCCGGCGGGGCGACCAAGTGCAGCGGCAAGTGCGTGGACACCGTCCTCGATCCGGAGCACTGCGGAAGCTGCAACAACGCCTGCGGCTCGGGCGAGGTCTGCTCGCAGGGCAAGTGCTCGGTCGTGTGCCTGGGCGGCACGGTCAAGTGCGGCAACAAGTGCGTCGGCCCGGACACCGATCCGGCCAACTGCGGCGGCTGCGGCGTGCAGTGCGCCGTCGGCCAGGTCTGCTCCAACGGCCAGTGCGCGCTGGCGTGCGCCGGCGGCAGCACCAAGTGCGGCAGCGAGTGCGTGGACACGGAGAACGATCCGGCCAACTGCGGCGGCTGCGGCCAGGCTTGCGGCCCGGGCGAGGTTTGCTCGGCGGAGAAGTGCGCGTCCCTGTGCGGCGGCGGGACGACGAAGTGCGGCAACAAGTGCGTGGACTTGCAGAGCGACCCGGCCAACTGCGGCTCCTGCGGCAACGCTTGCGCCGGCGGGCAGGTGTGCACTGCCGGGGCGTGCGCGCTCGTGTGTCTGG
>JACQWT010000073.1:0-9344 GCA_016209145.1 Deltaproteobacteria bacterium | reverse complement strand
GCCGGGGCGTGCGCGCTCGTGTGTCTGGGCGGCACGACGAAGTGCGGCAGCAAGTGCGTGGACTTGCAGAGCGACCCGGCCAACTGCGGCTCCTGCGGCAACGCGTGCGCCGGCGGGCAAGTGTGCACGGCCGGTGCCTGCGCGCTCGTGTGCCTGGGCGGGACGACGAAGTGCGGCAGCAAGTGCGTGGACGTGCAGGCCGACCCGGCCAACTGCGGCTCCTGCGGCAAGGCGTGCGGTCCGGCCGAGGCTTGCTCCGCGGGCCAGTGCGCGCTGGTGTGCGGCGGCGGGACGACGAAGTGCGGCAGCAAGTGCGTGGACTTGCAGAGCGACCCGGCCAACTGCGGCTCCTGCGGCAAGGCGTGCGGTCCGGCGGAGGTGTGCGCGGCGGGCCAGTGCGCGCTGGTGTGCGGCGGCGGCACGACCAAGTGCGGCAACGCCTGCGTGGACACGAGCTACAACCCCGCGCACTGCGGCGGCTGCAACAAGGCGTGCAGCCAGGGCCAGTACTGCGACGCGGGCAAGTGCGTCGCGGTGGGCCCGCCGCCCGGCAGCCAGAGCTTGAGCTACACCGGCAACTACCAGGACTTCACCGTTCCGAACGGCCTGTACTCGGTAACCATCGAGGTGTGGGGCGCGCAGGGTGGCGGCTCCAACTGCTGCGATAACTCGATCCAGGACGACGGCGGTCCGGGCGGCTACGCCAAGGGCACGCTGGCGGTCACGCCAGGCCAGGTGCTGCGGGTGTTCGTGGGCGGCAAGGGCCAGGTGGCGAGCTCGGGTGGCTGGAACGGTGGCGCGGCCGGCGGGCAGTACGGCGGCGGAGGCGGCGGCGCCACGGACGTCCGCGTCTCTCCCTACGACCTCAACTCCCGCGTCATCGTCGCCGGTGGCGGCGGCGCCGGCAACTGCGGCTGCCCCGACCACGGCGTCGGCGGCAAGGGCGGCGGCGACAGCGGCACGACCGGCATCAGCAACCAGGGCTGGACCCCGGGCGGAGGAGGTACGCAGAACGGCGGCGGCTCGCCCGGCTCCAACTCGAACCCCGGCACCTTCGGCAACGGCGGTGGCGTCGCCGGCTATCACCACGCCGGCGGCGGCGGCGGTTGGTACGGCGGGGGCGGCGCCTACGCGGCGGGCGGCGGCGGCGGCTCGGGCTACATCGGCAAGGTCAACGGCGGCTCGATGCAGGTTGGCGTCCAGGCCGGCAACGGCACGGCCAAGATCTCCTGGTGAGGTTGACGCCGGCGCGAGGAAGGGGGGTAGCATTCCGCCCGGCTTGCGACTAGCAGGCATCGGGCCGGCGGCCCTCACGCAGATGGGAGAGCTCCTCACAATCGACGGCTCGCGCGGCGAGGGCGGGGGCCAGATTCTGCGCACCAGCCTGGCGCTGGCGGCCTGCACCGGGACCGAGATCCGCCTCGCCAACATTCGCGCCAGCCGCCCCCGGCGCGGGCTCGCGGCGCAGCACTTGACCGCGGCTCGCGCCGCAGCCGAGATCTGCGGGGGCGAGCTGTCGGGCGACGAGCTCGGCTCGATCGAGCTCACCTTCCGCCCCGGCCGGCCGCGCGGGGGCAGCTACCACTTCGTGGTGCCGTCGGCGGGAAGCGCGTGCCTCGTGTTCCAGACAGTGCTCTGGCCTCTGCTGGCGGCCGACGAGCCATCGAGCGTGACGTTCGAGGGGGGGACCCACAATCCCATGGCTCCGCCCTTCGACTTCCTGGCGCAGAGCTTCGTGCCGCTGCTGGAGCGGATGGGTGCGTCGGTGCTGCTGCGGCTCGAGTCCTACGGCTTCTACCCGCACGGGGGCGGGCGCTTCGTGGCGCGCATCGAGCCGTGCGAGCGACTGGCACCGCTGGAGCTGCTCGACGCGGGCCCGGTGGTCGAGCGGCGCGCACGCGCCCTGCTCGCCCGCCTGCCCGGCCACATCGCCACGCGGGAGCTGGGCGTGGTGCGCGACCGGCTGGGCTGGCACGAGGACGAGTGCCTGCTGCGCCGCATCAAGACGAGCGGGGGGCCGGGGAACGCCGTCCTGCTGCAGATCGAGCGCCAGCACCTCACCGAGACCTTCACGGGCTTCGGCGTGCGCGGCCAGCGCGCCGAGGCCGTGGCCCGCGGCGCGGTGGACCAGGTGGAGCGATACCTGGCGGCGGCCGTGCCCGTGGGGCCGTACCTCGCCGACCAACTCGTCATCCCGCTCGGCCTGGCGGGCGGTGGCGCCTTCGCCACGCTGCCCCTGTCGGCGCACGCGGAGACGAACATCGAGGTCGTGGCCGAGATCCTCGGCCGCCGCTTCGCGGTGAGCTCGTTCCCGCCCCACGGCGTGCTCGTCTCCCTGGGCGCCGGGCCGGGGACGGGGGCCCGGCCCTCGCGGCCGCCTCCTCCGCCATCGGCGCCGTAGTCGTGCTGGCGCGCCGAGACCGCGAGCAGCTTCCTTGAGGCTCGGGGAGGTCGGGGCTAGCATAAGATCTGCCGGTGTGCCCCTGGACCAACACGCTCGACACCACCGTCGTCGCGGCGCGCTACCACCTGGAGCGTGAGATCGCCCGCGGCGGGATGGGGACGGTGTGGCTGGCGCACGACGTCAAGCTCAACCGCCAGGTGGCGCTCAAGCTCATGTCCAAGGAGCTGACGGAGATGCCCGCGGCCATGGCGCGCTTCGAGCGCGAGGCCCAGGCTGCGGCGCAGCTCCACAGCACGCACGTGGTGCAGATCTACGACTTCGGGCTGCACGGCGACACGCCCTTCATGGCCATGGAGCTCCTGCACGGCGAGAGCCTGGGGACGCGGCTGCGGCGTGTCGGGCGGCTGCCGGCGCCGGAGGCCGCCCGGATCATCGGCCAGGTGGCCAAGGGGCTCAAGGCAGCCCACCAGCTCGGGCTCGTGCACCGCGATCTGAAGCCGAGCAACATCTTCATGGCCCAGCGCGACGACGGCGAGGTGGTCAAGCTGCTCGACTTCGGCGTGGCCAAGTCCACCCACCACCGCCCCTCCGACGCGACGGCGAGCGGCGTGCTGCTCGGCACGCCGCAGTACATGAGCCCCGAGCAGGCGCGCGCGACCAAGGAGATCGACTTCCGCAGCGATCTATGGGCGCTCGGGGTCGTCGTCTTTCGCATGTTGAGCGGGGTCAACCCCTTCCGCGGCGACTCGGTGGGCGACATCGTGCTGCGCATCTGTTCGGACGCGCTGCCCCGGCTCGCAAGCTACGCGCCCGATCTCGGCAACCGCTTCGACGCGTTCTTCGCACGCGCCTTCGATCGCGACCGCGAGCGGCGCTTCCAGAGCGCCGAGGATCTGGCGGCGGCGTTCGGCGCGGCCAGCCAGAGCGAGCAGACGAGCCTGCTGCCGGTTCCGGGCGCGCCGGTGGCTCCGGCGGGGCAGCCATACTATCCAGCCCCGACGCCCTCGGGCGCCTCGGGGTCGGTGCCGGCCGCGGCGAGCGGCGCGATGGCGACGGGCGGGAGCGGCGGCGGGCGGAGCCTGGCGAGCGGGCCGGCGATTGCCGTGCCGGGCGCACCCGTGGCGGCCTCCGGCGCGTTCCCGTCCGCGAGTGCTTCGATCGGCTCGGCCGGCGGCCAGCTCGGGCTGGGCGCGGGCTCTGCCTCGAGCATGAGCCTGGCGGTGCCCGGTGCGATGACACCCGAGGTGGCCCCGTGGGAGGCGCGCACGCCGGTTTCCACGTCGGTGGCCGGCATCTCCGGGCTTGCGGTACAGCGGCCCGCGCGTCCGCCGGCGGCGGTGCTCGTCATCGGTGGCGCTGCCACGCTGCTGTTGGGTGGCCTGCTCGCGGCGGCGCTGTGGCTCGGGGCGGGAAGGGCAGGAACGCGCTCGTCGGCGGCGAGCGCCGGGCCTGCGCTCACGTCGCCGCCGGGCGCCGCGCCGGGCGCCGTCCCGACCTCGCTGGCGGCGGCCACCGGCTCGGCGAACGAGCCGCGCGAGGACGACGCGGGCAGCGACGAGGCCGAGGAGGACGAGGAGCCCGAGGCGGGCGCGACGGCGCCGCGGGCGCACAAGCCGGCTCCGGCCGGCAAGGGCGGGCCGGCACCGCCCAAGCCGGCGACCGCGACGCCGCCCGCGAAATCGGCTAATGAAAGACCGAAATGGTTCTGACGCGCGCGACTGGGGCTCGGGCGGGAAGCGGTGGCCGGGCACGCCGCCGGTGGCGGGGGTGGCTGTGGCTGGCGGCGGGGTTGTGGCTCGTCTCGCCCCCGGCCGCGGCGCAGGGGAGCTCGCCCGAGGAGCAGCGCATGAGCGAGGCCGGTGCGCTGGCCGACAGTGCCTTCGATCTCATGAAGAAGGGCATGTACCGGGAGGCGGTCGAGCTGTTCCGCAAGGCGGACGAGCGCTACCACTCGCCGATGTTCGTGCTCCACATGGCGCGGGCGACCGCCAAGCTCGGCGACCTCGTGGGCGCGCGTGCGCTGCTGGCGAAGGCCGTCGAGGCGCGCCTCGGAGCCGGTGCCTCGGCCGCGTTTCGGGAGGCGCAGGCAGAGGCCAAGTCGAGCCTGTCCGACCTCGACCGGCGGATCCCCAAGGTCGAGGTACGCCTGGTCGGGGCAGTGATCGAGGACACGACCATCAAGATCGACGGCCAGGAGGTGGCCCGTTCCGCGCTGGGCTCGCCCATCCGCGTCAACCCGGGCTCGCACCGGATCGAGGTCGTCGCGCCCAGCGGCAAGACGAGCGAGACCAGCTTCTCGGTCGTGGAAGGGGAGACCGCTCAGGTCGAGCTGGGTGGGGCCGAGGGCGGCGGCAGGGGCGGGCGGCCGGGCGCCGCGGGCGAGCGCTCGCTCGTCCCGCCGCTCGTGGCGTACGGCGTCGGCGGGGCGGCGCTGGTGGTCGGCATTGCCACCGGAGCCGTCTTCGCGGGCCGTGCCAGCGATCTCAAGGCTCGCTGCCCCAACGACGTGTGCAAACCCGAGGACGAGGACGAGGGCGACGCGGTCAAGACGCTGGGCTGGGTGTCCACCGTGAGCTTCGTGGTGGCGGGCGCCGGGGCCGTGGCCGGCACGGTGCTGCTGCTCTGGCCGGGCGGCGGCGAGAGCGAGGCCACGGCGGCCAGGAGCTTGCGGCCTGCGCTGCGCGTGGGCCCGGGCAGCGTGCAGCTCGAAGGGCGGTTCTGAGAGGGTGTTCCACAGGCTGCTGCGCGGCCCGATGCGTCGGTCGGGCTCCTCAACGTACGCCAGAGTACGCCTGCGTCGCCCTCCCTAGCCTCGGGCCGCTCGCGACGCCCGTGGAACACCCTCTGATCACGCTGCCCGCAGCGGCGCCTCGTCCCGTGCGGGCGGGGCCGGGGCCTGCGGATCGGCGGCCGGGCCATAGGGGCGAGGCTCGGTCGCGCCGGGCGGCCACTCCCACAGCCCGGCGCGGCGCTCGCCGCAGGGCCCGCCCGCGCGGATCCACACGAAGGTCTGGGTGCCGATGCGGCGCTGGCACTCCGGCTCGGCAAAGGCGGGCGACCAGAACCCGGCGTTCACGTACTCGACCGGGCCCACCTGCCGGCGCTCGGGCACGTGCGTGTGGCCGAAGACCACGCGCCGCACGCCGGTGATCGTGGCGATGAGGGCGGCGCGCTCGCGCGTGAGCAGGGGCTGGCGGAAAACGGTGGGCCGGACCGAGGCGGCGTAGACGAAGATGGGCGGCAAGAGCAGCCCTAGCGGCACGAGGACCCAGAGCATGCTGATCGGCACGGCGATGTTGACGTGCACCACGATCTGCCAGGCGCCGTAGATCGCCGCGAGCAGGAGCAGGGCCCGGTCGAGCCACAGCTCGCGCAGGATGGCGAGGGGGTTGTTGGCGGCCGACGGCACGCTCAGGGCATGGAGCCTGCGGACTACGGGCGGCGTCACGCCGGAGCGCCAGGCCACGGCCTGCACCTTCTCCTCCACGAGCAGCGGGTCGCGCATCGTCGGTCGCCAGTGGGTCCAGAGGGTGATGGCGAAGGTGACGACGGCTCCCCAGAGCCAGCTCCAGAGCAGCAGGGGCTGCGTGCGCAGCATGTGCTTGAAGAAGAAGCGCACGTACTGCCGGGCGGTCATGATGAAGTTCTCGGTGGCATGGGGGTTGAAGTAGCCCATGCCGCCCAATAGATAGCGTGTCGCCAGATCGCCAAAGGGAATGCGTACCTGGGGCCGGCGGCGCATGGCGATGAGCGGGTCGATCGGGTCGCGGCACACGCAGTTGGGATCGTACTGATGGCCGTGGCTGACGAAGGTGTCCTTGCCGCTCAGGTAGAACCAACTGCAGAAGACCAGCGGCTCGCGCCGATCCGAGCTCGCCGGCGCCAGCACCTCGGCAGCGCCCGGAGCGCCGGCGGCGCCCGCCGCGGCGATGGCGCGGTGCTCGGCGAGCGAGCGCGTTCCCAGGGAGCGCGCGGGCAGGCCCATGGCCTCGCGGATGCGGCGCTGCACCGAAGGCCAGCACAGCTCGACGTCGTGGTTGCCGATGATGACGACCACGCGACCGCCGCGCTGCGCAAACTCGCCCAGCCGCTCGAAGAAGCGGGGGTGATCGGCGATGATGCACTCCAGCTTGAAGAGCGACATCCATTCTTCGCTGCCCAGGCCGCGCCGTCGCGCCAGCCAGTCCACGTGGCCCGGCGGCCGGGCCGGAAGCCGGGCGATGCTGTCGAAGTCGAAGACGTCGCCGGCGAGCACCAGCTCGATCTGCTCCTCGGCATGCGTCTCCAGGTAGTCCAGCAGCCGCAGGAAGTCGTCGTCCACGAAGAAGCGCCGCTGCTTGTAGGCCATCCACAGCGGACGGCGCGGATCTACCCGCTCGGCGTCGGCCAGGTGCAGATCCGAGGCGATGACCGTCTCCATGCGGGGCCTCTACTGCAAGTATGACCTGCGGGACGGGACGGGGCCAGCGCACGCGGGCCGAATGCGCTCGGTACGTCCGCCACCACGGGCACGGACGAGAGGGTCAAGCCGGCCGCAGGGGGCAAGAAGCTGCCGCCGGGGATGGTGGCCGTGCCCGCGGGCCGCTACACGGTTGGCTGCGGCGAGGGGAGCCGGCCGTGCTGGGACGACGAGAAGCCGGCGCACGAGGTCGAGCTTGCTCGCTTCGGCATCATGGCCCGCGAGGTCGCGATGGAGGAGTACGACGAGTGCGTGGCCGCCCGCCGCTGCCCCGAGCCCGGCAAGGGCCCTGGCTGCACCTGGCAGCGGGCCGGCAAGGACCGCCATCCCATCAACTGCGTCACCTGGAAGGCCGCGAGCTCCTACTGTGCCTGGCGCCTCTGGCGGCTGCCGACCGAGGCCGAGTGGGAAGCTGCCGCACGCGGGCCCGAGCAGCGCAACTACCCGTGGGGCAGCGCGCCGCCCTCCTGCGAGCTCGCGGTCGTGGCCGGCGACAAGTCCGGCGGCTGCGACACTGGCGGCGTTCTGGCGGCCGGATCTCGGCCTGCCGACCGTTCCTCGGTCGGCGCGCTCGACATGGGCGGCAACGTGCGCGAGTGGACGGCCACGGACTACGGTGCCTACCCCAGCGGCAAGGCCGAGCCAGGGCGCAAGGGCAAGGTCAACCGCGGGGCGAGCTGGGAGATGCGCGGCAGCCAGATCGCTACGAGCCGCACGCGCGGAGTCGACCTGCCCGAGGAGAGCCGGCCCGATCTGGGCTTCCGCTGCGTCGTGGACTTGTGAGGAGCGGTGAGCATGAGAACGATGCACCGAGTAGCGTCCTGGCTTGCGGTTGCCGCGATCGGTCTTCCGGCTGCGCGGACAGAGGCGCAGCAGCCCCAGTGCCGCGGCACCAAGCAGTGGTACGCGGTCGAGTGCCGCTACCCGGACGACGTCGCCAGGATGAAGGCCGAGGAGGCGAGGCAGCAGGCGGAGGCAGCGAGGCGCCGGGCGGAGCAGGAGCGGGCGCGCGACGAGGCCGATTGCCAGGCCGCGGGGAGCTACGAGACGCTCGACGGGTGGCAGGACTACGTGTCGAAGCACCCGAGCGGATCCTGCGTCGAGCAAGCCAGGCAGCGCATTGCCGAGCTGGGGGCAAGGCGAGACGCGCAGCGCGACGCGGCCGAGTGCGAGAAGGCGATGGCGGCTGACACGCTCGATGCGTGGCAGGCGTACCAGTCCAGCCATCCCACGGGTGGTTCCTGCCGCGAGCATGGCAAGCGGCGGATAGCCGAGCTGGAGGCCGAGCAACAACGCCTTCGTGACGTGGCTGACTGCAGCGAGGCAGCCTCACTGGACACGCTCGATGCGTGGAAGGGCTACCTTTCCAGGCACGCCGACGGCGCCTGCCGCGCGCGAGCCGAGCAGATCCTTGCGGCACGCGGCGCGGCCGTGCCGCAGGCGGCTGCCCGGCAGCCTTCGGAGGCGGCAGCGGCAGGGTCGGCGGCCGCGGCGCCGCCGTCCGCGGCGCCTGTGGCGCGCCCTGCGCCGGAACCTTGGCTGACACCGCTGGCCAGCTCCGAGCCCCCCGGCCTGTCGCCAGCCGTGCCGTTTGGCATGGTGATGTCTGGGCTGGGCTGCCTGGCGAGCGTGGGTGGCTTGCTCGAGGTGGCCCGCGCCAGGAGCAGCAATAGCTGGAACTCCCAAGATATCTTGCAGACGGGTCTCGGCGTCGCAGCCGCCGGCGTCGCGTTCAGCGGGCTGGGTACGCTCATGGCCCTTGGCGGCCTTGCTGCTTCCCTGCCCAGTACTTCCAGCCGAGCGGTTTCTGTCGCCCCGGCCGGCGTTGCCTTCAAGTTCTGACTCACCGGGCACGACACGGCATCGATCGCCGGCGGTGGCAGGCCTGATTGGCGACGGCGCCGTCCGGGGCCTGGCGCCAGGCACGCCGCGTGCGGGCCAGGGACGAGCCTCGCGCACGGCGGGCGAAGGTCGCTCCGGCAAGCGGCGGGCCGCCAGGCGCGGCGCGTCTCCGGGCGAGTCGCTCGCCGGCAGCCTGCTACGGCGCCGGCCCGGGCACTGCCCAGGGCGAGAGCGGTCCACCCGCCCGCCGCCAGCCCACCCGCAGTAGCCACGTCCGCGGCTCCACGCCCACCAGCCCGCCAGGGTCCCACACCGCGCCTACGCGCACCGGCCGGCTCCAGCCGGCGAAGTAGGGCCCGCTCGAGAACGGGTCGGCGCCGACCGGCCTGACCCGCTTGCCTCGCCCCGCGCCGTGGCGCAGGTGATTGTTGAGCACGTAGCCGAGCGTCCGCCTGACCTCGCGCGGGCTGCCGAGCGCCCGGGCGTGGTAGCGGTCCGCAAACACCTTGCCGCGCCGGCCGAGCAGCCGGTTCAGGCCACGGGCCAGGCGCACGCTCAGCCCCTGCACGCCGCGGCACAGCGCCCGCCGGTCCGCGGCCTCGCACACCAGGTGCAGGTGGTAGTCCTGCACCGAGTAGT
>JACQWT010000072.1 GCA_016209145.1 Deltaproteobacteria bacterium | reverse complement strand
AGGGCCTCCTCGAGCCCCCCTTTTTTGCCCAACGACCCGCCAACTTGCCAGACGACGCCGGCGACTGGGAGGGCTGCACGCCATGGGCGTCAACCGGTGAACAGGAAACTCAGAACTGGGAACGGGCAATGTGCGCCCTCATTCCCGGTTCCCGGTTTCCTGTTTCCAGTTCACCAGTTTCTACAGGGATGCCGGGCTCCGACGACGCTCTGGCAACTTGGCGGATCGTTGTTTTTGCCGCCTCTTCCGAGGCCGCGTCGGGAGCTTCGATCTCAGTGTCCGCCCATCGTTCGCAGGCGTCCCAGCCTGTTCCTGCTGATCTACACGTTCATCGCGTAGCAGGCCGCTTGCTGGCGTCGCACGGCCTGCTGCCGGCGGCGCGGCCGTCTCGATCATGCGGCGAGCGCCCAGCACGGAAACCAAGTTCCCGGCAGTAGCGCTAGGCGAACCGGCCGTAGTCCTCGACCAGGAAGCTCTCGACGTACGGCGCGACGGCGGCCTCGGTGTCGAGCCGCAGATCGAGCCGAGGAACACAGGCGAGGAGCCGGCCGACGTGGCCCAGGGCCTCCTCGCCGCTCGGCCGGGGCACGCCCTGGAGTCGGGCGTCCACGAGGTCGGCTCGCCGATCGGCCGAGAAGCCGAGCCGCGCCAGCACCTCGGCAAGGAAGCGAGCCCGCAGCTCCCGGCGCCGGGCGGCGGCCTCGCCGCCCGAGAAGCGGCAGGCCACGTAGTTGTTGTCCCGCAGCTCGCCCAGCACGGCCTCGATCACGGCGCTCTCGCCGGCGTGCCAGAAGCGAACATGGACGTAGTCGGGCGCAACCAGAAGGCGGCCCTGCCCGCCGACGCGATCGAGACCGCTGCCTTGCCAGCCTATCCGCGGATCGACGATGCCGCGCCACAGCGCCGCGAACGGCACCGCCGCGATGGCCTCGCCGCGGCGCGGGCCTGCTCCGCGACGGCGCCTCCCAGATCGAGCAGGCGTAGATCGAGCGGGAGCGGCGCGTCCAGGCGCCGCGCGCGCGAGCGCCGTTCGCCCAGCCCGAGCATGGCGTCCACGGCCCGCTCGTGCACGAGCCGGCCGAGGTCATGGACGGAGCCGCAGCCCTCGCCGCGAGGGTTGCCTGTTGCCGGATCGACCAGCGCAAGGCGCACGATCCGGTCGTGGAAGAACCGGGCGTCCGGGGATTGAATGCCGGCGCCGCGCCGCGGCGCGCGCAGCTCCGGCCAGAGTATTCCGGCGTAGATCTCTCCCCGCGAGCCGTCCACACTGGCGGGCTCGCCCGGCTCGAGCCGGGCGAACGCGCCCGCCGCGTCGCCGACGGCGGGAACGCCGGCCTGGCGAAGCAAGGCCGCACCGTCGTTCTGCCCCAGCTCGGCCACCACGGCGCCCAGGCGGCCGAGCACGCGCGCGAGCTCGGCCGTCGCCTGCCGCACCACGAGCACGGCCCCTTCGGGCGTGGCGTCGATCTCTGCGTCCGTCAGGGCCCGATGGACGTGCCCCACGGCTCGTCCCGGCGCCAGGGGGCGGCCGTGCAGGAGCACGCGGTGGCGCGCGGCGGCGGGCGCCCGGCCCGCGGAGAGGACGAGCGGTCGCGACTGCACGAGCCAGAGCTTGCCGGCGCGGTCCAGGGCCCATTCGATGTCCTGCGCGCCGCCGAAGTGGCGCTCGGCGCGCAGCCCGAGAAGCGCCAGCTCGCGAACCGCGGCGGCGTCAAGCGCCGGTGAGTCGCGCTGCTCGGGGCCAAGCGTGCGGCTCGCCAGGCCAGGAGAATCCTCGGCGAGCTCGATCGCCGTCTCCTTGCGGGCGAGCCGCGTCTCGATGATCCGGCCCGCCGGCTCGCGCGCCACCACGAACAGATCGGCGCTCGCGCGCCCCCCCACCAGATCGAGGCCGAGGCCCCAGGTGGCGGCGATCCACATGGTGGGAGCGTGGGGATCGTGCGGGTCGCGCGTGTAGAGCACGCCGGCGGCGGCGGCGGGAATCATCGGCAGGAACAGCACAGCCATGGGCGTCCCGAGCACGGCGAGGCCCGCGCCCTGGCAGTAGGCGAGCGCGCGCTCGGAGAAGCGGCTCGCCACGACGGCGCGGTAGGCGTCCACCAGGCCCTGGGGTAGGACGCCGAGCAGCGTGTCGAACTGCCCGGCGAAGGACAGCGTCCCGTCCTCGCCCACGCCGCTGGAACGCACCGCCCAGCGGCGGGCCTCGGGGAACTGGGCGCCGTGCGCGGCGATGGCCTGGGCGAGCGGCTCCGGCACACTGGTGGTTTCGATCAGGCGCCGCAACTCCGCCGCGCGCTCGGCGAGCGCGGCCTCGCCGCCGCGCCCGGCGACGAGCAGGCCGACGAGCTTGTCGGGCAGACCGGCCGCGCCGGCCACGGCGCGATACGCCGCGGTCGTGGCCACGAAGCCCGGCGGCACGGCATGAGGCAGCACCGTGCGAAGCTCCGCCAAGTTGCCGGCCTTGCCGCCGGCCTGCTCCCGGGAGCGCGCCTCGGGGGCTTCAATGGCAACCACCAGGGGAAGCGACGGTGGACGCTGTGCCCGGCGCAGCCGCCCGGCCACCTCGCGCTCCAAGCGCTCGTGGGCCGCGAACAGATCCTCGACTCCCCCCCCACGGAGCTCGCTCAGATCCTGCACCAGGTCCAGGCTCGTCGCGAGCGCGCGCCGCATGCGCTCGCGCACGCGCGGCTCGTCCGGCCCGGCGACTCTCAGCTCGGCCTCGAGCTCGGCGACCAGGCCGCAGAGCTCGGCGCTGCGCCCCAAGAGGCGGCGAAAGCTCGCCACGCGCCGGCGCCAGTCCAGGGCCCGGTCGGGCCCGGATCCGAGCTTGCGCCTCAGCCAGTCGAGCATGTCCCCGCCGCGCCGGCCGCCCGAGCGGGCCCTAGCCCGCGCCGGCCCCCTCCTGCTCCAACTTGGCCGCGGCGCGCGCGATGGCCGCGCGCAGATCCTCCAGCCGAAACGGCTTGGCGATGAAATCGAAGGCGCCCATGGTCAGGGCCTGGCGCGCCACCTCCACCGTGGCGTAGCCCGTGATCATGATCACCTTGGTACGAGGCGAGCGCGCCGTCGCGTGCCGGAGCACGTCGAGCCCGTCGGCGCCCTCCATGCGGATGTCGCTCACCACGATGTCGTACTCGTTCTGGTCGATGAGCCGGAGGGCCTCCTCTGCGCTCTCGACGGCGTCCACCTCGTGCCCGGCCTTGCCGAGCGCCGGCTTGAGCCGCTTGCCGACGATTGGCTCGTCGTCGAGGATGAGGATCCGGAGCTTGGGCACGCTGGCCTCCTTTCCCACTCAGTCGATCGTGTAGTTGCCCGCGAGGAAAGCCTCGACGTAGCGCGCGGAAGCGTCCTCGCCATCCATCAGCGCGTCGAGCTGGCGGGAAAACCCGATGAGCCGCCCGATCGCGCGCAGGCGCTCCTCGGTCTCGGCCTGCGGCAGCTTGCGCAGCCGCGCGATGACCAGATCGCCGCTCTGGCGGGCGTCGAAGTCGAGCCGCTCCAGGATCTCGCGCACCATGGTGGCCCGCAGGCTGCGGCGCTCCGCGTCGGACGCGCCGCCGAGGAAGCGGAAGTAGACGTGATTGGCCTCGCGGTCGTCGCTCAGGTAGGCGTCGATCATGTTGTAGTGGTAGCCGAGGTTCAAGCTCAGGTTCACGTAGCGATCGGACAGGACGGCGAGATTGCGGCCGGCATGCTCGCCCATGCGCACCGACATGCCGCTCGACATGAAGGTCCCGAGCCCCACGGGCACGGGCCGCAGGCTCCACACGCCCGGCGTGCTCAGGCCCGCCCAGAGCGCGCGCATGGGCGCCGAGCAGATCTGCTCCGGCCGGAGCGGCGTGCCGGCGGGGGCAGTCCCGAGCGCGGCGTCGAGGCCCCCGCCGATGTCGATGATCCGCAGCCCCAGGGGGATGTCGCTGCCCAGCCGCCGCGCCGTGTCCGCGCCCTCGACGCGCCCGGCGGCGTGCAGCTCGATGATCTCCTCCACGGCCTTCTCGTGCGCGAAGCGGATGACATCGTGCACGCTGCGGCAGCGCTCGGCCCGGAAGTCCTTGCTCTGCGGATCGACCATCCCGAGCGGCGTGATGCGGCGCAGCAGGCGCCGTAGCATGCGGTACTCGGGCGCGTCCTCGAAGTCGGTCTCCACCACGAGCTGGTACTGCAGCAGCTCCTCCACTCGCCCCTCGTAGATCCGGCCCTCGTCGGCATCGAGGGTGACCTCCTGGCCGGTCGCGAGCACGCCGGTCGCGTCGCCGGCGTCGACGATGGTCGGCACGCGGAACTCGCGTGCCACCGCGGCCATGTGTCCGGTCGGCGCGCCCACGTCGGTGACGATGGCCGAGAGCCGCGGCATGACGCGCACGAGCCGGGGCGAGGCCCTGCGGGCCACGAGCACCGCGCCCGCGGGGACCTCGTCGAGGGCGGCCTCGTCCCGCAAAAGGTACACCTTGCCGGCGGCGACGCCGCGGCAAGCGACGTGGCCGCGGCCTTGCAGCAGCACGCGGTAGCGATCGAGCTTCTGGGGCAGGTCGCGCTCGATCTCGGGCGCGGCGTGGATCTCGAGCCGCCGGGCCTGGAGGACGAAGAGCGCGCCGGTATCGTCGATCGCCCACTCGATGTCCTGGGGCTGCTTGAAGTAGCGCTCGATGTGCAGCGCCATGGTCGCGAGGCGGGCGAGCTGCCCGGGGCTGAGCTCGGGCTCCTGGCGCGCCCCGGCCGGCAGCGGCACGGTCTGGGTCCCGCCGTCCTTCCCGCCCACGACGATGTCCTCGTATGTCCCGGGCCGGTAGCTCGAGCACTCGTGGGGCGACTCGCGCGCGATCTCGTAGGAGCCGAGGCTCTGGCCGCCTCCCACCGCCCGGCTGGCGAGCCCGCGCGTCGCTCCCACCACCATCCGGCCGCTCGCCGGGCGCGTCGGGTCGACGGTGTACAGCACACCGCTCGAGACGGCGCGCACCATGCGCATGCACGCTACCGCCATCAGACCGCGCGCAGGCAGGCCCCGCGCGCGCCGGTAGGCGAGCGCCGGCTCGCCGTAGAGGCTGGCGAGGACCGCGCGGTACGCGTCGAAGATCCCCTCGGGCGAGACTTGCAACAGCGTGCTGTACTGGCCGGCGAAGGACAGATCCCCGTCCTCGCCCAGAGCGCTGGAGCGCACGGCGAAAAACGGCGGCGGATCTTCGCCCGCGAAGGCGCCCAGGGCCCGGCGCACCGCCCGGCGCACGTCGGCCGGGATCTTGGCGCTTCTGAGCCGCTCGCACAGCTCGTGGCACGCTTGCCCCTCGCCCGCCTCGTGCCGGCCGAGCGCCGCCTCGATCTGGGCGACGAGCCCGTTGTGCTCGATCACCCGCAGGCCGGCGTAGGTAGTGATGGTGAACCCGGCCGGCATGGGGATTTGCAGCCGGTTGTGGATCTCGCCCAGGTGCGCGCTCTTGCCGCCGACGAGGCTCGACTGGCTCTCGTCGATCTGGGCGAAAGGGATGCACAGCTCGGTCCGGGGCACGACCGGCTGACCGCTGAGATCGCCCTGCGCCTCGGCGCGCAGCCGATCGACGACCTCGTACAAGGCCGCGTACTTCTGGTCGGCGATGCTGTTCAGGTCGTAGACGATCTTGCCGACGAGATCGAACACTCCGCTGGCGAGGCTGGCGACGTAGGCCCGGTCGAAAACATACTCGCCGCTCTGCTTGTCGGCGGCATCGGCGAAGAGCTGCAACACGCTGGTGTTGTGATCGAGAAGCTGCCGGAAGCGGGCAAACAGCAGCTTGAAGGGGACGGCCGGCCGCCTTCCGAACCCCAGCCACTTGGCCCAGCTCAACATGCTTCCACGCCCCCGGGCGGCCCGGCCCGCGGCCGGGTCAGTGGCCGCCACCTCTCTTGAAGACGAGCCCTATCACCAAGCCCAAAGCCAGCGCCGCGACCACCGCCACCAGACCATACAGCGCGCCGTGCTCGAAGGCCAGGGTGGCGACGAGGCGCGGCACGCCCACCAGGCGCGCCTCGAGCTTGGCCCGCTCCTCGCGGACGATGGCCCTGTCCCTGACGTACAAGACGCGCACGGTGTACTCGCCGGCCGGAGCCTTGTCCGGCCAGGGGATGGCCACGTCGAACGCCGCCGTGGCCCCCGCGCCGGTCTTGCGCACTGCCCCCACGAGCTCGCCCAGCACGCCCTCACTTTGCTTCAGGCGCAGGTACTCGCGGCGCAGACTCGCGGCGTCGGCGCCGGCAGGGCTGAGCGACGTGCGCGCGACCAGGGCGTCGAGATCGAGCAGCTCGCGCTGCGCCGTGACATCGTCGAAGATCTGCCGCACCGGGGCAGAGCACGCGACGAAGAACAGCCGCGGCGCTCCCGCGAAGGTGACGCTGCCGACGTTGGCCCAGAGCGGGCCAAAACGCCCCTTGCGGTTGAACTTCTCCTGCGCGCTCTGGCCGGCGATGGTCACGCAGATCTCGGCGCCGGGCTCGGCCGGGCCCCGGACGTGCAGCGTCAGCCCGTGGAAGAACGTGTCCACCAGGACGGGGTTCGGCTCCACGGAGAGAGCCCGGGCCGGGCGCGGCCAGAGCAGCGCCGACAAGAGCAGCAGGAGCGTGAGCCTGGAAACCATCAGCACGAACTAGTGGCCGCTGGCGTAGGAGAGCAGCAGTGAAGGGGTCGCTACCAGGCCCCAGACCATCTTGACGCACACGCACAGCACGATCACCGAGAGGATAATGCGGAGCTGCTCGCCGCGCAGCCGCTTGGCCACGCGCGCGCCCAACTGCGCTCCGACCGTGGAGCCAAGCGCCAGCACGAGGGCGAGGATGAAGTCGACGGTGTGGTTGACCGCCGCCTGCATCAGCGTCACGCCCGAGGAGGTGAACAGGATCTGGAACAGATCCGTGCCCACGGCCACGTGCATCGGCATGCGCAGGATGTAGACCATGGCCGGGATCATGATGAAGCCGCCGCCGACGCCCATGATCGCGGCGAGCAGGCCAACCAGCATGCACAGGAAGATGGGCACGAGGATCGAGTGGCGGATGCCGGACTTCCTGAAGTCGGTCTGCCAGGGCAGGCGGGCGAGCAACCGCCCGAAGTGCGAGGGCGTGGACAGGCGCCGGGACACCCGGCGCTTGCCCCGCAGTGCGCCCAGGCTCTCCTGGAACATGTAAGCGCCGATGAGCCCCAGCACGACGACGTAGGTCAGCATGATGAGGAAGTCGGCGTTGCCCATGCGGCGCAGCACCTTGATGATCTGCACGCCGATGGCGCCTCCCCCGATGCCGCCCAGGAGCATCAGACCGCCGAGCTTGTAGTCCACGTTGCCCAGGCGGGCGTGCGCGTAGCTGCCCGAGGCCGAGGCGGCGGCGATCTGGCAGGAGTCGGTGGCGGCCGCCACGGTGGGCGGGATGCCGACCATCATGAGCAGCGGCGTCATGAGGAAGCCTCCGCCCACGCCGAACATGCCGGAGAGCAGGCCGACCAGGGCGCCGAGGCCGAAGGGGACGAGCAGGTTGATGCTGCTACCCGCAATCGGCAGGAACAGGTGCATGGTACCCTCTACCGCACCGTCCCCAGGTAGCGGGCCGTGAGCTGGCGCTCGCGCACGCGCGCATCGGTGTAGTCGGGAATGAGCATGGGCGCCACGCGATCGGTATCGACGCCGGCCTGCGCCAGCTCCCGGTGGTAGCGCACCACGTGCTCCAGGGTAGGTTTGCCGTCCTTGGCGCCGCTCTTGGCGTACGCGGCGGCCGACCGGCCCGCGATGCGGCCAAAGACGATGATGTCGAGCAGCGAGTTGCCCATGAGCCGGTTCTCGCCGTGGATGCCGCCGCCGGCCTCGCCGGCCACGTAGAGGCCGGCGATGGCCGTGGCGCCGTCGGGTCGGAACTCGAGGCCGCCATTCTGGTAGTGCAGCGTCGGATAGATCAGCATGGGCTCTGCGGCGATGTCGATGCCGTAGCGCTTGAACAGGATGTGCTTGCCCGGGAACTCGCGGCGCACGGTGCCTTCGCCGTGCAAGAGGTCGATCATGGGCGAGTCGAGCCAGATCCCGAGCTTCCCGGTCGGCGTGGGCACGCCCTGGCGCTCGACCTCGCATTGCCTGATGATGGCGGCGGCCTCGACGTCGCGCGGCTCGCGCTCGTTGACGAACTGCTCGCCCTCCACGTTGACGAGGTTGGCGCCCTCGCCGCGGAACTTCTCCGTGATCAGGATCCCCTCGGCCTGCTCCGGGAACACGATGCCCGTCGGGTGGTACTGCACGGTGTGCAAGAAGACGATGGGCAGGCCGGCGCGGTAGCCGAGCACGACGCCGTCGCCCGTGGCGCCGTAGTGGTTGGTGGTCATGAAGCCCTGGATGTGCAGCCGGCCGCACCCGCCCGTGGAGATCACCACGGCCTTGGCCCTGGCCACCGCGTACTCCTCGGTCTCGAGGTTGTAGAGCACGGCACCGGCGCACGCGCCGTGCTCGTCCAGGACGAGCTCGACCGCCGGCGCGAACTCCACGACCGCCACGCCCGCGCGGTTGCGCGCCTCGTCGCGCATGGTCCGCATCATCTCGGCGCCGGTGATGTCGGCGGCGTAGTGCATGCGCTTGCGGCTCGTGCCGCCACCGTGGATGGTGTGCAGCCGGCCGTCCGGGTCCTTGGAGAAGCTGACGCCGAGGGCCTCCAGCCAGCCGATGGCGTCAGGCGCACGCGTCACGAGCGTGTCGACCAGCTCGGGCACGTTCGTGAAATGGCCGCCGCCCATGACGTCGAGGTAGTGGTAGAAGGGCGAGTCCTTCTCGCTCTTGGTGGCCGCCTGGATGCCGCCCTCGGCCATCATGGTGTTGGCGTCGCCGTGGCGCAGCTTGGTCACGAGCGCCACCCGGGCGCCGTCCTCCTCGGCCAGGAGCGCGGCCGAGGTGCCGGCGCCGCCGCCGCCGATGACCAGCACGTCGGTCTCCAGCGCGGGCCGCGACAGATCGATCCTGCTGGGATCGACCCGGCTGCGGGCCTCGAGCAGGTCCGCCATCTCGTGCGCGATGCGGTAGCCCTTGCTCGGGCCCACGCGCAGCGCCCGGCGTCCCTCGTCCTTGAAGTCGGGGTGGTGCTTGAGCATCTGCTCCCGCCCGTCCATGCTGAGGAACGGCACCTGCTCGCCGCGCTTCTTGCGCTCCACGCGCGCCGGCCTCGTCTTCTCGACGACCTTGATCAGCTCTTGCAACTGCGGGGGGTATGGCATGCCGTCACCTCAGCTAACAGCCAACAGCTAACCGCTAGAAGCTCCTCACAGCCCCACGTCGCTCTCGGGCCGCCAGTCCTCTCCCGCCATCTCCGGCTCCATTTGGCGCTCGGCATACGCCTTCTTCAAGGCAGCGCGATCGAGGGCCTTGAGCTCGGCCAGGGACGAGGCGTACCTGCCGGACGCGATGGCCTCGACCATCTGCCGCAGGTGAGAAGCCCGCGGCGCGAGCTTGCCGCCCCAGAGCCGGCGGGCGAGCTGCGCCAGGTGGTTCTGCGGGATCTCCCCCTGGCACCGGCTCGCGCACAGGCCGCACTGGATGCAGTCGAAGCTCAGGCGCGCCGCCGCGTCGAGGTCGCCGCGCTTCAGGGCCGAGACGTAGTCGAGCACCTCGACGTCCATGGGGCAGATCTTGGTGCAGGCATTGCAGGCCACGCACCGGAACAGCTCCGGGTAGAGCGCGTGAACCGTCTCGGCGGTGGCCTCGGCCCGGGCGTAGTCGTAGCGCTGGCGCAACGCCGGGTAGAACGGGATCTGCGCCAGGTGCATGTTGGGCTGCACCACGGTCTGGCAGGCGAGCCCCGAGTAGATCTTGTAGTCGCCCTCCCGGCGAAAGACGGTGGAGCAGGCGCCGCAGATCCCGCCGCGACAGCCGCAGCCGCGGATGAACTGGTAGCCGGCGTGCTCGATCGCCTTCATGATCGTGAGCGAGTCGGGCACCAAGTAGCGCTTCCCCATGATGAAGATGGGGATCGGCGTGCCTTCGGTCTTGTTCTCGTCGGCGCTCGTCATCGGTCTACCTCCAGCGCGTCGCGGGCAGTCGGTCGCCGCTCATGCCGCGGCCGGGCGCACGAGCTCCCGCCGCTCGAGCAGCGTGCGCCTCGGGTCGGGGCCGAGCTCGAAACCGCAGCTCTCGGGCCCCAGGCCCAGAGCCAGGGCGAGAAGCTGGGTGAAGTAGTAGACCGGGATCGGTGCAGCGCCCGCCCCGGCCGCGCCGCGGCCCAGGTTGTAGTCGCACAGGGGACAGCTTACGACGAGGGCATCGGCGCCGGCGCTCCGGGCCGAACCGAGCACGCGCGCGCTCTGCCCGAGCACGGCCGGCGGGTTGGCCACGCCCTGGTAGGAGCCGCAGCACTCGGTTTCGGCCGCGTACGAGACGACGCCGTCCCCCAGCGCGGCGCAGAGCTCGCGCAGCACCGCCGGCCCGCCGCCCTGCCCGCCGATCGCCACCTCGGCCGGGCGCAGGAGCGCACAGCCGTGAAACGCCGCGAGCTTCAAGCCCACGAGCGGCCGGGGCACGCGCGCCCGTAGCCGCTCCCAGCCGATCTCCCGGCGCAGCAGATCGAGGAAATGAACCACCTCCACCTCCCCGTGGTAGTCCGTCTCCTCGGTCATGAAGGCGTTGAGCGTGCGGCGCTTCTCGCCGTCCTCACGCACCAGCCGGTTCGCCCGCGCGAGCGTGTTGTAGCACTGCGAGCACAGGGTCGTGAGCGTGCCGGCACCGGCATCCTTGGCGCGGATGAGATCGCGCACGGGGGCAAGCAGGTGCAAGAGGTCGTCCTGAGCCAGCGGGAAGACGGCCCCGCAGCAGTTCCAGCGCTCCAGCTCCACGACCCGCACGCCGAGCGCATCGAGCGAGCCGAGGCCCGCCACCTCGAGCGCGCGCGCCTTGGTCTTGAGCGTGCAACCGGGGTAGTAGGCGACGATCTCGCTCATGACGTAAGCTTCCGAAACGCGGCGACGAGCGCGATCTGCGGCGCCGCGGCGAGCGTCTGGGCCGCGACCGCGCGCGGGTTCATGAAGTCCTCTCCCCGGCGCAGCCGCAAGAGGCGCAGCGCTTCCATGGCGCGCGGCAGCTCGATGCCGCGCGGGCAGCGCGCCTGGCAGATCTGGCAGGTGGCGCACAGCCACGGGGTCGTCGACCGCGTCACCTGCTCCGCCAGACCGTGCTGGAGAGCCGCCACGGCCGCCCGCGGCGTCAGCTCCATCTGCGGCGCCATGGGGCACACCGCCGAGCAGGTGCCGCACTGCATGCACTTGTGGAGGTTCTGGCCCGACAGATCGGCGATCCTCTGCCGCACCTCGCTTCCCGTGCCCCGCAGCCCGACTCTGGCGTGCATCGCTTCCTCGCAGAACGTGCCTGGCCGCAGCCCGACGACGGGAGCGACCATAGGCCCCCCATGCGCCATGCGCAAGCGGCTTGTACCAATAGAATGGCTCTATCGAAGCCATGCGGTTCAATAAAGCGGCCCTCGAAGTGGCGCACACTGCCGTCGAAATCTCCGACAGTAGTGCTAGGCTCCGCGGCTGGAGGGGTTTCATGCCGCCTCGGGTCAAGACCAAGCTGCTGACGACGGAGGACTACTGGGCAATCTGGCTCGGCATGGCGGTGATCGCCCTGTCGCTCGGCTTCTACTTCGCCGGTGACACGCTCGCGGGCTGGACCGTCACACCCAAGGGCTGGGCCGGCGTGGCCGAGATCGGTGCGGATTTCGCGCGGGCCTGGCCGGCCTACCTCGGCATCTACGCCGCCCTGGGCGCGGCCTTCGCCGCCAGCGCCTGGGTGATGGGCCGCGACGTGCGGCAGTTCATCGCCGGCTACACCATTCTCTTCCTGGGATCGCTGGGGATCTTCTACCTGGCCGGCTGGACGGTAATGAAGAAGGCCGATCTCGGCGCCCCGTTGCTCGCCCTGCTCATCGGCCTGGCCATCGGCAACCTCCGGGGCCTGCCGGCCTGGCTCAAGACCGCGCTCCGGACGGAGTACTACATCAAGACCGGCATTGTGCTCTTGGGCGCCACGCTGCCGCTCTCGCTCATTGTCACGGCCGGGCCGGTCGCGTTCCTGCAGGCGACCATCGTGTCGGTGGGCACCTGGCTCACCATCTACCTGGCGGCCACGCGGCTGTTCCGGCTCGATCCGCGCTTCGGCGCCGTGCTCGGCACCGGCGGCGCGGTGTGCGGCGTCTCGGGCTCGATCGCGGTCGGAGGCGCGGTGCGCGCCGACGAGAAGCACATCTCGATCGGCATAGCGGTGGTATCCGTCTGGGCCATCGTGATGATCCTGGCGCTGACGGCGGCCACCAAGATGATGGTGCCCTCGCTCATGTCGCCCGGCGTGGCCGGCGCCTGGGTGGGCACGAGCGAGTACGCCGACGCCGCCGGCTTCGCCGTGGTGGCCGAGCTCGCCACCAAGCACGGCGACGGCCCCATCCATACCTTCACGCTGATGAAGGTCATCGGCCGGGACATCTGGATCGGCATCTGGTCGCTGGTGCTGTCGGTCGTCTCCGTCGTCTACTGGGAGCGGCGCGAGGGCGCCTCCCGGCTGCGCGCGGGCGTCGTGTGGGAGCGGTTCCCGAAGTTCGTGCTCGGCTTCTTCGCCGCCTCCCTCATCGTCAGCGCCGTGGTGGCCACCGGGCCCAAGCAGTGGGTGGGTGAGGCCAAGCTCGAGGACACCTACAAGGCGGAGACCGGCAAGGAACGCTACCGCGCCGACTTCGCGGCGTACGCCGTGCCGGAAAAGCTGCGCGACCGGTTCAGCTTCGACGCGGCAGCCAAGGTCATCCGCTTCCGCGGCAAGATGAGCTATGGCGAGCTCGGCGAGCTGCTCGGGACGGCCACGACGAAGGATCAGCGCTCGGCCTTGAAGCAGCTTCACTACAAGTCGGACTGGTACGAGAGCCACCTCTCGGAGCGCGCCATCGCCCCCATCAAGCAGATCCGCTCCTGGGCCTTCGTGCTCTGCTTCCTGTGCATCGGCCTGGCGACGCGCTTTCGCGACCTGTTCACCTTCGGCCTGAAGCCATTTTGGGCGTTCACCATCGGCGTCCTCGTGAACGTGCCCCTGGGCTTCTTGCTCTCACGGTACGTCTTTGACGGCTTCTGGAACGCCATCAAGTAGAGGAGGAAGTTGTGGCAATCATCACCATCTCCCGGGGCTCGCGCAGCAGGGGGCAAGAGATAGCCGAGAAGGTAGCCCACAAGCTCGGCTACGACTTGGTCGGCCGCGAGGCGCTCCTGGAAGCATCGAGCGAGTACAACGTGCCCGAGGCGACCCTGGTGCGCGCCATCCACGACGCCCCCTCGATCCTGGATCGCTTCGTCGGCGGCAAGGCGCGGTACATCGCGTACGGCCAAGCGGCCTTGACCGCCCACGTGGCCAAGGACAACGTCGTCTATCATGGGCTGGCCGGCCACTTCCTGCTGCGCGGCGTGGGGCACGCGGTCAAGGTGCGCATCATTGCGCCCCTGGAATACCGCGTGCAGGTCGTGATGGAACGCGACGGGGTGCCGCGCGAGGAGGCGCTGCGCATCCTGCGCAAGGACGACGAGCAGCGCTCCGAGTGGAGCCGCCGGCTCTACGGCATCGACCAGTCTGATCCGAGCCTCTACGACCTCGTGCTGAACGTGGACCGGATCTCGGCCGACGATGCCGCCAGTACCATCTGCCAGGTGGCGCGGCTCGATGGCTTCCGGACCACGCCCGAGTCGCAGAAGGCGATGGACGATCTCGCGCTCGGCGCGGCGGTGAAGAGCCGGCTCGTAGATCTGAAGCCGGATGTCGAGGTGCGTGCCGACGGCGGCGTGGTGCACGTGACGATCGGGGCGTACGCGCACTACCGCGACGCCCTGGCCCGGGAGATCCGGAGCGCGGCCGAGGCGGTGCCGGGCGTGCGGGAGGCGCACGTGGAGCTGGCCGTCACGCCGCGCGCGCATGGGTAGCGCTCGGTCGGCGGCAGCGGTACCCGCGGGACTACCGCGCCCTTGCCGTGCACAAGTCACAAGTCGTATGGTGCTCAGCATGAGGCTGACGCTATCCATCCCGGAGCCGCTGGCGACGCGCTTCCAGGCGGCGGTGCGCCCGCGCCAACGCTCGCGGCTGGTGGCGCGGCCAATCGAGCAAGCGCTTGCCGAACGCGACCGCACCTTGGCCGATGCCTGCCGCGGCGCCAACCGCGACCGGGCGCTCGCTCGCGGGATTTCCGCGTGGCAGTCGTTCGACGACGGGTTCGAGGAATGACGACTCCGGAGGTGTCCTTTGCCTTTGGACATTTCCACCAGCGATCTCGCCCGGCTCCCTGCCAATCGCCTTCCAGCTCCCCAGTCTTGACTGTCCCCACGCGGCCGTCTACATTTGTGTAGAGGTCCGACGATGACTGGTCAGACGCAGATCTCGGCTTTCGTCTCGACGGCAACGAAGGAGAAGTTGGAGCGGTACGCCGAGGCGCACGGCATGAAGAAGGCGGCCCTGGTCGAGCAGGCCCTGCTGCACCACCTTCAGGCGCTCGCCGAGCTACCGGCCGACGTGATCGTCCCGGCAAGGGTGATGGTGCCGCCTGACACCTTCGAGCGGGTCGCGGATCTGGTGCGCAACCCGCCCCCGCCGACCGAGGCGATGAAGGCCCTGATGTCCGGGCAGCCCGTCGAGGGTCTGGATGATTGAGGTCCGGGCGCTCAGGCCCGAGGACGACCGCGACGGTTTCCACTCCGGCGACCCCGATCTCGACCGCTTCTTCCTCCGCTACGCCGGGCAGAACCAGTTCCGGCACCACATCGGCACGACCTACGTCGCCGTCGAGCAGGGCACGATCCTTGGATTCGCCACCGCGGCAGCGGCCGAGATCGAGGCCACCGTGCTGCCCGAGAAGCACCGGGCCGGGCTGCCCCGCCTTGTTCATGATCCAAACCGGTCGGTGCTCTAGCGTCCGGACCGCGGCCACCAGCGGCGCCGGCGGTGGGTCGGTCTGGCGGCCACCGCCGGACCGCGCGGCCGGCTCGGCGCGGCGGCCGACGGGACCGGAGCCGGCGCGGGCGGGCGAAGCGGGGAGCGGAAGGGGTGATCGAGCACGACGCGCAGGGGCGCGTGGAGCAGCCGCTCGAGGTCCGGCAGGGACTCGCGCTCGGCGGTGTCGCAGAACGACAGCGCGATCCCGGCGGCGCCGGCCCGCGCGGTGCGACCGATGCGGTGGACGTAGCTCTCGGCGATGTTGGGCAGGTCGAAGTTGATGACGTGCGAGATGTCCTCGATGTCGATGCCCCGCGCCGCGATGTCGGTAGCCACCAGGACTCGCGCGCGGCCGGCCTTGAAGTCGGCCAGCGCCCGCTCCCGCGCCCCCTGGGACTTGTTGCCGTGGATGACCCCGGCGCCGACGCCCGCCCGCCGCAGGTGCTCGGTGACGCGGTTGGCGGCGTGCTTGGTGCGCGTGAACACCAGGGCGCGGGTGATGGACCGATCGCCGAGCAGGTGGGCGAGCAGGGCGCGCTTGTCCGCCTTCTCGACGAAGTAGAGCGACTGGTCGATGTTGTCGGCCGCGGCGGACACCGGCGCCGCCCCGCCCACCTGCACGGGCCTGACGAGGATCGAGCCCGCCAGGCTCCGGATCTCGGCAGGCATGGTCGCCGAGAAGAGCAGGGTCTGCCGCCGGGTCGGGAGCCGGTCGATGACGCGCCGCACGTCGTGGATGAAGCCCATGTCGAGCATGCGATCGGCCTCGTCGAGAACGAAGACCTCCACCTGCTCGAGGTGCGCGAGCCCCTGTCCCAGCAGGTCGAGCAGGCGCCCGGGAGTGGCGACGAGGATGTCGACGCCGGCGCGCAGGGCGCGGACCTGGGGGTTCTGGCCGATGCCCCCGAAGACGACCGTGTGGCGCAGCGGCGTGTGCCTGCCGTAGGTCGCGAAGCTGTCTCCGATCTGCGTCGCCAGCTCGCGGGTCGGCGTGAGGACGAGCACGCGCGAGTGCCGCGGGCCGCGTGTCACGGGACCGGCCGCGACCAGCCGCTGCAAGATCGGCAGCGCGAACGCGGCGGTCTTGCCGGTGCCCGTCTGGGCGCAGCCCAGCACGTCGCGCCCGGCGAGGACGTGTGGGATGGCCGCCTGCTGGATGGGGGTCGGCGTCTCGTACCCCTCGGCCGCCACAGCGCGGAGCAAGGGCTCGATCAGCGCAAGCTCGGAGAACTCCGTGGTCCTCGGGGGCGACGGGATCGGGAGAGAGGGCAAGGCGCAGCCGTATGGCCCCTGCGGGCTGGGGCGTCAACGGGGCAGCGGCCGCCGCGCAGGGCCTCGGACAAAGTCCTCCCTCGGCCAGCTATTAGCGATCAACGAGCCGCCAAGTTGCCAAAGTGAGCCGCCAGGCCGCCAAGGAAACCGAGCCGCCACCGAAGACGGATGGTACCTTCGGACGCCGTCCGGTCTGCCCGCTCCCGCTCCCGCTCCCGCTCCCGAGGCTGCCGCACATACCGTTCGATCACGAGTGCCTCGAGGTCTACCAAGCCGCGCTCGCTTTCTTCGATCTCGCTGACCCGGGCTTCCCTTTCGATCGTCAACAACATCGCGGGTCGCCATGCTCACGAAGCTCGCGAAGGTCCCGCAGGACGCCTGACGAAGAAGCGGGAGCGGGAGCGGGAGCGGGAGCGGGTCGGAGCTGCCGCCAAGGGCGCCCTTGTTTGACGCTTGGCAACTTGGCGGCCCGACTCCTACGTCCGTGCGGCACGGGGCTCGCTGCCATGGCGGCTCCCTTCAAGCACCTTCGCTCGTGCGGATCAAGTCAGCGATCTCTTCGAAGACGTCGGACAAGCGGAGGATCCCCGTCACTTTCCCCGCCGCCGTGACCAGCAGCGACTGCATGTGGCCAAGGACCATGAGCTCGATCGCCTCGATGAGCGGGGCCGCCTCGTCGATGCTCTCGCGCATCGGCACCATCGCGTCCTCGACCCGGATCCGGGCGGCCGCGCGGCACATCCGGCCCAGCCCTCCCCGGTAGGTGGACACCCGCCGCCGCAGCGAATCGATGAAGCCCTCGGACAGGCCCGTGCGCGAGAGCGACGCCAGATCGTCCTTGCCGAGCAAGCTCGGATCGAGCGAGCGCAAAATGGCCCAGTGCGTGAGCTTGCCCACCACCTCGCCATCCTCGCCCAACACCAGCACGGCGCGGTGATGGTGCCGGTCGTAGGTCAGCCCGAGCTGGGCCCGGTCCAGGGCGACCAGCGCCTCCAGGATGGTGTGCCCGGAGCGCACGGTCGCGTACTCCTGGAGCGGCAGCATGACGTCGCGCGCCAGCTTGTCTTCCATCAGAGTCCCCCATGCTGCTTGCGGCCCATTTCTGCCCGCTTCAGATGGCGCAGGACGCCGAGCGGGCTCTGGTCGGCGGCGCCCGCGGCGAGCTCGGCCACCTGCGCCTCGCCCAGGCCCAGCGCGCGCCCCAGCCGCTTGCGAAACGCCTGCTCCAGCACCCCGAGCAGGACGGCGGTCTCGCAGGGCTTCTGGAGGTAGCGGAACGAGCCGGCCCGCTCGCACTGCTGGGCCGAGCGCAGCGAGCCGTGGCCCGTCATGATGACTACCTCCATCAGCGGGCACTCTCTGTGAAGCTGCTCCAGCACGGCCTCGCCGTCCAGGCCCGGCATCTTCAGATCGACCAGGGCGAGATCGTGCTCCTCGCGCCGCGCCGCCGCGAGCGCCTCGGCTCCGTTCGTCAAGGCGGTGACCTCGAAGCCGCGCAGCCGCAGCCGGGCCGTCAGGCTCTGGAGGAAGTGCTCCTCGTCGTCCACGAGAAGCAGGCGGATTCGGTCGTCCATGGTGGCTCGCCTCCCTACCAGCCCACCCAGCGCCACCAGCCTAGCAGCGCCGATCCCCAGAGCACGGCCAGGCCGAGCGCGCTCGCCACCAGGCCGTGCTTCAAGAAATCCTCGGCCCCGACGAGTTGCTCGCCCGTGTCGAGGTCCTTTGCCAGCGAGTAGGCGATGGCGTTGCTCGGCGTGGCGACGATGAGGCAGTTGCCCAGCGAGGCGGCAAAGGCCGTGGCCAGGCACGCCAGAGATGGCGCGCTGCCCGAGAGCTTGGCCACGGCGGCGGCGACGGGTCCGATGGTGGCCACGGCGGCGCCGTCGCCCGCGAGGTTCGCGAGCAGTGCGCCCAGCCCGCTCGCGACCAGGAGCAGCCCGTCGGCGGAGCGCAGGAGCTCGGGCACCGCCCGCAGCAGGCCGTCGGCGACCCACAGCGCCGCACCGGTGCTGGCGAGGCCGGCCGCCATGGCGCAGGCAGCGCCGTACATGGCCACGACGTCCCAGGAGATGCCGCCTATGTCGCGCCAGCCGATCAGCCGGAGCACGGCCAGCGCTACGAGCCCGAGCAGGGCCGGACCGCCCAGGCCGAGCGCCTGAGGCGCGGCGCACCACAGCGCGACCACGCCGAGCAACACGGCGGCCGTCAGCCGCTCCTGCCGCGTCAGCGGGCCCAACTTCTCCGCCTCGAAGTGTGCCGGCGCGGCGGCATTGAACCCGCCGGCGTGCAGCCTGGCACCGAGCCGCAGCCACAAGTACGAGGCGAGCACGAGCGCCGTCGCGAGCACGGTGGGCAGGCCGCAGAGCAGCCACCGGCCAAAGCCCGGCACCGGGCCGTAGCCCTCCAGAATCCCGAGCACGAGCGCGTTGCGCCCGGCACCCGCCGGCGAGCCAAGCGAGCCAAGGTTACACGCATAGCAGACGCCGAGCACGAGCGGCACGGCGAGAGAGCGATCCCTGGGCTCGCGCGAGGCGCGCACCGCGCCCATGTAGGCCACCATCACGATGGGAACCACGAACGCCGTCAGGGCGTGCCCGGGCAGGAACGACGCCGCCAGCGCCAGGAGGGGGCAGAACAGGAACAGGAAGCCCCGCCCGGAACCGGCGACGCGCAGTAGAAGCAGGCCGGCGCGCCGGTCCAGGCCCGCCTTGGCCGCGGCGGCCGAGAGGGCCAGCACCCCGGCCACGAAGAGCACCGCGTCCCGGGCATAGGCCGCGGCCACCATGTCCGGGCGAAAGACGCCGGAAGCGTAAAGGATCGCGCCCACGAGCAGGGCGGTGATGCCCACCGGCAGCGCCCCCGTGGCCCAGCACAGCGCCGCCACCACCAGGGTACCGAGCATGACCTTGAGCGCTCGCGCCGCCTCCTGCGGCACGAGCGGGCGCTCGACCACGGCTCGCCCGGCCGTCCGGCCGTAGTACGATGCGATGTTCTCGCCGCGCTCCATCTTGGCGTAGTGGGCGTAGCCGGCGATGGGGTCACCTCCGGGCGCGCCGGTCTTCTGCGCCCCGAGCAGATCGAGCATGCCCGCCGGCGCGGGCGCGAAGTAGAAGGCGGCGAAGAGCAGCGCCGCCAGCACCAGCACGATGGGGCGCAGGCCGTGCGTTCCCCACAGCCAGCCGCCGAGCGTGCGCTGCGGGGGCGCGATCTCGTGCCGCACCCGCGCGCGCGAGCCGGCCTCGCGCGCCCGCTCGATCGCCTCGAGCAGCCGCTCCATCTCGCACGGCTTCTCGAGGTAGGCGAACGCGCCCAGCCGCCCCGTCGTCGTCGCCGACGCGATACTGCCGTGCCCGGTGAGCATGATCACCTGCACCTCCGGCGCCAGGCGCTTGACCTCCCGGAGCACCTCCTCGCCGCTCAGGCCCGGCATCTTGCGGTCCAGCACGACCACGTCCGGCCGCTCGCGACGCACATGGCGAAGGGCCTCGGCCCCCTCGGCCGCCTCGCTCACGATCATCGCGCGCAGCCGCAGCCGCCGGGCCAGGCTCGTGCGGAACCGCTCCTCGTCGTCGACGACCAGCACGCGCGGCGCCGCGGCGCCCTCTTGCGCGGGAGCACGCGACTCAGCGCTCACGGCCGCCTCCGGGAGGGAGAGCGCCCGGCGAAGAGGGACGCGCGCGCAGGCCGCGCACCGCCGGCAGGGTCATGACGAAGGTGGTGCCCACGCCCACCTCGCTCTCCACCTCGATGCGGCCACCGTGGGCCTTGACGATGCCGTAGCTGATGGACAGCCCCAGGCCCGTGCCCCGGCCCACCGCCTTGGTCGTGTAGAAGGGGAAGAAGGCCCGGTTCATCTGCTCGCGGGTCATCCCGCAGCCCGTGTCCTGCACTTCGATCGCCACCATGCGCCCCTGCCGGCGCGTGCGGACCGTGATCCGCCCGCCGCTGCCTATCGCGTCCCGGGCGTTGTTGAGCAGGTTCAGGAGCACCTGCTCGAGCTGCGTCGCGTCGCACAGGACGGGCGGCAGGGCCGGCGCGAGCTCGGTCACTACCTCGATGTTGGAAACGCGGAAGGCGCTCTCCTTGACCGCCAGGACCTGCCGGATCTGCTCGGCGGCGTCCAGGGGCACCGGCTCCGGCTCGTGGCGGCGCGCGAAGGCCAGGAGCTGCCGCGTCACGTTGCGCCCGCGCAGCGTCGCCTGCTCGATGGTGTCCAAGAGCTCGCGGAAGCGGTCCGGATCGAGCTCCTGGCCGAAGGCCGGATCGAGCGTGTCCTTCATCAGGCCGGCCGTCTCGTAGACGATGGCCAGGGGGTTGTTGATCTCGTGGGCCACGCCGGCCGCCATCTCGCCCACGGAGGCGAGCTTGGCCGCGTCGAAGAGCTGCTGCGTCAAGTGTCCGCGATCGGTGTCCGCCTGCTCCAGCTCGCGCACGAGGCGCTGGGTGGAGCGCAGCGACAGGGCGACGACGAGCACCACGCCGAGCAGCACGAGCGCGCCCACGACGATCTGGGCCCGCAGGATTGGGGCATAGGCCCGCTTCTTGGGCACCATCATCACGAGCGACCAGTCGTTGGTCCGCAGGGGCGCCACCGCGCCCAGGTGCATGGCGCCTTCGACGCTCGCCTCCGCCAGCACGGTCTTGCCGCCCTGCTTCGCCGGCATCGGGAAGGCACGCCCGATCTCCGCCTCCGCCAGAAGCGTCTGGCGCTTGCCCTGGCGATCGACGATGAAGGTCTCGGCGTCCTCGATGAGATGGGATCGGCCCACAAACTCGGCGAACTTCTGCGGATCGACGCTAGCCCGCAGCACCCAGGGCCGGCCTTCTGCCTTGCGTGCGACGGCGATGATGAAGTGCGGCTTGCCGCGAAAGCCCAGGTAGACGTCGCTGATGTAAGTGCCGTCCTTCGCGGAGCGCACCTCGCGGTACCAGTGCTCGTCACGGTAGTCCTTGCCGAGGAGCTGCGGGAAGGGGCCGGGTAGGCCACGAGCTTGCCGTCCGGACCGAACAGGCCAAGGTCGACGAATGCCTCGCTGTCGTCGCGCAGCTCGCCCAGCAGCTCCTCCAGCCGCCCCGACGAGGTCACCGGCAGCAGGCCGGGCGAGGGGCAGGCGCGGCGCAAGTTGGACACGCGCTCTTGCAGGTACAGATCGACCGTGTTGCGCTGGTTCTCCGCGATCGCGACCAGGTGGCTGTCCACGCCCTCGCGCAGGGCCTCGGTGTACTCGACGTGGAAGTAGCCGCTCAGGAGCAGGATGGGCACGACGTAGGCCACGAGCAGGCGCCAGAGCAGCCGGCGCCGCATGCGCTCGAAGTACTCGTGGCTGTGCGCCGAGGCCGCGTCCACGAACGGGCTCTTGGACTCGTCGGCGTCGAGCCGGTGGGGCCGAGCGGACGGTGGCGCGGGCTCGTCCTCGGACTGCGGTGCAGGTCCATCCTCGGCCGGCGGTGCCGGCTCGCCCGCGGCGCGCACGGCTTCGCGCTGCGCCGGCTCCGGTGCCGGGCTCGTCCTGTCAGGTGGCGTTGTGGGCTGTTGCATCGAGCTGGCCTGCGCTTGCAGCTTCGCCTGGGCCCGGCAGGCATGATATCGAGCCTGGCCCCACGGTCGTGTAGTGACTTGCCGCTTACCTCTGTAGTGCCATTTGCCAAGTCGGCATCGCCCGAGCACGGGGTCGGAGCTTGCCCGGAGCCTCTTGCCACTCGAGCTATCGCGCAGTTGCAGCCCGGGCTTGCCTGACGCCTCCGGCGCCGGCCCGCGGTTGTGGTTGCCCCGGCGGGTCCGGGCCTAGCGCGCGCGGCGATGGATCGCCCGGGTCAGGATCGCGTTTTGTTCTGGGCTGACCTGCCGCCGTCCGCTATAGGCTAGTTGTGCTCCCCACCATCGATCTGTGGCGCTCGCCCCGAGGGCGAAAGGGGTAGCTCCGTGGCGAAACGCATCCGCCTGCTGATCGTAGACGACGAGGCGCCGTTCCTGCGCTCGTTGAGCGAGCGGCTCTCACTGCGTGACTTCGACGTGGTGGCGATGGGCTCGGGCGAGGAGGCCTTAGCCGCGGCCCAGAAGCAGGAGTTCGACCTCGCGCTGGTCGACCTCCGCATGCCCGGAATGTCGGGCGAGGAGCTGCTGGAGGCACTGAAGAAGCAGCACCCGCTGACCGAAGTGGTCATTCTGACGGGCCACGGCTCGATCGACTCGGCCGTGCGCTGCACGCAGGCCGGCTCCTACACCTACCTGCAGAAACCCTGCGAGATGGGCCCCTTGCTCGACGCCCTGCGCCAAGCCTACGAGAAGCGCATCCAGCGCAAGTACGAGGTGGGAGAGAGCAAGCTGCGCGAGGTGCTCGGGTTGGCCCTGTGCGAGTCGTCCTTGGGCGTGCTGATGCGACTGCGGGACATCGACGAGAAAGGGCTGTAGGCGCCGCACCCCAACCCCCCCATCGCCGTTGACAGCTCTATCCATCCGAGATCCTTGCGGTCGAGGCACGGGCCAAGAAGCGCCGGCAGGCGTGGCCATGGCCTGGCGCCCGCCGCGGCGAATGTGGAATGTGGAACAGCAGCGATCGGCAAGGTCAAGCGGAGGGCCGCAAGGGCGATGACCTCGCCCGGCGCCTGGAGGGGTTCGCCGTCGCGCTGCTCCGGAGCCTGCCTGCCTGCCCAGGCATCGATCGTTTCTGCGAGTCCAGGGATGACATTCCACATTCCCTGTTCTCCGTTTCACATTCCACGTTTCCGTGGCCCACGTCCTCCCGCACCTCGGGCCGCCGAGCTGTCAACGGCGATGGGGGGCGGGGGCTGGGTGCTGCGTTGGTACGCGCAGGCCTCGAGCTTCGCCGGCCAGAAGTGGCTCAGCGCGAGCGCGCCAGGCGCGCCCAAGGACGCGTCCGTGACGACCGCGCTGCCCTGGAAGGACGCCCTGCCCGGCGAGACCGAGATTCTGTTCAAGTGCCGGCAGACGGACGGAGACGAGATGTGGTTCGTCACCAACTGGTTGGCGCCCATCCTCGACAACGTCGCGGGCAAGTGCGACACGTCGGCGAAGATCACCGCACTCTCGCCGAACTGGGTCTCCGGCCGGGGCTGCGACAAGGTCGGCGACAAGGTGACCTGGAGCGAGGTCTACTTCTACTCGGGCGACGGCCCGCAGACGTCATTGAGCTGTGACGACATATGCGCCACCACCCTCGGCGAGTGGGGTGGCCCGAACCGGCCGGTCTGGGTTGTCGACTACTTGAACTGCGGCAACGAGGGGCAGATCCCCATGGGAGACACCAAGGCGCGCTGGTGGCTACTCACCCGCTAGGAGCGTGTCGGAGAAAGCGTGCTCGAAATGGTCCAAGTTATCGAAATCGCTCACTTTACTCTGACACTGGAACCGAACAATTCCGCGCACTTGGTTTTTTCTCCGACACACTCCTAGTACTACTGTGTCATTGTGCCGCGAGCGGCAGCCACGAGCCCGGCCGCACCCTCTCAGCGCGGGCTCGGCGAGAGTTGCTGCATATGAAGTTGCGCTCGGCGAAGCCAAGGAGCTGATCGTCGCCCTCGACTGCGTTGAGATCGACAAGTTGGCCCTCGGCGAGGATGCGATCCCCATGAGCGACGAGGACGAGGCGACGAGCCCCTTTCTGGCGGTCCTGACCGCGGTGGGGCGCGGCCTGGCCGCGGGCGGCGCATTCGTCGGCCGTCAGGCCGTGGCCGCCTATCGCTCGGTGGACCCCGATGTGCAGCGCCACCTGGTCCAGTTGCCGCTCCTGGCCTACTCCCTCTTCGTCCCTCGCAAGACCGCGGTAGATCCGGGCGCGCCGGACGGCCACCCGCCGGTGGTGTTCGTCCATGGCCTGGGCGCCAACCGCGGCGCCTTCCTGCTGATGGCCGGCTACTTCCGGCTCTGCGGCCGCAAGCGCACCTACCGCGTCGATTTCGACCGCGACGGGTCCATGGACGACCGGGCCAGAGCCCTGGCCGCCTACGTGCAGCGGGTGTGCGCCGTCACGGGCGAGCCCCAGGTCGATCTGGTAGCCCACAGCCTGGGCGGGCTGGTGGCCCGGCTGGCCATCGCCGAGCATCGCCTGGGCCCTGCGGTGCGGACCCTGGTCACCCTGGGCACGCCACACCGGGGCACCTACCCGGCCCGCTATGCGAACACCGAGACCACGCGCGCGCTCCGGCCAGGCAGCGAGCTGATGGACCGTCTCGGCCGCTCGCCTCTGCCCGCCTCGCTGCGGACGGTCACCTTCTGGAGCGAGAACGATCTCTTCGTCCTGCCCGCCGACTCGGCCACCCTCGAGGGCGCGGAGCAGATCGACGTGACCCCCTTCACCCACTACAGCTACCTCATCGACCCGCGGGCATTCCGGGCGGTCTGGGAGGTGCTGGGCGGGTGACCGCCCATCCGAACGTGCCCCCGGAGCCAGCGGACGGAGCTCTGGCGAACGACAGGCCAGGACGTCGACATCACGGCCGCTCCTACATGCTCCAAACCCAGAACAGATCCCGCTTGACCACGCCAGCCTCGTGTGGCAAAACGAGAATCGAGAAAACCCGGAAAGATGCCAGAAGGTCATAAATCCCTGAAAACGCCGCAACGACCGAGCCTCCTCAGCACCGGGCAGGCAGCGGCGGCCTGCGCGGTCACTCCGGACACGGTCCTGAAGTGGATCAGCTCCGGGCGACTGCCCGCCCGGCGCACGGCCGGCGGCCACCATCGCATCGACCACCGAGATCTGGAGCGCCTCGTCACGCGCGCCAGCCGCCGCGACGAGCCGCGCCGGCGCCCGCAGGGAGGCCAGTTCCAGTACTGCTGGGAGTTCAAGGGCAAGAGCGGCCTGCTCGACGGCTGCAAGCATTGCGTCGTCTACGCCCTGCGCGCCCAGCGTTGCTACGAGGTCGTCAAGCTCGCCCCGGAGGTCGGCCACAGCAAGCTCTTCTGCCGGGGCACGTGCGACCAGTGCGACTACTTCCGCGCCGTGCGCGGCCAGAAGACCAACGTCCTCGTGGTCACCGGCGACCGCGAGCTGGAGCACACCCTGCGCGAGGCGGCGGCGCGCGCGCCGTTCAACCTGGAGCTGACCGACTGCGAGTACTCCTGCTCGGCCCTCGTGCAGTCGTTCCGGCCCGACTTCGCCGTGGTCGACTGCCAGATGGGCCGCGAGCGCAGCTCCGACATCTGCGCCCATCTCGACGCCGATCCACGCATCCCCTTCGTGCGCATCGTGCTGGCCGGCAGCCCGGACGAGTTCCCCGAGGACTGCGACCGGCTCGTCTTCGCGCGCATCGCCAAACCCTTCGGCCTCGACGAGATTGCCGCCTGCACCGGCGGCGAAGGAGGGTTCCGCGCACCTTCATGACGGCCGGGCGGGACCGGCGCCCCGGCGCACGCCCCGCCCGTCAAGCGACACGTTAGCCACCCGGGGGCCGTGAGGCCCACGGGGCCAAACCAAGGAGCGAGGCAAGCCCGAGCGGCAACGACACCAGGCAGCCCAAAACGAAAGCGGCCCGACGGGAACGTTGGTCAGCGCACCCCGTCGAGCCGGCCGGACACGCGCGGCAAGGCCACGTGCGCCCGCAGGCATCCTAGCCCCGGCGCCGCATGCGTCAAGCTGCGCCCGCGCGCGTTCCGGCGGCGTCCTGGCACGCCGCACGTGCTCCTGCCTTGCCCCGGCCAGGGAGGCAGAGAAGTGAAAGCACAGGCGCGACTGAAAGCACACGAGCTGGACAACGACGGGTTCCTCGCGCAGATGAGCGGCTGGACCCGAGACAAGGCCGAGGAGCTCGCCCGGCGCAACGACATCGGCCCGCTCACCAACGAGCACTGGCGGATCATCGAGTTCGTTCGCCAGTACTACGCCGAGCACGGCGAAGGGCCCGCGATCGTGAAGATCGGCAAGGCCACGGGCCTGCCGTCGAAGCGCATCTGCACGCTCTTCCCGTGCGGGGTGGCGCGCGGGGCATACCGGCTGGCCGGCCTGCCGCGGCCGAGCGGCTGCCTGTAGCGCTGCGCACAAGGAGACACACCATGAATGGCTTCGCGTTCCTCGTGGGCGGCGTGCTGCCCTACTTCGCCGTCCTCGTCTTTGTGCTCGGCATGAGCTATCGCCTCCGCGTCTGGTACCGGACGCCCCAGCCCGCCAAGCTCAAGCTCTACGGTCCGAGCGAGACCACCACGGCCAGGGCCGTGCTCGCCGAGGCCCTCTTCTTTCCCAGCCTCTTCAAAGGCGACCGGGCGCTGTGGGCCATGTCGTGGTTCTTCCACGCCACCTTGGCGCTCGTCTTCGTAGGCCACTTCCGGGTGGTCACCGGGGTCATCGACCACTCGCTGCTGTCTCTGGGCATGAGCGAGCGGGCCATCGGGCAGATGAGCGCCGGCGCCGGGGGCGGCGCCGGCATCGTGCTCGTCGTGACCGGTCTGCTGCTGCTCGGCCGGCGCCTGACCACGCCGCGCGTGCGGGAGGTCTCGGGCCTGCCCGACTTCTTCGCCCTGCTGCTGCTCCTCGCCATCTTCGCCACGGGCGACCTCATGCGCTTGGGCGCGCACGTGGATCTCGCCGAGACGCGACGCTGGGCGGCCTCGCTGCTCGTCTTCTCGCCCGTCGTGCCCGAGCACGGCCTGTTCCTGGTCCACGCCGGGCTCGCCCTCGTGCTGTTCATGTACATCCCCTTCTCGAAGATCCTGCACCTTGGCGGGATCTTCTTCACCCAGGCCCTGGTCAAGAGGAGCTAGCCGTGAGCACCGACAACGTCGTGTCCGCCGCCACCCAGGCCGAAAGCAAGCCGGTCGCCACTAGTAGGACCGAGCGCGTGGTCAAGGAGATCACCGCCATCGACAAGGGCCCCAGAGTGCTCAAGCTCTACATGGAGATGTGCGCCCGCTGCGGCACCTGCGCGTCGGTGTGCCCCGTCTACTACGGCCGGCCCGAGCCCAGGTACAACCCGCCGGTGCGCTCCGACCTCATCCGCAGGATCTACAAGAAGCACTGCACCAGCGCGGGCAAGCTCTTCGGCGCTCTGGCGGGCGCCGCGGACTTCGACGAGCGCGAGCTCGGGCTCTGGAAGGAGGTATTCTGGGAGTGCACCGGCTGCCGCCGCTGCGGCCAGTACTGCCCCTTTGGCATCGACAACTCCGTCATCACGCGCAAGGGGCGCGGCATTGTCGACGGGCTCGGGCTCACGCCGGAGCAGATCCAGAAGGTCGTGCGGGTCTCGCTGGAGACCGGCAACACCGACAACGCCTCGCCCGAGGCATTCAAGGCCGCCGTGGCGTTCCTCGAGGAGGAAATGAAGGAAGAGCACGGCGGCATCGACATCAAGATCCCGGTGGACAAGGAAGGCGCCGAGTACTTCTACGTCCCGCCCTCGGGCGACGTGCTCGTCAACATCGAGGCCACGATGGGGGTTGCCAAGATCTTCCACGTGCTCGGCATGGCGGAGTGCTGGACGATGAGCTCGCGCTGCTTCGACGGCGCCAACTACGGCCTGTTCACGGGCAACGACGCCGACATGAAGGCCGACAACAAGCGCTACGTGGAGGAGGCGAAGAAGCTCGGCACCAAGGTGCTGCTCATGGGCGAGTGCGGCCACGCCTACCGCATCATGAAGAAGATCATGGAGCCCGCCAAGTGGTGGGGAGAGCTCCCCTTCCAGATCGCGAACTGCCTACAGTGGACGGCCGACCTCATCCGGCAGGGCAAGCTCGAGTTCGACAAGAGCAAGAACCCGGATCCGGTCACCTACCACGATCCGTGCAACTTCTCGAAGTCGTGCGGCATCTTCGACGAGCCGCGCGTCATCCTGGAGGCGAGCTGCCAGGACTTCCGCGACATGGAGCCCAACCGCACCGAAAACTGGTGCTGCGGCGGGGGCGGTGGGCTGTCGGCCCTGGACAGCATCCGGGAGTTCAGGATGACCGTCACGGGGACGAAGAAGCTGGAGCAGATCCGCGCCACCG